>CAUFXK010000142.1 GCA_959596495.1 uncultured Collinsella sp. | reverse complement strand
CGATACCTGCTATCGCTGCGATCTGCCCCTCACCATCGTGGGCAACGGCTCCGACCTACTCGTCGGCGACAAGGGCATCCGCGGCGTCGTCGTGGCGCTGGGCGAAGGCCTCTCCGACATTACGATCGACGGCACGCACGTCACGGCGGCAGCCGGCGCGCTGCTTTCCGATGTCGCAGCCGCGGCAGCCGAGGCCGGTCTCACCGGCATGGAGCCCATCTCGGGCATCCCCGGATCGGTCGGCGGCGCCTGCTACATGAACGCCGGTGCCTACGGTGCCTGCATGGCCGATGTGCTGGAGTCCGTGCGCGTCTACAAACCCGCTCGCCAGCTCGACGACGGCACCCGCGGCAGCGGCAATATCATCGAGTTCGATGTCGACGAGCTCAACCTGGGTTATCGAAAGAGCCGCATCGCCGATGACGGCTTTATCGTGCTTTCGGCCACCTTCAATCTCGCCCCGGGCAACGCCGCGATGATCAAGGCCGACATGGACGACTACCGCCAGCGCCGCGAGGACAAGCAGCCGCTCGACATGCCGAGCGCCGGCTCCACTTTCAAGCGCCCCGAGGGTTACTTTGCCGGCAAACTCATCATGGATGCCGGCCTGCGAGGACACGCCGTTGGCGGCGCGCAGGTAAGCGAAAAGCACTGCGGTTTTATCGTCAACGCCAACCACGCCACCGCCGCCGACGTTGACGAACTCATCCGCCACATCCAAACAACCGTCAAAGGCCAATTCGACGTAGACCTAGAACCCGAAGTCCACCGAGTAGGCGAATTTTTATAAAAAGAAGGCCCCGAAAGGGGCCTTCACCATATTCATTCAGATAACCCAGTCCGGTGTGTCGCGCCCCAAACCCGAGAGGGCCGCGTGCCCGCCCGCATTATATTTGATTGATCGCGAGTTCCGCACGCAAAGAAGGCCACTTAATGTGGCCTTCGTCTTGCGCAGGACTGCCCGAGCAGGCAATCAAATATATTGCGGGCGGGCACGCGGCCCCGTCGGCTTTACGACAGCGCAATACCGCCGAGCCAGCCCCAACGCACGCCCGACCCAGTACCATAGAAGCTAATAAACGAATCAAGCGACTTAGACGTAATGGCACCCTCGTTGCTCATAACGATGCCACCGCCAACGTAGATACCCACATGACCGTAGATAAGGCCCGGAGCACCCGTGCCGCTGTGCGAGGAATCGGCCACGATCATGCCCACCTGCAGCGCCGAGCGGTCGGAGCTATAGCACCAGGCGTTGAACATGTCACACGCGTTGCCGCCAAAATAGCCCACGCCGGCATTGCGGAAGACGTTGGTAACCCAGGCAGCACACCAGCCCTGGCCGGGAGAAGGCGTCGAGTAGCACGCATTGACGACGGCCTGCTGCTTGCCCGAACCGCCCGTCTGTTGCGGGGTGCCGCTGGCATACGAGCCGCCACCCGAGCTCGAGCCACCCGAAGAAGAGCCCGTGTTCGCAGAGGCCGCGGCTGCCGCAGCCGCCTTCCTAGCGGCCTCCTCAGCCTGGGCGGCAGCGAGGATCTCGGAATCGCGCTGAGCCATGAGTTCCTTGACGTCGTCGGAAAGACCGTTCAGCACGGTCTGGACTTCTTGCTGCTTGGCCTGCATATCCTGCATCTGAGCCGTCTGCTGGTCCTTGAGTTTCTCCAGGTCGGCCTTTTGTGATTCGAGCTCGGTCTTCTGTGCGTCGAGCTCAGCCTGAATCGTCTGGATATCCTCGATGGCATCGCGGTCGCTCTTGTTGATCTTCTCAACGTAATGCGCGTTGGCGACGAGTTCCTCAAACGAGCCAGAGGCCAGCAGCAGCGACAGGATGTTCGTGCCGCCGGACTTGTAACTGGCGGCCACGCGATCGGAAAGGTCGTTGCGCTTCTTCTTGAGCTCGGCCTTCTTTTCATCGATCTGGGCCTGCGTGTCGTCAATCTTGCCCTGGACATTCTCGATGTCGTTGAGGGTCTGGGCATTCTTGTTGGCCAGCGCCGCATACTCATTTGCGATGCTGTCGAGCTGGGCCTGAACCTCGTCGAGTTGGGCCTGGGCGGCATTCAATTTATCGGTGGTTTCTTTGGAAGCCTCCGCCGCATGGGCGCGAGTGGGCAGGCCAAAAAGAACTGCCGCAGAAGCGGCGCCGAACAGGGCCTTAAGGGCAGTGCGGCGCGAGAGCTCCTGGGAAAGGATGGAATCGCTGTTTGGTGACATATGTACTCCGTTACATGCTTATTTATATGTCGCTCAACTCATACATATTAGCGTACATATGGCGCGTCCCAACGATTTCCACGAACGGCAGGAAACTACAAGGTCGGCGGCTCGTAAGCAATTGTCAAATTTGAGGTAACAATTGAGCAAGCTCTTATATGAGTACGTTAACATAATCCTCTGCTTTTCCTACAGTGCACCATTTGGGCGTCCCCGCCTGCGCTATACTCCCCTCTAGAAGTGTTCCTGATTCGATAGGAGACTACATGTCCAAAGCACTCGACCCCAAAG
>CAUFXK010000141.1 GCA_959596495.1 uncultured Collinsella sp. | reverse complement strand
TTGGGACGCACCGTGACGGGAGTAGTCGCCGATGCAACCATCCTGGGCACCGCCGCGTTCGCGGCCGCAAGCGAACAGCAATTAACACCAACCGAGTTTGCGCCGTGTTTTTCGGCGTACAAAACGGCTGCCTCGATATTGAGGCCATCGCCCAACAGGTCGCCTTTGTCATCAACGACAAAACTCACCAGGACAGGCATGCCGTCGGCGGCATCTCGGGCGCCGGCAAGCATGGGCTGCAAATTACGGATAGACGTCACCGTCTCGATCAGCAGACCATCAACACCAGCATTGAGCAAGGCGTGCGCTTGTTCGCGCGCAATGCCTCGGATCTCACGAAACTCGGCAGAGTCCTCGGCAAACCACTCAATACCGATCGGACCCATCGAGCCCAGCAGCAGCTGAGGGTGCGCCTGGCGGGCATCGTCGACGGCCCCGCGATTGACCTCCGCCACGGACGGCGCAATCTGGTCGTGCTTGAGGGCATAGCTTGATGCCTGAAAGGTATTGGTAATGAGTACCTGCGCGCCGGCGGCGACATACAAGCGATGGATACGAGAAACGGTCTGCGGCTCTGCCAGATTCCAAAACGCCGGTGGAATATCGGCGGCATCGTACTCACTCAACAGAACACTGCCCATGGGGCCCTGCGCCAACAAGGTCTCGCTCGACAAGCGGCGCGTAAGTTCCTCGGCACCAAAGCGATTGTAATAACTCGTATCCATATATATCCCGCTATTCCTCGACGCTGATTCCCTGCTTTTCGAGATAGGCGAGCCAGCGGTTCATCGTGTCCTCGGATAGCGCATGCTCCATCATGCAGGCCTCGGAATCGGCTCGCTCAAATTCGACACCGAGCTCCTGAACCAAAAACGTGCGGACGAGGCGATGACGGTACCAGATAGCCGTGCCAACCTCGCGGCCGCGATCGGTCAGGACTACCTTGCCGTAGTGCGATTGCTCGACAAGCTCGGATGCCTTGAGCGCCGAAACCGCTTTATTGACCGATGCCTTGGAGACGCCAAGGCGCTGCGCGATGTCGACCGATCGCACGCCGTTGGTTTCCCCCTCTTCGCTTTCAATGCGAACCATGCACTCCAAGTAGTCTTCGTTCGCCACCGTCAGATGTAGTTCGCGCGAGCTATTTGTCGTATCCATGATCTTCCGTCCCTTCTGCATTCAATGGCTGATTCTACCCCATCCAAGCGTCGCGGTATGCCGTGGCATACCGTGCTAGAGTTCTTGTTGCACACGACGACCAAGATTGGAGCGGTCTTTATGGAAAACACCACCACGAACCCCGATGTCCTCGAACGCTTTTTGCGCTACGTCCAGATCAACACGCAGTCCGAGGATGCAAACTGCGACCAGGTACCTTCGAGCACCGTTCAGTTTGACCTTGCCAACGTGCTGGCTGAAGAGCTGCGCGAGCTTGGTGCGGAAGATGCCCACGTGACCGAGCACGCCTATGTCTGCGCGCATATCCCCGCAAGTGCGGGCGCTGAGGACAAGCCCGCCCTGGGCCTGATCGCCCATCTCGACACCACCGAAGTTGCACCGGGCGCCGGCGTGAAGCCGCACATCGTACACTACGAAGGCGGCGACCTGGTCTGCGGCACGGTTGACGGTAAGCCCGTTGCCATGAGTACCGCCAAGCTTCCCGCCCTGAATGACCTCGCGGGTGAGGACCTGGTCTGCAGCGATGGCACCACGCTGCTGGGCGCGGACGACAAGGCAGGCGTCGCCGAGATCATGTCGCTTGTCGCGCGTATCGCTCAGGACCCTTCTCTGCCCCATCCCGCACTCGGCATTTGCTTCTGCCCTGACGAGGAGATCGGCCACGGAGCCGAGCTGCTGGATATCGATACCTTTGGCTGCAAGTACGCCTACACGGTCGACGGCGGCCCCATCGGCGAGCTGGAGTGGGAGTGCTTTAACGCCGCCGAGGCGACCGTCTGCTTTGAGGGCCAGTCCATCCACCCGGGCGACGCTAAGGGCCGTATGGTCAACGCAGGCAATCTGTTCTGCGACTTCAACGCGTTGCTCCCCTACGTGCAGCGTCCGGAGTATACGGAAGGCTACGAGGGCTTTTATCACCTTGAGGGTGTATCTGCGACCGTCGATCACGCCACAGCGCGCTATATCGTCCGCGACCATGACGCCGCCAAGTTCCAGCAGAAACTCGACCTTATTGATGCCGCCGCCTCGATGCTCAACCAGCGTCTGGGTGAGGAGCGCGTGACAGTCGAGATTAAGCAGCAGTATCGAAATATGGCCGAGATCGTTCGTGACTATCCCGAGCTTATTGATGTTGCCAAGGAAGCCTACCTTGCCTGCGGCGTTGAGCCCCAAGTGCTGCCGATTCGTGGCGGCACCGACGGCGCTCAGCTGTCGTTCCGCGGTCTGCCCTGCCCCAACCTTTCCACCGGCGGCTATTGCTACCACGGCGTCAACGAGTTTGTCCCGGTCAGTTCGCTCGTCAAGATGACCGACGTCCTGCAGGAGCTCGTCGCCCGTTTCGCATAAGCCTGGCTGCATAAGCCCAAAAGACGAATCGCCCCGTCCTC
>CAUFXK010000140.1 GCA_959596495.1 uncultured Collinsella sp. | reverse complement strand
GGATGAAGCTCGGTGTCCTCCAGAATCTTGGTGTGGAGTGCGGCGACGCCATTGATGGAGAAGCCAAAGTGAATGTCCACGTGGGCCATGTGGACGGTGTCGTGCTCGTCGATGATGGCGACGCGCGGGTCGTCGTGCTCGGCCTTGGCAACCTCGTCGAGCTTGACGATGATGTCGGCGATGGCGGGCGAGACCTTCTGCAGGCTGGCGAGCGGCCACTTCTCGAGCGCCTCGGCAAGGATCGTGTGGTTGGTGTAGGCGACCATGGAGCGCACGATGGCAACGGCCTCGTCAAACTCGATGTCGTGCTCGGTGGTGAGCAGGCGGATGAGCTCGGGAATGACCATGGTGGGGTGCGTGTCGTTGATCTGGACCACGGCGTAGTCGGCCAGATCGTGCAGGTTGCTGCCGCGCTCGACGGCCTCGTCGATCAGGAGCTGGGCGGCGTTGCTCACCATGAAGTACTCCTGGTAGATGCGAAGCAGGCGGCCCTGCTCATCGGAATCATCCGGATAGAGGAACAAGGTGAGGTTCTTGGCGATCTTCGTCTTGTCGAAGTCGATGGAGCTGCTGGGGACCAGGCCGTCGTCGACACTTGCCAGGTCGAACAGACGCAGGCGGTTCTTGGTGGGCTGGCCGTAACCGGGCACATCGATGTTGACGAGCTTGGAGGTGACGGCAAAATCGCCAAACTCGACGGTGTAGGAGCGGTCGTCATCGATCAGGATGTCCTGCTCGCTAAGCCACTCGTCGGGGACGGCCTTTTGCTGGTTGTCGGCAAAGCGCTGACGGAACAGGCCGTAATGGTAATTGAGGCCCACACCGTCACCGGTAAGGCCCAGCGTGGCAATGGAATCCAGGAAGCACGCGGCCAGACGGCCCAGGCCGCCGTTGCCCAGCGAGGGCTCGACCTCAAACTCCTCAATCTTGTTGAGGTCGTGGCCGGCAGCGGTGAGCTGGTCTTTAACCTCGGCATAGATGCCAAGGTCGATCATGTTGTTGATGAGCAGTTTGCCAATCAAAAACTCAGCAGAGATGTAGTAGAGCTTTTTCTTGCCATTGTTGAGCGGGCAGGCGGCGGAGCGCTCCTGTACGAGCTTGACCAGCAGTTTGTAAATGCGGCGGTCATCGAGTTGCTCGAGCGAAGTTCCAAAGGACTGCTCGGTAAGATCCGCAAGATCGATACGGGGCATGTTTCCTCCTGTGGTGAGTTGTCTACATGTCAGTAATTCAAAAGAAGCCCGCGCGAGGGGATTGGGGTGGCCTCGCGCGGGAAAAGCGGTCGCGTCCGCACGGTGGGGTGAGGTCGGGCGCGGTGGCTCCTATTGGGGAAGCTCGATTTCGGCTTTCGACGGGATGCGGAAGTAGGTCTCGGTCCAGTCGGTGAGTTTATGCTCGAGTTCGCGGGTGATGGCGCCATCAAGCATGCGCCAGGTCCAGTTGCCGCCCAGAGTGGCGGGGGTGTTGATGCGCGCCTCGTTGCCCAGATTGAGCAGGTCCTGCATGGTGTAGATGCAGGTATCGCTCACGCTGGCGGCGATGGTGCGGTTGAGCGCGTCGGCCATGGACTCGCCTGCCTGCTGGTGGGTATACAGGGCCGCCTGCTCGCGCTGACGCGGGGTGGCCGTTCCCTCATACCAGCCGCGTGCCGTTTCGTTGTCATGCGTTCCGACGTAGGCGACGGTGTTGGCAATGTAGTTGTGCGGCAGGTAGTACGAGTTGGTGCCCTCAAAGGCAAACTGCAGGATCTTCATGCCAGGGAAGCCCGTGGTGTCGCGCATGTCGATGACACCAGGGGTAAGAAAGCCCAGGTCTTCGGCAATGATGGGAAGCGTGCCGAGCTTTTCCTCGAGCACCTTGAAGAGCTTGAGGCCGGGTCCCTGCGTCCACGAACCATATGACGAATCGGGAGAGGAGAACGGCACCTCCCAAAATGCCTCGAAACCGCGGAAGTGGTCCAGACGGATGATGTTGTACATGTCGAGGGCGGCTCGGATGCGGCCTTCCCACCAGGAGAAACCGTCTGCTTCCATGGCATCCCAGTCATAGATGGGGTTGCCCCAGTACTGGCCGGTGGCCGAGAACTGGTCGGGCGGCGTTCCCGCGACGCTGACGGGATTGCCGGCGGCGTCGATCTTAAAGAGCTCAGGTGTCGCCCACATCTCGACGGAGTCACGCGAGACATAGATGGGCAGGTCGCCGATGATGAGAATGTCGCGCTCGTTGGCATAGGCCTTGAGGCGGCTCCACTGGCGATCGAAGAAGTACTGCGTCATCTGGTGGTAGAGCATGCGCTCGGGATGGGCGGCGCAGACCTTGCTGGATGCCTCGCCGCGGCGGCGGAGCTCCTCGGGCCACTCCCAAAAGGCCTTGAGCCCGCACTCCTCCTTCACGGTCATGAACTCACAATAGGGAATGAGCCAGTCCTCGTTTGCCTGGATAAAGTCGTCGAAATCGGCCGGCTTGTCGGCAGCAAAGCGCTCAGCGGCGCGGTCGAGAATCTGACGGCGGCCGCCAAAGATAGCGCCGTAGTCGACATTGCTGGGGTCGGATCCCAGATACACGTCATCGATATCGCGCTGCTCCAGATACCCTGCCTCGATAAGCTCGGCAAAGTCGAT
>CAUFXK010000139.1 GCA_959596495.1 uncultured Collinsella sp. | reverse complement strand
CCGACCGCGTGGGCGCCCTGTCCGAGACGGTCGACATCTTTGCCAAGCACAACATCTCGATCTCGCTCATCAACCAGGTCGAGGACGGCAAGTCGGGCGTCAGCGATGCCTGCTCGGTCATCTTCCTGACGCACCGCGCGCTCGAGAAGGACGTCCAGGCTGCCGCCGCCGAGCTTGCCAGCGTCGACTGCGTGGCCGAGGTCGCCAACGTCCTGCGTATCGAGGACGTCGAGGCCTGGACCGAAGGCGTTATGGCCAACTAACCCAACGCTCGCCTAGCAATACGCGCCTTGAGGGCTCCCGTCCGATGTGGGACGGGAGCCCTTTTGTCACCTGCCCTAAGCACAACGGCAGAGCATATTTGCGCGAGCCGCTCATCGGTAACGCGGGCTACCGTTCACCGATATGCAAACGCGACCGATTCCGGCTACCGCTACGCTGTGCTGCGAATGTCCGCCCGCGATGAGAGGAAGCACCATGTTGCTCGAGGGCAAGAAAGCAATCATCACCGGAGGCACGCGCGGTATCGGCTATGCCATCGCCTGCCGTTTTATCGAGGAAGGCGCTGCCGTCACCGTTTTTGGCTCGCGCCAGGAGACTGCCGACGCGGCCGTTGAGAAGCTGGCAGCCGCCTATCCCGACGCCAAGGTCTGGGGCCGCTCCTGCGACCTCACCTCGCTCGAAGCCGTGACCGAGGCCTTTACCCAGGCTGCCGCCGACATGGGCGGCTTGGACACGGTCGTCAACAATGCCGGCATCTCCCAGCGCTCGCCGCTCCTCAACTATACGGCCGAGGAGTTCGCAAAGGTCATGGATCTTAACGTCGTCGCTGTCTTTAATGGCCACCAGGCTGCCGCCAAGATCATGACCGAGGCAGGTCATGGCGGCACCATCACCACCACGAGCTCGATGGTCGCCAAGTACGGTCAGCCCTCCGGCGTTGGCTATCCCACGTCCAAGTTTGCCGTCAATGGCATGGTCCAGTCGCTCTCGCGCGAGCTCGCCCCCATGGGCATTCGCGTCAATGCCGTCGCACCCGGCGTGACCAAGACCGATATGGTCGCCAACCTGCCCGAAGAGGTCATCAAGCCCATCATCGCCACCATTCCGCTGGGTCGCATGGGCGAGCCCGAGGATGTCGCCAACGCCTTTGTTTTCCTGGCGAGCGACATGTCCTCCTACGTCACGGGCGCCGTGCTCCCCGTCGACGGAGCCGCCCGCTCCTAAGGAGCCACAAGCTTTGGCTTCAAGCTTCAACATAGCTCAACCAAAAAGGCGCGCCGTCTGAATCAACTGCAGACAGCGCGCCTTGTTTCTGTTTGTAAGGGAAACTGCGTCCCGTTTCGAACGCCGATTCTGGGACACCGTTTCCGCAACGGATCTCTCGCGGAAGCTACATCCCAATCTGGACATCTATTCCGGGACACAGTTTCCCGAAGGGCGGCTGAGTCATGCCATCCTAATCAAAACGAGATCGGATAGCGCCCCTAAGATAACCAGCTCTCATGCTAGAGCAAGCACATCAGGCGGCGCCACCGCTCGCCGACATACAATTTGTTGCACAGTAAAATCGGCTAGTGGCACCCTTATCCTTTATTTAGCGAATAAGTTCAAGGAAGGGAGAATGACATGCCAAGACGGCAAACACCGCTCGAGGTCATGTTCTCCCTGTTCAAGACTTCATTTACCCTGAGCCATCGCGCATTTGCCGAACTGTTACTATCCGATCTGCCGTTAACAAATGGACAGCCTACCGCCCAAATGGCACAGGACACCAGCTGGCTTTCGCGCACGATTGTGCACTCGCAGCCAGGCTCCCTAGAAGATCGCTACTTTGCCGACTGGTCCTGCGCATCGAATCAAATCCTGCACAAGCTACGGGAAAAAGGGTATTCGAACGCCGACATCTATACCATGATTGCGGCAGCGACTGACACGATGGCTCAAGCGCTCGGTGCCTGTGGGCGTAATGGGCTCCTTTACCGGAACGCCGCCTCGCGCCTCGTCAGCAGCCAGCCAGACAAAGATGACAGGGCTCTTATCTCAATCGCGCTCGTTGTTTCGACCGCCTGTTGGTGCGATCCGGCCCGTGCTATCGCGTACATCAGGGACCGCTTTGAATTCGCAGAGAACGTCAGGTCGTTTACCCCCTCAAGTATTTCTTTCTGTCCATGCGATTTAAAACAAACAGGCACCGAACATGCAATCGGCCTTATCAGGATCGATAACGAACTCGTCATCGGCGGCCCTTATGTCATTGAGCCTTCTGCCATGGGCTCCATCATCGGAGCGCTCGCACTCGAAGACGGCGCTGTCACCGATGTTGGGTTGGATGTCTCCGCCAGGCATCTCCGTATCTTCGCCGAGAACAATGCTTGGTACGCACAAGACCTCGGTTCGACCAACGGCACGCATCTGATTCGAACAGTCGACAACAACGAACTCGACATCAGCTCCGGAGCACCCGCCCAGCTGTACCCCGGCGACATCCTGCGCCTGGGTCTCAGCACCACTTTTGCCGTCGTAGCAACGACGGCTATCTTAGCAAATCAACATTACTAACCATGGAAACAAGGTGACTATGAGCATCACGGATGTCATCAAATATGAGGGCAATAACCAAACTTTTATCTGGAAACACGGTGGCGCGCGCAGACGTGGTGTAAGAGCGTCCCGAGGTCCGTCGCTGCAAGT
>CAUFXK010000138.1 GCA_959596495.1 uncultured Collinsella sp. | reverse complement strand
AGCTCCTCGGCGCGCGGCTCGAAGCGCTTGCGGATGTCGAGCATGTCCTTCCAGACGTCCTTCGTCTGCTCGATGAACAGGTCGAACTTGGGGAAGCAGCCGCGGCGGTTGAGCAGGCGCAGGCCGAAGCAGTCGGCGAGGTAGTAGCCCTTCTCGCAGCCGCCGGCGCCGTGGTCGGAGGCCATCATGACGCAGTTCTCGGCGCCCACGGCCTGCCCGATCTTGCCCTCGGGGTTGGTCATGGCGAAGACGCGCACGCCCATCTCCCTCATCTTGCCGACGGCCTCGAGCACCTCGGGGGTGGTGCCGGACTCGGAGGCGGTCAGCACGACGGACCTGTCGGTCATGCGCTTGTGGCCCATGACGTTCCACTCGGCGGCGTGGATCAGGTAGACCTCGAGGTCGCGGTCGCCGAACTTGTTCATGAGGTACTCGAGCTGCATGAGCTCGTCCCAGGTGCCGCCGACGCCCATCAGGAAGACGGCGTCGTAGCCCTCCTCGTGCACGCGGTCGGCCAGGGCGGTCATCTTCTTGCCGGCCTCGTAGACGTTCCTGCCGTCCTCGAGGTAGCCCTCCTGGTCGAAGTGCATGATCTCGATCTTCTCGGTCTCCTTCATTCCCGCTCCTTTCACGAGCAGTTTGAATTGTCGCACGGAATGAACGGGCTTGCCGCCCCGTCGCACCGCTTAACCTTGTGGACATCTTGGCCCCAAGCTCAACAATTCAAAGGTTCTTAATACCAGTGAACGATTACAGGTTAGCCGTTTTTAATACCGATTTTATGATTTCATCCTCCCCTCTCGGTAGACGGTCAGTTTTTGCCGCTCATCGGTCAAGCGACATATATCCGTAAAAACGAGCGCCCCCGCCATGCGCAGGGACGCTCTAGACGCTAATAGTTGTAGGTATATCCGCCGGCGTCGCCGCGGGTAAAAGACTTGGCATGCTCGATTGCCTGCCCACTCGAGTCATAGGTCAGGCCTTCCAGCACGAGCGCCAGATCGCCCGGCTCAAGATTGAGCAAACTCGCATCGCGTGCGCCCAGCGCCTCGATATCGAGTTTCTCTACCGACTGATCTGGCTTGCGTCCCAACATATCGTAGGTCTCGAACAGGCTGAAGACCGAAATGTCCACGTCTTCGATGCCCGGAAACAGCAGGCACGGAATCAGTGTCATCTCGATCGATACGGGCTCACCATCGATGCAGTTGAGGCGGCGCACCGAGTAAAGCAGATCGTCCTCGGCGATGCCAAACAAGTCGGCATAATACGGGCCGGCGTAGCGTTTGGAGCGCGCCAGGATGCGCACCGACGGCGTCGCGCCCGATGCCAAAACCGACTGGCGGAAGCCGCCCTTGCGTTCGTGCTCGTCAAACCACTTGTGTCCCACAAAGGCGCCTTTGCCCTGCACGCGACGAATCTGGCCACTTTTGACCAGCTCGTCCATGGCGCTTCGGATTGTCAGGCGTGTCGTGCCAAACTCCTCGGCCAGCTCGTTTTCGGACGGAATCATCGAGCCCGTCGGGTAGTCGCCGCGCTCGATTCGCTCCGCAATGCAGCGGCGAATTTGTTTGTAAACCGGCAAGTCTTCTACTGCATCAGCCATTCGACACCCACCTTCGTCGCAACGCCGTCTGCCTCGCCGTTATCGGCAAAACGATACTTGGTCGGCAGAATCACGGACTTGCAATACTCGACAAAGCCATCGGTCTCGTCGCGCTCGTGCGAAGCCTTGTAAAACACCGGCGTGCCCTCCTGAGCATTCAGCAACTTGGCCTCGTCGGCGTTCAGACGGCTGATGGAAATATGCTCCTTGCCGTGCGTCACATGGACATTCCCCTCCTTGAGCAAAACGTCGTAGAGGCTTTCCTGCTCAAAATCGTGATCGGGAAGCGAGGGGCACAAAGACAGATTGACGTAAGCCGTCTCGATCGATGCCGGGGAACCGTTGACCACACGCACGCGCCGAATGCAGAAGAGCGGCATGCCCAGGTCGATCTGGGCTTTTTGGGCAAGATCGATATCGGCATACACGACCTTGGACCAAACCAGGCGCGCGGTCGACTTTGAGCCAACCCTCTCCACCGCCTGCGTATAGTTCCATGTTTCCTGAAAGATGTTCAGCGGTTTGGGAGGACACACATAGGTGCCCGAACCGCGGCGGCTTTCCAAAGTTCCGCACGAAATAAGGCGCGTGATCGCAGCACGCAACGCCGTGCGCGACACGCCCAGCTCTTCACAGAGCACACGCTCGGCGGGCAGCCGGTCGCCACCCTGCAGGTCATAATGTTTGATATACCAAAGAATGCCCTCAAAGGCGCGGTCTTTGGGCGGAATCGCATATGGTTCACTCGACATGGGCAAGACTCCTCAACTGCTTGATGCTGCAGGAATCATTGCTCCGGACGCCTCATGGCGTCGAAGGCTTCTTTGATCTGCTCCGCAACGTTCCGATACGACCGATATAGGCCGGAGTCTCGCTTGACTTCGCCCGCGGTCACCGGAATCTCAAGCTTCGAAATCTCATCCTTGCCGGTTTGCACGACAACGATGACACCCATACCAAGGCACATATTACGCTTGGCAGCGTTGTTTTTGGTAGCCTGAGCTGGATTAATCAAAATCTGCTGAGCCAGTTCGCGTTTGCTGAGCTCCGGCACATCCTCGGGATTTCCGGTCTCGGCAATCTCGCACTGCAGCACATCCGCATAGTCAAAAATCTTCGGCTCGCCGCCGCGCTGATGCACGGCCCACTTGC
>CAUFXK010000137.1 GCA_959596495.1 uncultured Collinsella sp. | reverse complement strand
TTGGAGACGATGACCATCTATCGGATTACAGGCAGCGCTGTATTGAGCGGGGCTGCAATCATAATTGGATTTGTCATGAGCCTGACGCTCTACGGAAGCTTCCTTCAGGTGCCTATACCATCCTTGCGATGGGTCTTACTCCTTCCGGGGCCGTACCTTGGAGTCGGATGTGCCCTTGGGTATAGCGATATGGGACAGCTGACGCTTCTGGGATATGGCGTGGCAGCCAGCTGTCTATCGGTATTGATTTACGCTCTCGTGAGCTTTCGTGCCGGGGGTGTGTTCAATGACTCGTCAGATTAGAAGATTCCTCCATTCAGAATGGAAGCATGTGAGCAAATGGGCGTACGCCTTAATCCTGGTAATTTATGCGTACATGGTGGTATTGCAGCTTAATTCTTTCCCGATGTGGTTCTGTAGCCTCCGTGAGAACAGTTTCTTGGGCTTTTTCCCAGACCCGACGCTTCGGCTATCGGCAGAGGATGTCGTTCTATTTGGTAATGCAGAGGTTTTTCGCGGTCTGCTGTTCAACGTAGCCCCGTTGGCTCATGCATTGTACTTTCCGTTTGTCGCGGCTTGTATCGTGCCGCGCTTTGTCAGTTCGGACTTTATTGAGGAACCGTGGGGGCTGTCGGAGGCTCGGGGAGGGAAGCGTGTGTGCGCTATCGTTGCGCGAGTGGTGCTGTCTTCTTTTGCCCTTTTGGGCGCGTTTATCCTGACGAGTGTCGTTTTGTACTGTCTTAACTGCGCAATCGTTTCGGATGCTCAACAGTATTTCAACCTGAATATATTTTGCGATCGACTTCTTCTGGCGAGTGTCGTCTGCCTTGCATACGTGGTCTCTTGCGTGATCGCTGTTTCCTATTTTGGGTCCGGCTTCGGTCCGATTGGCATGCTGTTGCTTGTCAATGTTGTAGCGATCTACATACAGCTCGGGGCCAATTCCATGCTTCCGCTTCCAGCCTCGATGCTCATGTGGATTTGTGGCGTGACCCCGTTGGGGAATGGTCAATGCATCTCGATTTTAATTGACTGCCTAATCAACGTAGCAAGCGTTTTTACCATTTGCTTTACCGTAGACCGATTGCGGTCGAGATTTCTTTGATTGTTTGTGAGGGATAATCATACCGAGCATACCAAATACAGGGGGGGGGCGGGCACCGTGGCTGGTGTCCGCCCCCCGGCATGGAAGGTTTAAGCCTGCGTGATTCGCGAGCTAGCGGGCCTGCTTAACCTTTGCCGCTGCCTCGACAAACGACTTCCACAGGTTAAAGTCGGTCTCGAGCGTCTGCCAGGTGTACTCGGGATGCCATTGCACGCCCAGGCAGAAGGGTTGGCCTTCGACTTCGATGCACTCGGGCACGCCATCGGTTGCCTTGGCGACCAAGCGCGTGCTTTTACCCAGACGATCGACGCAGCAGTGGTGTGCGGAGTTGGTCTGGATAAGCCTGCGCCCGCCAAGCGCGCGCTCCAGCAACGAGCCCGGCACGACCTCGACGGGATGCACGGGGTCGTTGAGCACGTGGGTATGGCGCCACTGCGTGCGGCCCTCGCGCGCGCCCAGGCTCGGTACGTCCATGCACAGGGTGCCGCCAGTAGCGACATTGAGCAACTGCGTGCCGCGGCAGGTGGTAAAGAGCGGCTTTTTGGCGCGGAGCACCTCGCCGACCAGCTTAAACTCAAAGCTATCGCGGATCTCGCAGCAGAGGGTGGGATCGTAGGGTCGATCATCGCCCCAACGTTTGGGATTGACATCAGGGCCGCCGGGAATGGCGATGCCGTCGGCGATATCGACGTAATGACGGATGACCTCAATGTCCTCGGTGATGGACATCTGCAGCGGCAGGCCGCCGGCGGCAAGGATGGCATCGACAAAGACACTTGCGATTTCCTCGTTGGGGGAGAGCGTCTCGCTTAAAAACGGCTTTGCATCTTCCCAACGCGGCGCGACGAGGATGAGCGGACGGTCGGCGGGGGCAACGTCGACGTGCGGGGTATAGGACGAGGAAGTACGAGTTCCGATCATAGGTGTAACTTTCGAGTTTGGATGGTGATGGCGAGCGAACATGGCAATTGGGTTAGTGGCCCTTGATGGAGTTGAGGAAGTCCTGGGCGCGCTTGGTCTGGGGGTGGTCGAAGAACTCGTCGGGCGTGCCGGTTTCCACGATCTGGCCGTCGGCCATAAAGACGACGCGGTCGGCCACGCGGCGGGCAAAGTTCATCTCGTGCGTAATGACGATCATCGTCATGCCCTGCTGGGCCAAGCGCACCATGACCTCGAGCACCTCGTTGATCATTTCGGGGTCAAGGGCGCTCGTGGGCTCGTCAAAAAGCATGGCCTTGGGCTGCATGGCGAGTGAACGGGCGATGGCCACGCGCTGCTGCTGGCCGCCCGAAAGCTGTGCGGGCACCTTGTCGGCCTGCTCGGCCACGCCCACGCGGCTCAGCAGGTCCATGGCGCGCTCACGAGCCTCCTCCTTGGACACGCCCAGCACGTCGACCGGCCCCAACATGACGTTCTGCAGTACGGTCATATGTGCGAACAGGTTGAACTGTTGAAACACCATGCCCAACTCGGCGCGCATGCGGGCAAGATCCTTGCCTTCCTGCGGCAGGGGCTCGCCTTCGATGAGGATCTCGCCCGAGTCGATGGTTTCCAGACGGTTGATAGTGCGGCACATGGTCGACTTGCCCGAGCCCGAGGGACCGATCACAACGACGACCTCGCCGCGGTCGACCGAGAGATTGATGTCGTTGAGGA
>CAUFXK010000136.1 GCA_959596495.1 uncultured Collinsella sp. | reverse complement strand
CAACGCGACCCTGCGGAGCCGTGAGCGGGGAGGGAAGGCGATCCGGCCTCCCACCCTGCGCTCCGCAGCAGCTAGCGCCACGCGCTAGTAGTTCACCACCTGCTCCTCAAAGTACGCCTTCGGGTGGTTGCACACCGGGCACACCTCGGGCGCCTCGGCACCCACATGCAGGTGCCCGCAGTTCAGGCACTTCCACACCTTTACGCCCTCGCGCTCGAACACCTCGCCCGACTCAATGCGCTCGACGAGCTTGTTGTAGCGCTCCTCGTGAGCCTTCTCGACGGCAGCAACACCGCGGAACTTCGCGGCGATCTCGGCAAAGCCCTCTTCCTCGGCGGTCTTGGCAAACTCGTCGTACATCGTGGTCCACTCGTAGTTCTCGCCCGCAGCGGCATCACGCAAGTTATCCAGGGTGTCGGGAACGGCGCCGTCGTGCAGATACTTAAACCACAGCTTGGCGTGCTCGGACTCGTTGCCTGCGGTCTCGGCAAAGATATTCGAGATCTGCACGTAGCCATCCTTCTTGGCCTTAGATGCGTAGTAGCGATACTTGGTGTGCGCCTGGGACTCACCGGCAAAAGCGGTCTCGAGGTTCTTCTTGGTTTGAGAGTTCTCAAAATCCATAGGTGTACTTCCCTTCAACACATGCCGCCCATAGGCTTTGAGCGGCCTTGCCTTTAGGATGCCCCCATGCCGACAATTTAAACCTTACAATCCTGTTCTTCAGATTCGGGTAGGCTACACGCTTAGCCAGCGGTCGCCCTCCACGCGGCAAAAGCCCTCACGCTCCAAGTCGGCCAAAATGCCTGCGACAAGATCGTGGTCGACCGGCTCGCGGCCTGCCGCCGCCTCCATTTCGTTGACACTCGCCACGGCCTCGGCGAGTGTGATGCCTGCCGGCTGTCCATCGCGCGCCGCCAGCAGCATGCGCACAATGTGGGCGCGCTTTTGGCGACGCGAGCCCTCAAACTTGGACTGACGACTATAGCCCGCCGATCGCCTGGACGGATTGGGCAGCGTCTTTTTAAGATACGCGCCGTAATCTAGCAACGCGTAATACCACGCGCGCGGCGTGTCGGCATTATCTTGAGGCACGGCAAAGGGCGCGATCTCGTCCGCCGTCGCACCGGGAGCCGCCGGGCAGGCCGCCTGAATCAGCGGCACCAGTTCGCGATCGGGAACAGCCGGCACGTCGGGAAAGAAATGATGCAGAAAGACCGTGCGCACGTTGGTCTCCAGATACACGCCCGGAAGATCGAACGCAAACGAGCGGATTCCCTGCGCCGTCGCCGGACCAATGCCGGGCAGCGCGACCAGATCGCGCGTCTCGCGCGGAAACTCCCCATCCCAGTCCTCAACAACGCACTGTGCGGCCCTGTGAAGAGCCAGAGCACGACGGTTGTAGCCCATGCCCTGCCAAGCGTCCAAAACATCGGAAGGCGCGGCCTGGGCAAGCGCCTGTACGGTCGGAAAGCGATCGAGCCACGCCGGCATGCGCGTCTCCACACGCGGCACCTGCGTCTGCTGCAACATGACCTCGGAAAGCCAGATGATATACGGGTCGCGTGTGCGGCGCCACGGAAGGTCGCGATAACGCAGGGCCCCTTCCGATCGAATCATCGAACGAAAGGGGTCCTGAATCATATCTATGCTCCTTATGCGGCGCTATTCCTCCCGGCATGCATACGCACAGGCGGCGTACTCGGGAAACGCATCGCGGTCGGCAAACTTGGGGTCGACGGCCGGGAACTGGCGGTGAGCGACGATATCGCCCAGCGAAACGGAATCGAGGTAGTCGCGCATCAACGCTTGAGCTCCGGCCCACAGAGGATGATAGCAGCACGTGCCCATGCGTGCACAGTCGCCATCGGGCGCGGTGCAATCGTTCATGACCATGGGGCCCTGAACGGCCTCAACGACCTGGCGGATGGTGACATCGTCGGGGCTGACCTTAAGACGCATGCCGCCATGGACGCCACGCAGGCTCTCCACAATACCGGCCTGAACCAAACCATGCTGGATTGAACGGGCAAACGAATACGGGACATTGACCTCTTCGGCGGCGGTGCGAACAGAAAGCAGACGCTCCGGGTCCTCGGCAAGCATCGCGAGCATGCGAAGGGCGTAATCAGTCTTCCTCGATATGTCCATTTTTCCCCTTTCAAGGAATAGGAACAGCTCGAACGAGCTCCGGGGCCGAGCTTACGTCGAGACGCCAATGACCGTATGGACGCCCAAATAGCAAAACGGGTGCCCACTGAATGCCGCGCTTGAAGCCTCTTGCATCAAAAACGGCACACAGTGCAATTCAGTATAACCTAACCCCCTGCTTCGTTGAACAGGTGTTGCGCAACAAACGTCTTGTTTGAACACATGTCTCATACGGAGCTTGTCCGGGAATTGGAAAGATTTGCTTTTGGGCGAAAGGAGCCGATGGGATCAAGGTCCTATCAAACGCAAAAAGCCACGTCCGAAGACGTGGCTTTAATTGCGTTGGCGGGAAGTACGGGGCTCGAACCCGCGACCTCCGACGTGACAGGCCGGCGCTCTAACCAAACTGAGCTAACTCCCCAGGCAGGCGTTCGCGTTTGTTTCCGCTCGCGTGCGCTGCGGGGATTAGTATACACAGAAGTCTGTCCGGCGCGCAACAACTTTTTTGAAAAAATTTTTCGGTCCCTCCGGGAGGGTCTCCGGCGCTGGGGGCGGGGGTTAAGTTTGCTGCTCTACAGTCCTGCGCAAGACGGAAAGCACATTAAGTGCTTTCCTTTGCGTG
>CAUFXK010000135.1 GCA_959596495.1 uncultured Collinsella sp. | reverse complement strand
CGTTCTGGTTCTCTGCCATAAGTTAGCTCCTCAAACTAAAACGCTCCCCAGGATTCGGTCCCAGGGAGCGAAAACATACCTTTACGCGGGACCGTGGTCTAGCGTGCAATCTTGGCGATGGTGTAGACGCGAGTCTTGCCGGAAGGCGTAACGACCTCGACGGAGTCGCCCTCGCCGTGACCGATGATGGCGTGGCCGACCGGAGACTCGTTGGAAATCTTGTGCTCGAGCGAGTTGGTCTCGGTGGTACCGACAAGCGTGACTTCCATGACCTCACCGTTGGGATCAATCAGAGAAACGGTGGAACCGATGGAGACGGTCAGATCGCCCGTGGTGGCAGCAACCTGAGCGTTGGCGAGGATGGCCTGGATCTCGGCAATACGAGCGGCGTTCTGGGCCTGCTTGTCCTTAGCGGCATCGTACTCGGAGTTCTCCGAAAGGTCGCCGAACGCGCGGGCTTCCTTGATGTCCTCGACGATCTCCTTGGCGTAATCGCCCTCACGCCAAGCGAGCTCCTCGACGAGCTTCTGGCGGCCCTCAGCGGTCAGTACGATCTGGCTTGCGTCCATACGGATATCTCCCCAACTCTGATCAAACAATCAACTGTCAACAAAACGAAAAAGACCGGCTAGCCTGCGGGCAAGCCGGTCAGGTGCTCACCCCAAAGGGATGGGACTACTCTGCGTCCGCGTCGCTGTCCTCTGCCTGCTTCTTCTTGGCAGCA
Organism: uncultured Collinsella sp.; assembly: GCA_959596495.1. Classification (GTDB taxonomy): domain Bacteria; phylum Actinomycetota; class Coriobacteriia; order Coriobacteriales; family Coriobacteriaceae; genus Collinsella. The sequence goes on along the minus strand of CAUFXK010000135.1, from coordinate 2,075 downwards.
GCGAGCTTGGCCTCGAGCTCAGCGATCTCCTTGTCCTCCTCGGACTGCTCGACCACGACCTCCTCGGCCTGCTTGGTCTCGGCCTTATCGTCGCCTTCCATACCCTCGCGGATATTCTTGACGGTAGAGCCGAGGGACTTGCCGAGCTTCGGCAAGTTCTTGGGCCCGAAGATAATCAGGACAACGACGAGAATAATGATGAGCTCAGGAGCCCTCAGTCCAAACATGTAGACCTCCACAATACAGCGAGACAAGCTCGAATGAGTATACCGCGGGTATCGCGGTATCACAACAATAGCTAAAAAAAGGGACCGCAAGAAGCGGTCCCTCCTCATGCTCTGGTCGGGTTGACTGGATTTGAACCAGCGACCCCTGCGTCCCGAACGCAGTGCTCTACCAAACTGAGCCACAACCCGTTAGCTCGACCATAGTAACAAAGATTTCCGTCGTGTGCTAGAGAAATTTTTACTTCTTTGGCACTTCGATGCGAACCGTGTTGGGAATGAGCTCCGTCGCGCAGGCCCACCAGCCGTTTTGCTGGGCAGCGTCGGCAAGCCTTTCGGCCGTGGCGGCGGTGTCGCAAATGGCAAACGAGCAGGCGCCCGATCCGCACACATCTACAGCAACGGTGCCGTCTTGTTTACGCAGCCAATCGAGAACCGTTTGTATCTGCGGCTCCATCTGTGCGGAAATGACACCCAGGTTGTTATGGATGAGCGCATATGCCGTCTCGGCATCACCAGCATGCAAGGCAGAAGCTATCGCGCCGGGCTTGTCTGCAGGCACCGGAGCCTCGTCAAAACGTCGATAGGCTTCAATTGTCGAAACGCTTGCCTCGCGCGGCTTGACCAACACGACGGGCGTTGCGGGCAGCGCGGGATACTCAGTTGCCAGCACGTCTCCCCCACCTACGTAGAACGCAGGGCTCGCGTGCAAAAAGAACGGGACGTCAGCACCAATACCCCGCGCAATGTCGTCGAGCGCGGGGTCGGTGCGATCAATTCCCCAGAGCTCCGCCAAGGCGACAATGACCGCGGCCGCATCCGTCGAGGGGCCGCCCAAGCCGGCGCACAATGGAATGCGCTTCTCAATCGTCACGCAGATGTTTGCCTCGCGACCATAATGCTCGGCCATAGCAACCGCAGCCCGATACGCCGTATTCTTTTGCATGGGAAAATCTGATGCCGGAACCGTCTGGACGGTCAGCGCCTGTGCCGGCGTAACCGTCACGGTATCGGAAAGACCGACAGCTGCCATCAGGGAATCGACCCTGTGGTAGCCGCGGTCATCGCGCTCGGTATGAACCCCCAGGTAGAGGTTAATCTTTGCCGGCGCGGTAAGGGTGAGGGACCGATCGGTCACCGCTAGTGCTCCTCGAGCTGGTTGCCGAGCGGGGTAAAGATATGCTCGCCGCTCTCGGGGTCAAACAGTTCGACCTGCCCGGTGAGGACATCGATATACTGGTAGGACTGACGCGACTTGCGGCCGCGGCGCTCGTCAACCTCGACGATAAAGACTGCCGGATGGACGCTCTTGATGGTGCCCATGCGCTCGACGACGCGGGTGCGGCCCATGTTGGCCTTCACCTTAACGCGATCGCCCACCATATCGGTCAGCTTCTCGTGGATGTCGTCGACGTGATTGACTTCCATCTCTTCCATGAACAGGGCCTCCAGAAGATGCAATTCAAAAAGGGGATAATACCCCTAAGATAGACAAAACTCTAATACTATAGCACCCTGTTGCAGCCATACGCAAGCAGCTAAAAAAGCCCGGTCCCAAATACGTACCAGACGATAACCTCACATGACCAGTTCACGTCAGCGAACGACCACCATTCGAGCCAAGGTGTCGCGAAAGAGGAGCGACGCGTACTTTGGTACGCGAGCGACGGTTTGAGCGACAGATTGGCCGAATGGTGGCCGTGCAGCGTCGAGTAGTTACGCGGTTTGGTAAAACCGCGTAACCTAAAGATTGTCTGTGTCCAGGACGATGGTGAACGGACCGTCGTTGACCAGGTCGACCTTCATATCGGCGCCAAAGATACCGTGCGCCACATGCTCAACGTCCTGAGC
>CAUFXK010000134.1 GCA_959596495.1 uncultured Collinsella sp. | reverse complement strand
ACCACGTCGAGCATCTCGTCCTTGAGCGTCTCGCGAATGCGGCCGGCGCGAATCATGACCTCGACCTCGGGAATGTCGGGATTGGCCTTGGCCTCTTCGAGCTGCTTGGCGATGGAGTTCTTAAATGCCTCCTCTAGGCCGTTGACCAGATCGACCGGATAGGAACCGGCGCTCTCGAGCGCCGTGGAATCGATAACGTGGCCGATGATTAGCTTGGCGCCGTTGTTCGCGGCGACCTTGATGGCGCGTGCGAGCACAAAATCCTGCTGCTCAGTACCGTCGAGTGAAACAAATACCTTGGTGTAGCCCTCGTTCATGGTTTCCTCCTTGGTCTATCGCACGGGCGCGGGGCTCGTGCGTCGGGCGGGCGCGGGCGCGTTGGCCGCCGGACACTTTATCTTGTTGCAGTTATACCCAAGGATTTCGGTTTGACCGCTCGCAATTCTGTGAACGGACGAGTTTTTTGGTAAGGGTAGGCGCAGACGCGCCCGAACGGTTGATAATGGGACATCGCCCGCACCGTCCGCAGAACAATATCGGCGGGTGTCTAACGAGGGGGTCCCTTTGGATATCATCGAGCTTCTAAAATCTGCCTTCATGGGCCTGGTCGAGGGCATCACCGAATGGCTGCCTGTTTCGTCGACCGGTCACATGATCTTGGTGGACGAGTTCGTCAAGATGAACGTGAGCGAGACGTTCTGGAATATGTTCCTGGTCGTGATTCAGCTCGGCGCCATTCTGGCCGTCTGTGTGCTGTTCTTCCATGAGCTCAATCCGTTCTCGCCCAGCAAGGGCAAGGAGGGCCGTCGCGACACCTGGGTGCTGTGGGGCAAGATTGTGCTCGGTTGCATTCCTGCGGCGGCGATCGGCCTGCCGCTCAACGACTGGATGGAGGAGCATTTCTACAATGCTCCCGTCGTGGCGCTGGCGCTCATTGTGTACGGCGTGCTGTTTATCGTGATCGAGAACTGGCGCGCGAGCAAGCGCGAGGAAATGGCCGTTGCCGGTTCGTTTGGTTCGCGTGCTGTGGTGTCGGGTGGACGTCCCGCCGGTGCGCACTTTGCGGCGCCCGCCGCGGCTACCGCTGAGGATGAGGATGATGACGAGGATCTGGACTTTGGCTCCATCGCCACGCTCGAGGACCTCAACTGGAAGACTGCGCTGGGTATCGGCTGCTTCCAGGTGCTTTCGCTGGTGCCTGGTACGTCTCGCTCCGGTTCTACCATCATCGGCGGCCTGCTTTTGGGCTGCACGCGTTCGGTGGCGTCCAAGTTTACGTTCTTCCTGGCCATCCCTGTTATGTTTGGCGCGAGTGCGCTCAAGCTGGTCAAGTACTTCATCAAGGGCGGCACGTTCGGCGCCAACGAGGTCGCTATCTTGGGCGTGGGCTGCGTTGTGGCCTTTGTGGTTTCGCTCATCGCCATCAAGTGGCTCATGGGCTTCGTCCGCCGTCACGACTTCAAGTGCTTCGGTGTTTACCGCATCATCCTGGGCATCGTAGTGCTCGCATATTTCTTCGTTCTGGAGCCGATGCTCGGCCTCTAACTTAGTCGACGCTGCGCGGCGGCCGGGGCGACAACTTGTCATTCAAAGGGGGTGGCATGACTAAAAGGTCTATGCCGTCCCCTTTTCATGCCAATTTGTTCGCCCCGGCCGCCGCTCGCTGCTGCTGCCATGACATCGGCGGTTTCGTGATTGCCAATAGATTGGTGCAAAGTAACCTGACCCCATTGCGCCAAATCCGCTGGGCGGGCCCGATTGTGGCGGACGGAGTCGTGGTGTGATTTGCGTCGGTGTCCGCGCGGCTCGGTATACTGGTACGGCTCAAACTATGGCGCCGCCCGCAGGCGCGCCGTCCGTCAGATGAGGAGTCGCCCATGACCCAGCCCTTGCCCTGGGAAAAGAACGCCGCGGTACCCGTGCCGCCCACGCCGGAACCCGTGCCGCTCGATGCATACACCGCCCCCGCTGCGCCGGAGCCCGAGCTCGTTCCGCTCGACATCTACGACGCTCCCGCGCCGGCACCCAAACCCGCCAAGCCGCTCGTCGACCTCGACAGCCTTAATCCCGCCCAGCGCGAGGCGGTCCTGACCACCGAGGGTCCGTTGCTGGTCCTTGCCGGCGCCGGCTCGGGCAAGACCCGCGTCTTGACCTTTCGCATCGCACATATGCTCGGCGACCTGGGCGTTAAGCCCTGGCAGATCCTTGCCATCACGTTTACCAACAAGGCCGCGGCCGAGATGCGCGAGCGTCTGGCGGCGCTCATTCCCAGCGGCACCCGTGGCATGTGGGTGTGCACCTTCCATGCCATGTGCGTGCGTATGCTGCGCGAGGACGCTGACCTGCTGGGCTACACCGGTCAGTTCACCATCTATGATGACGACGATTCCAAGCGCATGGTGCGCGATATTATGCAGGCGCTCGGTATCGAGCAAAAGCAATTCCCCATCAATATGATCCGCAGCAAGATCAGTTCGGCCAAAAACGCCATGATCGGCCCCGAGGACATGCTCAAATCCGCCGACAGCCTCAACGACAAAAAGGCCGCGCAGGTCTACCTGGAGCTGGAACGCCGCCTGCGCGCCGCCAACGCTATGGACTTCGACGACCTGCTCGTGCGCACGCTTGAGCTGCTGCGCACCCGCCCCGAGGTGCTCGATAAGTACCAAGAGCGTTTCCGCTACATTAGCGTCGACGAGTATCAGGACACCAACCACGTCCAGTACGAGATCGCCAACCTGCTGGCCGCCAAGTACCAAAACCTCATGGTCGTAGGCGACGATGACCAGTCCATTTATAGCTGGCGCGGCGCCGACATCACCAACATCCTGGACTTTGAGAAGGACTTTAAAAACTGCAAGACCGT
>CAUFXK010000133.1 GCA_959596495.1 uncultured Collinsella sp. | reverse complement strand
CAGCCTAGTGCTCCTCGCCGGCGCGGGCCAGGTCGTAGGGTGTGGTCTGGTAGACGTAGTAGTTGAGCCAGTTGGTGTAGAGCAGCTGAGCCTGGCTGCGCCAGACGTTGCGCGGCTCGGCTGTGGGGTCGTCGTTTGGGAAGTAATGCGCCGGCACCTGAGGGTTGAGTCCGCGCTTCACGTCGCGCTCGTACTCCAGGCGCAGTGTGTCGGTATCGTACTCGGGATGGCCAAAAACAAAGAAGCGACGGCTGTCGGTCGACTTGACGATATACAGGCCCACCTCGTCGGACACGGCCACGACCTCAAGCTGCGGCTCGGCCTCCACGTCCTCGCGGCGCACCTCGGTGTTGCGCGAATGCACGGCATAGAAGCGGTCGTCAAAGCCGCGGACCAGCGGGCTTTGTGGCTTCACCAGATAATGCTCGAACACGCCGCTCGCCTTTGCCGGCAGGTCGTGCTTCTGGATACCGTAATGATGGTACAGACCGGCCTGTGCGCCCCAACAAATGTGCAGCGTAGAGTGCACGTGCGTGGTGGACCAGTCCATGATCTGGCAGAGCTCGGGCCAGTAGTCGACCTCCTCGAACGGCATCTGCTCCACCGGCGCGCCCGTGATGATCAGGCCGTCGTAGTGGATGTCGCGGATGTCGTCGAACGTGCGGTAGAACGTCTCCAGGTGGCCGGCGCTCACGTGCGTGGCCTCGTGCGTCTTGGTGCGCAGCAGGTCCACCTCCACCTGCAGCGGCGTGTTGGAGAGCTTGCGCATGATTTGCGTCTCGGTGGCGATCTTGGTGGGCATGAGGTTGAGAATGAGCACGCGCAGCGGACGGATGTCCTGGTGCAGCGCGCGGTACTCGGTCATGACAAAGATGTTCTCGCTCTCGAGCTGCGCGGCGGCAGGGAGGGCGTCGGGGATGCGAATGGGCATGGATGCTCCTTACGAGTCAGTTGCAGCTATGGTACAACGAGCGGCCCCATCCGCGCGAGCACATCGCCCAGCGATGCCGTCAGCGGCCCGAATCACTCCAAAAGTAGAGATTAAGGCATGTCCCAAAAATCTACGGCGCTTTAGCCTAGCAAAGTGGCAGCAGGACGCTACAATGGTTCGACGCGAAAAACTCGGCCGAAAGGATACATATATGTACCAGACGCGTAAGATCGGTGTGGTCGGCCAGGGCCACGTAGGAGCACATGTCGCCAACAGCCTGCTCATGCAGGGCATTGCCGACGAGCTGTACCTGTGCGATATCAACGAGGCCAAGGTGACGTCCGAGGTCCAGGACCTGCGCGACTCCCTTTCGTTTGTCCCGTACAACACCAAGATCGTCAACTGCTACGACCACTACGAGGAGCTGGCCTGCTGCGACGTCATCGTCAACGCCGCCGGCAAGGTCGCGCTGGCCGCCGGCAACCGCGACGGCGAGCTGTTCTTTACCACCGACGCCGCCCGCACCTTTGCCAAGCGCATCGTCGACGCCGGCTTTGACGGCATCTTCGTAAGCATCTCCAACCCCTGCGACGTCGTGTGCACCGAGCTGTGGCACCTGACCGGTTACGATCCCAAGAAGATCATCGGCTCGGGCTGCGGCCTAGATTCCGCCCGACTGCGCACCGAGATCTCCAAGAAGGTCGGCGTGAGCCCCAAGTCCATCGACGCCTACATGATCGGCGAGCACGGCTTTAGCCAGCTGGCCGCCTTTAAGGCCGCGACCATCGCCGGCAAGAGCCTCAACGAGCTTCAGGCCGAGAACCCCGACAAGTACACTTTTGACCACATGGAGGTCGAGGAGCTCGCGCGCAAGGGCGGCTATGTGACCTACCAGGGCAAGCAGTGCACCGAGTACGCCGTCGCCAACTCCGCCGCGCGCGTCTGCGCCGCCGTGCTGCACAACGAGCACGCCGTGCTTTCCGCCTCCACGCTCATGACCGGCCAGTATGGTGAGGAGGGCATCTTCACATCCCTGCCGTGCGTGATCGGCGCCGAGGGCGTCGAGGAGGTCTACACGCTCGACCTTTCCGAGCACGAGCTCGAGGGCTTCCACAAGAGCTGCCAGCACATCCGCGACAACATCGCCCAGCTCGACTGGTGGGATGCCGAGGCTTACGACGCGAAGTAAGCGTCGGTTGCCGCGACACCTCGTGAATCTAAGCGCAATACCAAGCGGGCTGCGTCGGAAATCCCCGGCGCGGCCCGCTTTTTGACTCACACGGCACGCTTGCGAATCGAAAGTGAATACTTTTCCCGGTACCTAGTACTGCTCGATGCCCATGTAGCGACGAACCTCGGGGCTGTGGTCGAACACCTTACCGCGGACGGCGCGCAGCTCGCAGCTCATGTTGTAGAAGAAGATCGGTTCCAGGTACGAACGCACGCTGGCAGGCACGTCGCCCACGCCGTACTCGAGCGCGTCGAGCACCATGACCGTATCGGTGTGCGTGTTGAGGAACGCCAGCGCGCGCTCCTCCATGGGGCGGCACTCGCCCGATCCGAGCTGCACAAAGTAGAACACGCCGGGCTCGGTGGCCTCAAACGGGCCGTGGAAATACTCGCCGGAGTGGATATAGCAGCAGTGCTGCCACTGCATCTCCATGAGCGAGCAGATGGCCATGGCATAGGTCTGGCTAAAGTTGGGACCGGAACCCAGGATATAGAAGAACTTATGCTGCTGGCAGAGCTCGGCAAAGCGATCGCCCAGCTCGGCGTTGACCTTCTCGCGGGCAGCGGGCAGCAGCGCGTCCATCTGCTTAAGGCCTTCATACATGTCGGCGAGCGCCTCGTCACCCTCCTGCTGGTCGAGCAACTCGGCGGCGATCAGAGCGCCGATGCCCTGCGGCACCTCGGCCTGCGACACGCCCTCGCCCCACGGATAGACCCAGGTGGTCCACTTGCCGTTATCGATCTTGGAGCCCTCGCAGTCGGTCATAGCGACGACCTCGGCACCGGCTGCCAGCGCCATCTCGCAGCCGTCAACGACCTCCTGCGTATTGCCGCTGTGGCTGCAGGCAATAACGAGCGACTTCTTGCCAAGGCTCTTAGGGGCCATCAGGCAAAACTCGCGTGCCGTGTAGACCGTCGAGGTAAACGTGGTGGCCTCGCGCTTGAGCAGCTCGTTGGCCG
>CAUFXK010000132.1 GCA_959596495.1 uncultured Collinsella sp. | reverse complement strand
TGCGAACGCTAGCCTAGCACTGCTCGAGCGCCTGCTCAAGGTCGGCAATCAGATCGGCCGTGTCCTCGAGGCCGCACGACAGGCGCACCATGTCGGCGGAGATGCCGCAGGCGATGAGCTCCTCATCGTTCATCTGACGGTGCGTGGCGTTAGCGGGATGCAAGCAGCAGGTGCGGGCGTCTGCCACATGCGTGGCGATCTGGGCGAGCTTGAGGCTCTTCATAAAGGTCTCGGCCGCCGCGCGACCACCGTTAAAGCCAAAGCTCACGACGCCGCAGGTACCGTTAGGCATGTACTTCTGAGCCAGGTCATAGTACTTATCGCCCTCCAGGCCCGGATAGCTCACGAAGCGTACCTTGGGATGACTCTGCAGGAACTTGGCAACGGCCAGGCCGTTCTCGCAATGACGCGGCATGCGCACATGCAGGCTCTCGAGCGAGCTGTTCAGGAAAAACGCCGCCTGCGGGTTCTGCATAGGGCCGAGGTCGCGCATGAGCTGCGCGGTGGCCTTGGTAATGAAGGCGCCCTCGCGACCGAACTTCTCGGCATAGGTCACGCCGTGGTAGCTCTCGTCGGGCGTGGTGAGACCCGGGAACTTGTCCGCATGGGCCATCCAGTCAAACTGGCCGTGGTCGACAATCACGCCACCCAGGTAGGCTGCATGGCCATCCATATACTTGGTGGTGGAGTGCGTGACGATGTCGGCGCCCCACTCAAAGGGACGGCACATCACAGGCGTCGGGAAGGTGTTGTCGACCATCAGCGGCACGCCGTGGTCATGCGCGGCCTTGGCAAAGCGCTCAATGTCGAGCACGGCGAGGGCGGGATTGGCGATCGTCTCGCCAAAGACGAGCTTGGTGTTGGGCTGAAAGGCGGCCTCGAGCTCCTCATCGGTGCAGTCGGGGGCAACGAACGTGCAGGTCAGACCCATGCGCTCCATGGTATGGGCGAGCAGGTTGTAGGTACCGCCGTAGATGGCAGAGCTCGCGACCACGTGATCGCCGGCACCGGCCACGTTAAAGATCGCGAGGAAGTTCGCAGCCATGCCCGAGCTCGTGAGCATCGCGGCAGTGCCGCCCTCCATCTCGCAGATCTTGGCGGCAACCAGATCACACGTGGGATTCTGCAGACGGCTGTAGAAGTAGCCCGACTCCTCCAGGTCAAACAGCTTGCCCATGTGCTCGGACGTGTCGTACTTCCACGTGGTTGACTGGTAGATGGGCACCTGACGCGGCTCTGCATCGCCTGGGCGATAACCGCCCTGAACACACGTGGTACCGATGGTCTGCTCGCTCATATCCAACTCCCTTACTTGGGTTTTGTTTTTATTCGGTTCACGATACCGCTACCCCGCACCCCTCTCAACCCATCCGCAAGGTAGGTTATGGGGCATATCATTCGGTTTTTTCTTAATCTTGAGTATCTGTTCGATAAAAAACGATGGGGCATGCACGGGACTCTCGATGAGCAAATGCGTTGGCAAGGGTACCATAGGCGGGTACACCGTAACCAAGGAGACAACGATGAAGCAAATCGATACTACCCAGCTCGATACCACCGCCTGTCAGGCTCAAGCTGCCGAATACCACGCCCGTGGCTTTAACTGCGCCCAGGCCGTCGCCTGCACGCTCGCGCCCGCCGTCGGGCTCGACCCCCAGATCGCCTTTACCCTCACCGAGGGCTTTGGCGCCGGCATGGGCGACATGACCGAAACCTGCGGCGCCATCTCGGGCGCCGTGGCCATCATGGGCTTTGCAATGAGCGACGGCATGGAAAACCCCAAGACCAAAGGCCAGACCTACAAGCTGTCGCGCGAAATCGCCAAGCGTTTTGGCGAGAAGAACACGACGACCGTCTGCGGCACGCTCAAGGGCGTCGGATCGGATAAGGGTCCGCTCCGCAGCTGCCCCGGCTGCATCGACGATGCCGTCGAGATCGCCTGTGATGTGCTAAAGCAGCTCGCCGAGTAAACTGCGGCAACAGAAAACGACGGCCGGCGCGCTTGGGATCCATCCAAAAGCACGCCGGCCGTCGCCGTTAGAACTCAGCAAATACGGGAGCGCCGACCTCAATCTCCTCGCGCCCCGCCATAAGCTCGCACATCTTGGCGCAAAATGGCTCCTGCTCCCCCGCCTTAAACACCAAATGAAGTGTCACGGCATCCGCGTAATCGGTATCCGAAACCTTGGCACCCGAATCCTGCGCCAAGCGAAGCACCTGCTCATACTGCGGATAGGCCACATGCACGTCAACCGGCACGACACTCGTCATCTCAACGATCTGCCCGGCCTCCTGAGCCGCGGCCACCGCCGCCTGCGTCGCCGCGGTATAGGCACGCACCAAGCCACCGGGCCCTAACAGCGTGCCACCAAAATAACGTGTCACAACACAGCATACGTTTTTAAGTCCCGCACCGCGCAGCACCTCGAGCGTCGGCATACCACTCGTGCGGCTCGGCTCACCATCATCGCTCTGGCGCTCGCGTCCATCGACCAAAATCCACGCGGGAACATTGTGTCGAGCGTCGTAATGACGCTTGCGAACCATCTCGATAAAGGCATTCGCCTCATCCTCGGACTCAATATGGACCAGCTGGGCAATAAACCGGCTCTTGCGATCGACAAACTCACCCGTAGCCTCAATATTCGATTGCAGAGTAAAATAGCTGTCCAACAAAGCCCCTCAACAAAATAAAGCGCGGCAACAAACAGCCTCAATAATACGGCAAAGGCCGTACCGATAACCCCAGTAAATAGAACGGCAACGCCGATGGCAGGCAAAGACAGCGAGACGTCAAGGATGACGACGCCAATGATTTCGTAAACGAAAGCGAGAACCCATCAGCGCGAGCAAGGTGCCTTGAAAGACGAGGGCATTGACCTTATGGTCATGCCCGAAGGCTTGAAAGGCAGATTGCCGCGCTGACGGGTTCGCAGCGTCAACAAAGTGCTGAGTGGGCCTGTAAGCCGGGTTCTGTCGTGAACGGTCATTTATCTTGTCTGCACGTTACCGTGCAGCTCCACGCACGCTACCCGAACGCGGACCGGGCCGGCCCATAGCGTTCCTATTCGCGCTTGCTCCGGATGGGGCTTGCCAAGCCGCCGTGTTGCCACGACGCTGGTGGTCTCTTACACCACCGTTTCAGCTTTTCCCTT
>CAUFXK010000131.1 GCA_959596495.1 uncultured Collinsella sp. | reverse complement strand
AATCTCGTAGAGTTGGACGCCCTTGATGTCTTTGGCGATTTCCTCCTCGACTTCTTCGGCGGAAGGGTAGTACTTAAGCGCGAGCTGGCGGACTTTGTCCTCGATAAACGCAGGCGCTTCATCTACCAGGCGACAACGACCAAAGACAACGGTACTCATAACGTAGGGAGCCCAGTCGCCGTCCTTGTACCACTCGTTGCCGTAAACGGTAAAGCAGATCTTGTCATCGCGCTTGAGTGCGTCGACCTTGTGGCCAGCCTTGGCGCCATGGAAATAAATCTTGTCGTGCTCGGCGTCGAAGAAGTAGTTGACGGGAATGGCGTACGGGTAGCCATCGTCGCCGTTGACGGCAAAGACGCCGCGCTTGCAGGTGGCGAGCAACTCGCGCGCTTCCTCGTCGGTGATGGCGCGTTTCTTTCGACGTAAGGGCCTAAACATCGTTGGTTTCCTTTCTGGCCGTGCATGGTGGTTGAGCACAAACTATAGCGAAACGGATCCGTATTTCTTGATGCGGGCGAGCATGTTTTTGAGCTTGTTAAAGTCGAGCGGCTTGGGCAGGTGAGCGTTCATGCCGGCATCGTGTGCCGCCTGGGCATCCTCGGCAAAGGCGTTGGCGGTGAGCGCGATGATGGGGATATCGGCCGCATCGGCCTTCTCGCTCAGACGAATCGCGCGGGTTGCCTCGTAGCCGTCCATGCCCGGCATCATGATGTCCATTAGAATCGCATCGAAGCTACCCGCGGGACGGCCAACGTATAGGTTGACCGTTTCGTTGCCGTCGGCGGTGCGAGTTACGACGATGCCCTCGCTTTCGAGCAGAGCCTGGGCAATCTCGGCATTGAGCTCGTTATCTTCTGCCAAGAGGACGTTCATGCCGGCAAGCGAGCAGCTGTTTGCCTGGCCGTCCGCACGTTCCCTTGCCTGAGGGTTCTTGTCGATATCGAGCGGAATCTGGACGTTGAACGTACTCCCCACGCCAACCTCACTCGAAATCTCAATCGTGCCGCCCATCAGTTCAATAAGTGACTTGACGATTGGCATGCCCATGCCGGTTCCCTGGAACTTGCTGCGCGCATCGTCACCTTCCTGGGCAAACGGCTCATAGATATGCTTTAAAAACTCGGGAGCCATGCCAATGCCGGTATCCGAAACGCTAAAGCAAAAGAGCGCGCGCCCATCATCGAGTGGCTTGGTCTGTGAGCTAAAGGTGACGGAGCCGCCGCGCTTGTTGTACTTAATACTGTTGTCTAGCAGGTTGATTATGATCCGTCGGATATGGGTGGGACTGCCGATCATGTATGGCCCCGTGGCGTACGGCAGGCTATTGTCCTGCATTGTGATGCCGTTACCGGACGCGCGGAGCTTGCACAGCACCAGCGCATCGTCACAGAGCTCTTTGAGGTTAAAAGGAGCATGTTCCAGTGTTAGCTTGCGGTCCTCGATTTTGCCCATCTCGAGGATGTCGTTGATCAGCGAGAGCAGGTGATTGGCGGCAACACGCGCCTTGGCGCGGCTTTCGCGGGCGACTTGCATATCGCCGTCTTTCAATTCCTCAATTTCGATAAGACCCAGGATGCCGTTGAGCGGCGTGCGGATGTCGTGACTCATGCGCGTGAGGAATGCTGTCTTAGCGGCGTTGGCGGCATCGGCTTTCTGCTGTTCTTTCTGCGCGCGGTGAAGCGACCAGACAAGGATGACGATGCCGGTGAGCAAAATGCAGATGACGACTGCCGCAATGACGATGCGGTTGCGGTAGAGAAGTCGGAACGCATCCGATTCTTGCGCCGAGTACGATGTGGGGGAATAACTGCTTGCAGAGAGCGATTCGCCTGCATTGACGATGCCCTTATTGATGATTCCCAACAGCTCGGGCTTGCCGCGCGAAATCAAACACGATAGCTGTGCCGCGTCGGTGAGCTCCTGTGTTTGGAAATCCTCGATGTTGTAGGTGTCGCGGATGGTTTTCAGGCGCGTGCTGGGGACAATGATGCAACGTGCCTCCCCCTTATTGAGGGCTTCGAGCGCCTCGTTGCCATTCGGATAATCGGTTATCGTTGCGTCGGGGAAGAGGCTCTCGAGCTCAGAATGGTTGACGATCGCGTCCTGTGTACAAGCGATTTTCTTAAGGTCGCTGTTCAGGTTGTTGCTGCTGTGAATGGCGGTTAGGGAAACCGTTCCCATCGGGTTTGACTGAATGACCCCTTTCTGTTCGGCAAGCCAGTAGTCGCGAAACAGGGGCAGGGCGACATCGATGGTTCCGTTGGAAAGGGCTTTGAGCATTTGCTGGTTATTTGAGATCGCGACTGTTGTAACCGTAATGCCAAACTTGTCGTGCAGCGTCGTTGCAAGCGAGGCGAGCGACCCTTCCATCTCGCCGTCGCCATTTTGCGTGCAGTAGGGAAGTTGGTTTTTAAGATAGCCGAGCGTGATGGTGTTGCCGTTTGCTTTGAGCCAGGAGGTCTCGGTGCCGGTGAGCGATGATGAGCCGCTGTTTTGGGCCGAATAGCTCGATTTGACTTCGTCGTTATAGCGTGGGTTGACGCGGGCGATTGCCGTCATGGCGGCATTGATGTCATTCATCAAATCGGGGCGGCTTTTGGGAACGGCAAAATAGTAGTCGCTCGAGCCTACGTAGAACATGGGCGACGCATCGGGCGACGAAATGGTGTCGTTCATGATGACGGCATCGACCTCGCCGTCTGCAAGCGCCTCAAAGAGGGCGCTGCCGGTGTTGATCTCTTTATAGGTGCAGGTGACGCCTTCGTCGGCGAGCCACTGCTGGCCGACGGTGGTTTGCATAACGCCAGAGTTGCAGCCGATGGTAAGGCCTTGGAGCGCTTGGGGGTCGCCCTTGGCAAGGTCGTCGCGATCGGGCTTGGCGTAGATGTAGTAGCGCTCGGTGCCCTCGGGGTTCGAGGAAAAGAGCAGCTTTTGCTCGCGTTCTGGTGAATACGAGATGTTGGGCATGAGGTCGATTTCGCCCGCCTCGAGCATGTCCATAAGCTCGGTGAAGGTGCCGCTAACGTATTCGTATTGCCAGCCCTTTGTGTAATACGAGAGGGTCTGGAGGTACTCGTAGCCCCATCCCGAGAGGCGCTCGCCCGGCGTACCTTCCTGGAAGCCTTTGTTGTTGACGAGCCAACCAACGCGGACCGTCTTGACCTGCTGGTCGGAGTCGGCGGCAAAGGCAGGGGCGGGCA
>CAUFXK010000130.1 GCA_959596495.1 uncultured Collinsella sp. | reverse complement strand
ACATACAGTTTTTCGATTCCGTATGTATATATGCGCGCTAATGGGTTATAAAATCTAAGTCTGAACATAGCAGGTCTGCGCGGCGGCTCGGGCAACCGGGCCGTTTTTGCGGACGGGGGTAGCGCGAAAGGACTGCACATGCGTCAATTTAAGACCGAGAGCAAAAAACTGCTCGACCTCATGATCAACTCCATCTACACCAATAAGGAAATCTTCCTGCGCGAGCTTATCTCTAACGCGAGCGACGCCGTCGACAAGCTCAACTTTAAGAGCCTGCAGGACTCGAGCGTCAAGCTCGACCAGGGCGACCTGGCTATTCGCGTTTCCTTTGATAAAGACGCCCGCACCATTACCATCTCGGATAACGGCATTGGCATGACCGCCGAGGAGCTCGAGCGCAATCTGGGCACCATCGCCCATTCCGGCTCCGAGGAGTTTAAGACCGAGAACGCCGAGCAGCAGGGCTCCGATGTCGACATCATCGGTCAGTTTGGCGTGGGCTTCTACTCTGCCTTTATGGTTGCCAGCCACGTAAAGGTTGTCAGCCGCGCCTATGGCGAGGACACCGCTCACGTGTGGGAGTCCGACGGTCTTGAGGGCTACACCATCGAGGATGGCGAGCGCGCCGAGCACGGTACCGATGTCATCCTGACGCTGCGCGAGAACGAGAAGCTCGACGCCGACGGCGAGGCCGAGACCTACGATCGCTTCCTGACCGAGTGGGGCCTCAAGAGCCTGATTCAGCAGTACAGCAACTATGTGCGCTACCCGATTCAGATGATGGTGAGCAAGAGCCGCCAGAAACCCAAGCCCGAGGACGCCGGCGACGACTACAAGCCCGAGTACGAGGACTACCAGGAGCTCGAGACCATCAACTCCATGACGCCGATTTGGAAAAAGCGCAGCTCCGACGTTGAGCAGAAGGATTACAACGAGTTCTACAAGTCCACGTTCCACGACTTTGACGATCCCGCGCGCACTATCAGCTTCCATGCCGAGGGTACGCTTGAGTACGATGCGCTGCTGTTTGTGCCGGGTCGCGCCCCGTTCGATCTGTACAGCAAGGACTACGAGAAGGGCCTGGCGCTCTACAGCTCCAACGTGCTGATTATGGAGAAGTGCGACGACCTGCTGCCCGATTACTACAACTTTGTGCGCGGTGTCGTGGACTCTGCCGACGTGACGCTCAATATTTCGCGTGAGACGCTGCAGCAGAACCGTCAGCTCAAGGCCATTGCCAAGCGTGTCGAGAAGAAAATTACCGCCGATCTTGAGGATATGCGCGACAACGACCGCGAGGCATATGAGAAGTTCTTTGAGAACTTTGGCCGCGGTCTTAAGTACGGCATCTATTCGAGCTATGGCATGAAGGCCGATGAGCTCGCCGACCTGCTGCTGTTCTGGTCTGTCAAGGAACAGAAGATGATTACCCTGGCCGAGTATGCCAAGAGCATGCCCGAGGGCCAGAAGGCAATCTACTACGCTGCCGGTGATTCGCGCGAGCGCCTGGCCAAGATGCCTGTAGTGAAGGGCGTGCTCGACCATGGCTACGACGTGTTGCTGCTGACGCAGGATGTGGACGAGTTCACCTTCCAGGCCATGCGCGAGTACGTGGCGGCCGACATGCCCAAGCTCTATGAAGACGATGCCGCTCGCGAGGCAGCCGAGAAGGCCGTTGCCGACGGTGCCGAGCCCGAGGTCGAGGATCGTCACCTGGAGCTCAAGAATGTCGCAACCGGCGACCTTGACCTGGCGACCGAGGACGAGAAGAAGGAGGCCGAGGACGCCACCAAGGAGAACGAGGACCTCTTTAACGCCATGAAGGAGGCGCTCGGCGACAAGGTCGAGAAGGTTGCCGTCTCCGCGCGCCTGACCGATGCCCCCGCCTGCATCACCACCGAAGGCCCGCTTTCGCTCGAGATGGAGAAGGTGCTCCAGAAGGGTCCCGAGGGTGCGCCCGACGGCATGCCCAAGAGCCAGCGCGTGCTCGAGCTCAACGCCAAGCACCCGGTCTTCGACAAGCTTGTCGCTGCCCAGAAGGCAGGCGACGCCGACAAGATCAAGCAGTACTCCGGTCTGCTCTATGACCAGGCTCTGCTGGTCGAGGGCATCCTCCCCGAGGACCCCGTTGCCTTCGCGGCGGCTGTCTGCAACTTGATGTAGTTCGGGGATACGGCACCGTAACTAGATTAGAACGAGAGTGGATAACCTCCCACTTTTGGCTCGAATGCGGGCTTGAAGTGGGAGATTTTCCACTCTCGTTTCCTTTTGAATGATCCCTTGGGGACGGAGGAAAACGGATCACCGAGGGGTCGGTCTGATCCGGTGATCCGTTTTCCTCCGTCCCCAAGGGATCAATTATTTGTCGGGGTTGTGGTTTTGTGACCTGCTGAAATTAAAGATACTGTACAACTGTACGTTAATTCGTCTTCGTAGTATATTGCTACCCGCAAAACTCAATACCATTGTGCTCTGAGACGCTAAAGCGCCTACGTACAATGGTTGTCGATAGTACGATTTGATTCAACGACAGGATGGATGGTCCAAGCGTGAGTCTCGGCAGCAAACTATCCGGTGCAAAGGTCTCCTTTGCGATATTTAAGCGCGACATTAAGCGAGTGCTTGTGAACCCCGTCGCCTTGGTGGTTACCCTCGGCGTGTGCGTTATTCCCTCGCTGTATGCCTGGTACAACATCGTGGCAAACTGGGATCCGTACGGGAACACCCAGGGTATCAAGATTGCCATCGCCAACAACGATCAGGGCACCCAAAACGACTTGGTGGGCGAGCTCAACGCGGGCGATAAGGTTGTCGATCGGCTCAAGGAGAACGATCAGTTGGGCTGGACCTTCGTCGATTCGGCGGCCGATGCCAAGGAGGGCGTCGCGAGCGGTGAGTACTATGCGGCCATCGTAATCCCCAAGAACTTCTCGGATAACCTGGTTTCGATGCTCGACGGCAACTACCGTCAGCCCAAGCTTACGTACTACGTCAATGAGAAGAAGAGCGCTATTGCGCCCAAGGTTACCGACACCGGTGCAAGCACCATCGAGGAGCAGGTCAACTCGGAATTTGTCTCCACGGTGGGCAAGACCGTTGCCAGTATCGCCAAGGATGCCGGAGTCGATTTAAAGGACAAAACGACTCAGACCCAGGATTCGCTGGCTGGTTCGGTATCAGAGGCATCCGGTACCTTGGGTGAGGTGCGCGATTCGATTGGCGATATGAATGCCGCCATCGATAAGA
>CAUFXK010000129.1 GCA_959596495.1 uncultured Collinsella sp. | reverse complement strand
ATCCGCTTGCCGTCGCCGTGGCGATTGACCCCACGCTCGTGGGCGCGCTCGGCTGCAATCTGCGCGTTGACCTGCTGGGCGAGTACCGCGGTCGCACCATCTGCGACGAGCACCGCCTGTCCGATCCCGACAAGAGTGCGCTTGTGGCGCTGACCGTGGATGCCCCGCGCTTTCTGTCCGAGTTCAAGGCACGCATGGCCCGTGTCCTGGGCTAAGTTGTCTTTTTGGACGGGGCTTTTTTGACTGGTATGATTGGTGCGACCATTCGAACCAGCTAAAAGAGCCCCGTCCCAAATTGACTACCGAGAGGAACTGCCATGGAGCGCATCGCGAGTTTTTCCGTTGACCATCTGCTGCTTGAGCCCGGCGTGTATGTGAGCCGCATCGACCGCGATCCGGCGACCGGTGCCGCCGTCACCACCTTTGATCTGCGCCTGACCACGCCCAACAAGGAGCCGGTCATGAACACGGCGGAGTGTCACACCATCGAGCATCTGGGTGCCACGTTCCTCCGCAATCATGCCGAGTGGTCGAGCCGCATTGTCTACTTTGGCCCCATGGGTTGCCGCACGGGCTTTTACCTCGTCGTGTTTGGCGAGGTGACGAGTGAGGAGATCCTGCCGCTCGTGCGTGAGCTGTTCGAGTTTGTTGCCGGCTTTGAGGGCGATGTCCCCGGTGCTGCTCCCGAGGAGTGCGGTAACTATCTGGACCAGAACCTTCCCATGGCTAACTGGCTCGCGCGCCGTTACCTCGACCGTGACCTGGCCGATATCGACGAGAAGCACCTGCATTATCAGCAGGCGTAAGGGCTTTATCGTCCAAAACGCGCGCATTAGGCGCCTTCGCTTGTGCGGGGGCGCCTTTTTGTTGAGTGGTCGGGATGAGCGTTCAAAATCGCTTATGTTTGTTCTAGAATGTTCGTACTGTCACATAAACGAACAGGAGTGAACATGCATATCTACTCTGTCAACGATCCCGAGTTCAAATCCTATGGCAACGTTTGGGATAACGTTCCGTTCGAGCTCACGTCGCCCGTGCTCGAGGCGCTCTCTGCCACGCCCATCCCCGAGGGCAGCAAGTACGTAGCAAGCGCGCCGGAGCTCGAGGGCGTCAAGGATGCCGACAAATTGGGTTTTCTCATGTTTGGCGGCCGCCCCTTCCAGCTCGGCTGGTGCAACGGGCACAACACACGCCTCAACTGCTTGGAGTATCACCGCGCCAGCGAGTTTAACCTGGGCGCCCGTGACTTTATCCTGCTCGTGGCGCATCGCTGGGAGATCGAGGACGGCAAGCTCGACACCGCTCAGGTCAAGGCGTTCCGCGTGCCGGCGGGTACGGTCGTCGAAGTCTTCAACACCACGCTCCACTACACGCCGTGCATGGTCGACGACGGCGGCTTCCAGGTGATGGTGGCGCTGCCGGCGGGCACCAATGGCCCGCGCCCCGAGGCTGCAGCCGACATGCCCGCAGCCGGCGACAGCTACTGCTACTGGAAGGCCGACAAGTGGGTTCTCTGCCACGCCGATAGCCCCAAGGCCGCCGAGGGTGGCTACGTAGGTCTCGTCGGCAAGAACCTCGACATCGCCGTGGACTAGGGGCTTTTGTCTCGATCTGTAACACCTGGCGGGCTAAATCGCCTCTACCTGTTACAGATTTAGACAAACCGCAGGGGCCCGCCCGAAAATCTCGATCTGTAACACCAGGCCCGGTTTTGGCTGCCTAACTGTTACAGATCGAGACAAGCCGGTCCCAAACCACCACAAAGGTGCCTGTCCCCTTTGTGGTGGATTGGACAGGTGGGTATCAAAAAGTGTCAGGTGGGGTGGCTGCCGGGCGCCTGCACGCGAAAAGAAGTGTCGACCCGCGCTGTTGTCGTTGAGTGGTACCCCGTTTGCAGAGATACTGAGCCTATGACAACAGCGTGCGAAAGGATTGATGCATGGCTTTCCGTAATGACTTCCTGTGGGGCGGCGCGACGGCTGCCAACCAGTGCGAGGGCGCCTACAACGTGGACGGCCGCGGCCTTGCCAACGTGGACGTGGCTCCGCACGGCCCCGAGCGCTATGCGGTGGTCTCCGGCCAGCGCAAGATGCTCGACTTCGAGGACGGCTATTACTATCCCGCGCAGACCGGCATCGATTTCTATCACCATTACAAGGAGGACATCGCCCTCTTTGCCGAGATGGGCTTTAAGACCTTCCGCATGAGCCTTGCGTGGACCCGCATCTTCCCCAACGGCGACGAGACCGAGCCTAACGAGGCTGGCCTGGACTTCTACGAGGACGTGTTCCGCGAGTGCCAGGCGCACGGCATCGAGCCGCTCGTGACTATCACGCACTTCGACTGCCCGATTCACCTCATCAAGGAGTACGGTGGTTGGCGCAATCGCAAGCTCATCGACTTCTACAAGAACCTCGCGACCACGATCTTCACCCGCTACAAGGGCCTGGTGAAGTACTGGCTTACCTTCAACGAGATCAATATGATCTTGCACCTGCCGTTTATGGGTGCCGGTCTGGTCTTTGAGGAGGGCGAGAACAAGGAGGCCGTCGAGTACCTGGCCGCCCACAACGAGCTCGTCGCTAGCGCTTGGGCAACCAAGATCGCTCACGAGATCGACCCTGAGGTCAAGATCGGTTGCATGCTTGCCGCAGGTAGCTACTACCCCTACAGCTGCCGTCCGGGCGATGTGCGCCAGGCGCAGATTGACAACCAGAGCAACTATTTCTTCGTCGACGTTCAGAGCCGCGGTTACTACCCGGCCTATGCCGTCAAGAAGCTCGAGCGTCTGGGCATCGATGTGGGCATGACGGACGAGGACCGCGAGATCCTGGCCGCCAACACCGTCGACTTCATCAGCTTTAGCTATTACAGCACCCGTTGTTCCGCCGGTGCCGATAACCCTGATGTCGAGCGCACCCAGGGCAACGCCTTCGCCGGCGCCAAGAACCCCTACCTGCAGGAGAGCCAGTGGGGCTGGGCCATCGATCCGCTGGGCTTCCGCATCACCCTCAACGACCTGTACGACCGCTATCAGAAGCCGCTGTTTGTGGTCGAGAACGGTCTGGGCGCCAAGGATGTTGTCGAGGAGGATGGCTCCATCAACGACGACTACCGTATCGACTACCTGCGCCAGCACATCGCCGCGATGCGCGATGCAGTGACCGAGGATGGCGTTGACCTGCTGGGCTACACCACCTGGGGCCCGATCGACCTGGTGAGCGCCGGCACGGGCGAGATGTCCAAGCGCTACGGCTTTATCTACGTCGACCGCGACGA
>CAUFXK010000128.1 GCA_959596495.1 uncultured Collinsella sp. | reverse complement strand
CAGATGGTCTGGCGCCAGGGCAACATCGTAGTGCTGGACAAGGAGCCGCGTGCGCTCATGCCGCTCTACCCCGTTCCCACGCCAGTTTCCAAGGGCGTTATCGTCACGGGCACCGTACATGGTAACACCATGATCACCGCGACCGCTGCCGTGCGCGAGCCCGGCGACACGCAGACCTACGCTGCCGATGTCAACGCGCTGCTGAGCGGTGCGCGCAAGCTGGTGCCCGATCTGGACACGCGCCGTGTGGTGCGCGCGTTTGCCGGCGGGCGTCCGGTCATAAAGGGGACGAACGACTTTCTTATTGGGCAGTCCGCCGTGGTGCCAGGCCTATTCCAGGCGGCGGGCATTCAGTCGCCGGGCGTGGCGAGCGCGCCAGCCATCGCCGAGCGCATGGAGCTTGTGATGCGTGAGGCGGGCGTGGAGCTGCACGAGCGGGCGGACTGGAACCCAATTCGCCGCGCACCGGACGACTTTGACCGCGCACCGCTGGCTCGCAAGGAAGAACTCATTGAGTCCGATCCCGCGTGGGGGCAGATCGTCTGCCGCTGCGAAACGGTGCCCGAGGCCGAGATTGTGGCCGCGATCCGACGCCGTCCGGGCGCGATTTCGGTCGAGGGCGTCAAGCGCCGCTGCCGCGCCGGCATGGGTCGGTGCCAAAGCGGTTTTTGCCAGAGCCGCGTGGTGGCGATTCTGGCGCGCGAGCTGGGCTGCGACCCCAGCGAAGTGCTGTTGGAGGATGCCGGATCTTGGCTGGTCGAGGGACCTTTGAAGGGGGTGCGCTAGGATGGCGAAATTCAAATCGAGCGCGATTGATTGCGGCGTCGTAGAAGCCGTACAAACGCAAGCCTTCGACGTGGTCGTTATCGGCGGCGGCCCCGCCAGTATGGCGGCCGCGCTGGCCGCTCATAAGGCCGACGCGCGCGTGGCCATCGTGGAGCGCGAGCAGCATCTGGGCGGCATCCTCCGCCAGTGCATCCACCCCGGCTTTGGCCTTTCGCACTTTAAACAGGAGCTCACCGGTCCCGAGTACGCGCAGCGCTTTATCGACCAGGTGCACGCGACCAACATTGCGCTGTTCTTGGACAGCATGGTGATAGGGGTTGATTCGGGCGAGTCCGCGGAAGACGCCGCGGTCCACACCGTCACGCTCATGAGCCCCACCGGTATGCTGCAGCTCATCGGGCGCGCGGTCGTCCTTGCCATGGGTTGCCGCGAGCGCACGCGCAGCGAGATCAAGATCCCCGGCAGCCGTCCCGCCGGCGTGTTTACGGCGGGCCTGGCGCAGCGATACATCAATATCGAAAACCTCAAGCCCGGCTCGCGCGCCGTCATTTTGGGCTCGGGTGACATCGGGCTGATCATGGCGCGCCGCTGCACGCTCGAGGGGATTTCGGTCGAGGGCGTGTACGAGCTCATGCCGTACGCCAACGGCCTGCGCCGCAACGTCAAGAACTGTCTGGACGACTTTGACATTCCGCTGCACCTGTCCACCACCGTCACGCGCGTGATCGGTCGCGACCGCGTTGAAGCCGTCGAGGTGAGTCAGGTCGACGAGCATCTGGCACCCATTCCGGGGACCGAGCGCATTGTTCCGTGCGACACGCTGCTGCTTTCGGTGGGCCTGATTCCCGAGAACGAGCTTTCGGTGGGCGCGGGCGTTGAACTTGACCCGCGCACGCGCGGCGCCGTGGTGGACCAGAGCCTGCAAACGGGCGTGCCGGGCATATTTGCCTGCGGCAACGTGCTGCATGTGCACGACCTGGCCGACAACGTGACGACCGAGTCCGAACGTGCCGGTGCGGCTGCGGCGGCATGGGCGTTGGGGGCTGTCGGCACCGCGGCGGGAGTGGCGGGCGCGGGCTGCCAGCTCACGGTCTCCCCCGCTGGCATCGCAGGCTACGCACTGCCGGGACGCATCACGGCCGTCGGGCTCACTAAGCTCAACTTCCGCGTACGTCGGCCGGTCGATGCTGCCCGTGCGCGCATTCTGGCAGGCAACGAGGAGCTGTTTGCAGGCAAGGTTCGCCCGTTTAAACCGAGCGTCATGGAAAGCTTCCCGCTACCGGCAAAGGTCATCAAACAAGCGCTCGACCTGGGTGCCAGCGAGATTGTCCTATCCGTCGATCCTGTCGAGGAGGCATAGACTATGAGCGATAACGCAATCGAAACGCTGCAGTTCAACTGCACGACCTGTCCATCCGAATGCCTTCTGACCGTAAAGGTGGAGCGCGACGCCAATGGCGCCGGGGTGGAAGTGCGCTCCGTAACCGGCAACAACTGCCCGCGCGGCGATAAGTTCGCACATCAGGAGCTCACCTGCCCTATGCGCGTGCTCACGACGACCGTGGCCGTCTCCGGCGGCGACGAAGCCTTGCTCCCCGTGCGCACATCCGAAGCCATCCCGCTAGAGCTCCACGCCCAAGCCATGAATCTCATCCGAGGCCTAGTCGTCAACGCCCCCATCCGCATGGGCGACGTTGTCCTACCCAACCTCCTCAACACGGGCATCGACCTCATCGCCAGCATGGACATCGACCCCGCCTAAGCAGCTAATTAAGGACGGGACTCTTTTAGCTACTTTTGCCTGCACGCTTGCCAGGCTGGCCATGCCAAGGAGTGTCCAAAGGTGCCGGCATAAAAGGAACGTCCCTATGTGCCGGGCTTGGGATACCATGGTGGCACCATAGTGAAAGGATGTTTCATGGCACATGTCGATGACCAGCGTGTGGCACGCGTGCTCGATGCGCTCGAGGCTCAGCACCCCGGCACACAGCTGCTCGTAAACGACCCATGGTCGATCTATTACCTGACCGGCTTTTATGCCGATATGTTCGAGCGTTTTTGCGGCGTGCTGCTCGTGCGCGATGCCGAGCCGGTGATCCTGGTCAACGCACTGCATCAACTGCCCGAGTACGACAATGCCCGCGTCGCCTATCACACCGATACCGATGTCGTGGCCGACGCCATCGCTCGCGAGGTCGATCCGACCAAACCGCTCGGCATCGACACCGTCATGCGCTCCGGCTTTTTGATGCCGCTCATGGAGCGCCACGCCGCAAGCGAGTTTTTCCTGGGTGACTTTGCCGTCACCGCCGCACGCACCCACAAGGATGCCACCGAGCAGGAGCTCATGCGTGCGTCCTCGACCGCTAACGACGCTGTAATGGCCGATGCTATTAAGCTTGTCCACGAGGGCGTGACGGAACGCGAGATTGCCGACCAGATGCTCGGCCTGTATCGCAAGCACGGCTGCGAGGGCTTTAGCTTTCCGCCCATCGTGAGCTTTGGCGCCAACGCCGGCGACCCGCA
>CAUFXK010000127.1 GCA_959596495.1 uncultured Collinsella sp. | reverse complement strand
CCGCAGCTCGGTCTGCTCGAAGCCTAGCCAGTATTAGGTGGTTTCTTGAACTCGGTAAGCCTGCGGTAAGATATACGGTTGTTTACGTAACGCGTTGCTGGGAGCCTGCATGCTCGCCTTTTTACAAACTAACACGCCCATCGTGATCTTCAACCAGATTGTGGTTACGCTGCTCACGGTCTGCTTTCTGTACCAGGTGGTCTTCTTTGTCATTGGCGCCCTGCGCGGTGAGGTCGCTCCTCCCAAGGCCAAGAAGCTCCATCGCTATGCCTTCTTCATTGCGGCGCATAACGAGGAGGCGGTAATTGCCAATCTTGTGCGCTCCATCAAAGAGCAGGACTATCCGTCCGAGCTCATCGAGGTCTTCGTGGTCGCCGATGCCTGCACCGACAACACGGCGCAGCTCGCGCGCGAGGCGGGCGCCGTCGTCTATGAGCGTAACGACCTGGCCCGTAAGGGCAAGAGCTGGGTCATGGACTTTGGTTTTGATCGCATTCTCAACGAGTATCCCGACACGTTTGAGGGCTACTTTATCTTCGATGCCGACAACGTTATCTCCCGCGATTACGTCTCCAAGATGAATGATGCCTTTGACCAGGGCTTTCATGTAGTCACGAGCTATCGAAACTCCAAGAACTTCGGCAGCTCGTGGATTTCGTCTGCCAACGCCACCTGGTATCTGCGTGAGGCCCGCTTCCTCAACAACGCGCGTAATATCTGCAAGACGTCCTGCGCTGTCTCGGGTTCGGGCTACCTCATCTCCGCCAGTGTTATCGAGGGCATGCACGGCTGGCAGTTCCATACACTGACCGAGGACATCCAGTTCACCACGTTCTGCGCCATTCACGGCATCCGCATCGGTTATGCGCCGGCGGAGTTCTTTGACGAGCAGCCGGTGACGTTTAAGGCGTCCTGGAAACAGCGCATGCGTTGGACCAAGGGCTTTTACCAGGTGTTCTTTACCTACGGTAAGCACCTGGTCAAATCGACCTTCCGCTATCATCGCTTTGCTGCCTACGACATGTTTATGACGATCGCCCCGGGTATGCTGTTGTCCCTGATCTCGATGCTCGCCAATGCGACGTTCCTGATCGTGGGTGGCCTTTCGCATGGTTTCTTGGCTACCGAGGTCGAGATGCAGGCTTGTGCCGCCTCGCTTATCATGACGTTCGTGATGATGTACCAGACCTTCTTTATCCTGGCGCTGCTCACGACCATCTTTGAGTACAAGCACATTCATTGCGCTCAAAAGTGGCGCCTGGTGACCAACCTGTTTACCTTCCCGATCTTTATGTTCAGCTATATCCCCATCACGGTTGCCGCGCTGTTCCTGAAGGTCGACTGGGTGCCCACGCAGCACGCCGTTAACGTTACCCTCGACGAGGTCATGCAGGGCGCCAAGTAACCACGATCAGAACCACCACAAAGGGGATGCACTTTTGCGGTAGTTTTTCTTTTGAGCAGCTGTCCCGGGAGGTGTTCTGTGGTCTATATCCCATTTTGGATCTGCGCCTTTGCCGGTGCGGTGATCGATGCCCGTGAGCGGCGGTTTCCCAACGCGCTTGCGGCTGTGTGTGCCGTGGCGGCGTTTGCGGGCGTGTGGCTGGATGCGGGCTTGAACACGACACTTGACCACGCTGGCCTTGCGGTCATCGTGTACCTTTCTCTCGCTTTGACCGAGTCCCTCTGGCGACGCCTCCGTCAAACCCCGGGCATCGGCATGGGTGATGCCAAGGCACTCTTCGCGCTTTGCACGCTCGACCCTATGGGTGGCGTCGTGGCATTTGCCGCCGCGCTCCTGGTCCTTGCCCTCTCCTGTCTCATCACAAAATCGCGCTCCTTGCCATTGCTCCCATTTTTGGTGCCGATTTTTGCCATAATCGAGGTCGTGGGCTGCACATTGTAACCGATTGCGCATCCTTCTTAAGGAGCATGCCATGGCAACTAATCAAGAAACGGCCGTCATTAAGGCGCGCATGGACCGTTTTCCCTCGGCGTTATCACCCGAACTTGTCGAGCGCATTGCCGCCGATCGTGCTTCGGGCTATGTCAACCCGTACCGTTGCGACGATGACCAGGTCATCCGTCGCGTTGATCGAGCCGCAGACGAGGCCACGCTCATGCGTCCGGCATTTATGCGCGATGCCGAAAAGATTCTCCATCTGCCCGCGTATGCCCGATATGCTGGTAAAACGCAGGTCTTTAGCTTCCGTAGCAATGATGATCTGTCGCGCCGTGGTTTGCACGTGCAGCTTGTCTCGCGCATTGCGCGCGATATCGGTCGCGCCCTGGGGCTCAACTGCGATCTCATTGAGGCAATTGGCTTAGGCCACGACTTGGGCCACACGCCCTTCGGCCATGCCGGTGAGCGATTCCTCAACGATATCTATCATGAGCGTACCGGCCGCTTCTTTTTCCATAACGTGCAGTCGGTGCGCGTGCTCGATGCCCTGTACGGTCGCAACGTGTCGCTCCAGGCGCTCGACGGCGTGCTATGCCATAACGGCGAGTACGAGCAACGCGTGTTTGAGCTTTCGGATATGGGCTCCTTTGACCAGTTCGATCTGACGGTCGAGGACTGCATCGCCACGGGCTATAGCGCGATTGAACACCTTCGCCCCATGACGCTCGAGGGCTGCGTGGTTCGCATCTCGGATATCCTTGCCTACGTGGGGCGTGATCGCCAGGATGCCATTGCGGCAGGCCTGCTGTCGCCCGATGCTTTTGACGATGGCCTGGGCGGTGCGTACAACAGCTGGATTCTTACGCACGCTTCCATTGATATCGTGGAGCATAGCTACGGCAAACCGCGTATCGAGATGAGCGAGGACTTGTTCAAGGAAATCCGCCGCGCTAAGCGCGAGAACTACGAGAAGATCTATAGTAAGGGCGGTATCGAAGGCGACTCTGAAGCGGAGCTGCACGAGGCGTTCGAAAAGCTCTACGACCGTTGCCTGCAGGATATAAACGAAGGCGACGAGTCCTCCTACATCTTTAAGCACCACATTTCGCGCATTGAGCAGCAGCTTTCCTACTACGATCGTACCTATGCATGGCAGGACGATAAGGACCAAGCCGTGGTGGATTACATTGCGAGCATGACGGATGGCTATTTCTGCGAGCTGACGAGTAAGCTGTTCCCGGGTCTAAAGTTTCCGCACCGCACCTATATTAACGAACAGTAGTTCGTATCCTTTCGGTATACTGTTGGTCAACAACGATTTTGATTGATGCACGGGATGGCTATGGACGACCTTTTTTCTGCTTCGACGCGCGAGCGTTCCTTTCAGAATGCGCCGCTTGCGGTGCGCATGCGCCCCAACACGCTTGATGAGTATGTGGGCCAGCAAAAGGCCGTCGGTAAGGGCTCATGGCTGCGTGCCGCGATTGAGCATGACGTGCTGTCGAGCGTGATTTTGTACGGGCCGGCCGGTACGGGCAAGACGACGCTGGC
>CAUFXK010000126.1 GCA_959596495.1 uncultured Collinsella sp. | reverse complement strand
ACGAGTTCGAGGCCTACAAGGACTTTAAGAGCCGCGCGCCCAAAAAGAAGACGCTCATCGATACGCCGCTCGGCAAGGCGCGTATTCAGGAATATGACACGCCGCGCGAGCAGCTGGTGCTGCGCCTGGAGAACGGCAAGGTCTTTAAGGTCAACCTGGCCGATATGACCTGCTCGGAGGGCTGCAAGAAGAAGGCTGCCGAGCAAGGCTGCAACTGCCGCCCCGACTGCGTGACGCGCGATGTGCTCGAGCGCATCGAGTCGCCCGAGATGCGTCTGGCGCTCATGGAGCTCGACCGCGAGAACGGCGTCGACGTGGGCGATGGCCTGTCGAGCGCCGACCGTCTGGCCGGTACGTCGATGCCCAAGCGCCGTCGTCGCGATGCCGATTCCGATGCTCGCGCCGGTCAGGGGCAGGGCGAGGGCCGTGGCCGCGGAAAGGGCCGTGGCAATGCCGCAACGCCTGAGGCCGAGGAGGCCGCCGGTGGCCGTCGTCGTCGCAAGCGCGCGGGCTCGGGCGATGTCGGCGAGGCTGCAGCTGCAGGCAAGAACGCCTCCCGCGAGCGCGAGGTTCAGCAGCCCCAGCAGCAGAATCGCGGCGGTGGCATGAACCCCACACGCCGCCGCCGTCGTCATCTGTCGAGCGAGGAGCGCGAGGATGCCTTCCGCGCCGCAGCTGCTCGCGAGGCCGGTGCCGCTTCCAAGGGTCCCTCGGCCTCCGATGCGCCTGCCGACAAGGGCGGCAAGTCACGTGGCGAGGATGAGCGCGCGCCGCGTCCGCGCCGTCGCCATTCCTCGGGCACGCAACAGAAGCCCTCAGTGCCCTCCGTTGCCGATCAGGTCTCGGATGGCGAGGTCAAGGTCACGCGCCGTCGTCCCGGAGATGGCGGGGGAGCGGCTGCCAAGGCTTCGCGTGGCGCGGCTCGCGACGAGCGCGAGCCGCGCGAGGATCGCGGTGGCGAGGGCTCGGCCGACCAGGGTCAAAAGCGCCGTCGTCGTCGCCGTTCCCGCAAGCCGCGCCAGGATGGTGGCGAGGGCTCGACCCCGTCTTCGGCCGCACCACAACCGCCCGCCGGCGAATAACGCCCGCGAGCGGATTTAACCCGCCTTACCCCAATCGCGTCGGGGTACCATAGCGCTGAATCAACAACCCTCCCTGCGACCGAACGTAGGGAGGGTTGTGTCTTGAAGAGCCATCTGAACAAATTGAGCCGTCTGCAGGGTGCCGGCGCCCTACCGTTTGCGGACGAATTGCTGCCGTTTGCCGAGCGGGCGGCACGCGAGGCACTCGAGGCATTGTCGCCAACACGATGTGCCGGCTGCGAGCGCGCCGGTGCGCTTATTTGCCAAGACTGCCTGGCCGCGCTCACGCTCATCGACCCACGTCATAGCTGTACCCGATGCGGCGCCCCGTTTGGGGATTTGCTGTGCACTGAGTGTTCGGTCGAAGGCACGTCCTCGGCAATGGCGGAGGCGCTCGACCGCTGCCTGGCGTGCGCCGTCTATGCGCATCCGCTGCCGCGCATCATTAAAGCGTACAAGGACGCGGGCGAGCGACGTCTGGCTCCGTATCTGGCGGAGCTGCTCTACGACACCGCCCTGCATGCCCAGGTCGTAGCGCCCGAACGCTTGGGAGGTGTGCTGTCCGGTGCGGATGCGGTGGTGTTTGTGCCTGCGACGGCGGCGGCGTTTCGGCGGCGTGGTTTTGATCATATGGAGGCTATTGCGCGCCCATTTTGCGAGCTGTCGGGTGTTCCCCTGCTCGATGCTCTCGTCAAGTACGGGCATGGCGACCAGCGCGAACTCGGTCGTGAGGAGCGTCGCGAGCGTGCCCAAGGCATGTACGAGACGGTTGAGGACGTGCACGGCCGCCGCCTACTGCTTATCGATGACGTTATCACCACGGGCGCGACCATGGCAGCAGCCTCGGCGGAGCTCAAGCGCGCCGGCGCTGCGGCAGTCGATGGCCTTGCTATCGCACGTGTTTGGTAGGGGTGGTTTCGTGGCAGTGAAGATTGAGCGGTGTGACGAACCGACAAGCGAGCAACTGGCGGCCTCCATAATTCTGACCGGCGCCTCGGCGCTACGCACGATGCGCGCCGAGCGCCGACAAATGGGTTACATCAGCTGGAAGGACCTTAATCCCGATGAAGAGCGCCGTGTGCTGCGCACGTCGTCGCCCTCGACCGAGGACATTTATCTTCCCGACTTGGTGCGGATTGGGGCCGCAAGCGGCGAGGTACAAGAGGATTTGTGCTTGCTGGTAGGGTCTGCAGCACAGCGCCGCCGCATTCTTGGCGTGAGCTGGTCCGTATGCTCCGGGTTGCCTGCTGGCTCGATTCTAGAGGTGGAACCGGGGGTATACAGCCTATCTCCCGAGGCCCTTTGTGTTGCCATCGCCCGCGAGGTCGGCTGTATCCAGGCATTTGCCCTGGCCCAGGAACTGTGTTCCAAGATTTCACTGAGCGATCGCGGGAAGTATCTGCCTCCCTACACCTCGCCTGTTGCGAATAGGCTTGCAAAGGACAAGGACCAGCTAGCAGACGTGGGCTACTTTGAAGTCGAGCCGGTGCTGATGCCCGATCGTCTGGCAGATTACCTTGCGGCATGCAAGGGGAATGTGGCCAAACAGCTGCTGCGTCTGTGTCCCTATCTTTCGGAAAACCTGCTCTCGCCCATGGAGTGCATCATGCTCGCTCTGTTTTCGCTTCCGTTTCCCTATGGCGGATTTGCTTGCGGTCCCTTTAAGACCGACTACAAGATCGAGTTCGATGACCGCGCGCAGGCAATCTCGGGGATGCCGCATGCAGTTTGCGATGCGTATCAAGAGGCAGCCCGGTTTGACCTGGAATACAACGGTGAGCTGGGCCATTCCTCCCGGAGGGGACGTATCCATGATGAAAAACGCAACACGGGCTTGATTACTATGGGAATCGAGGTCGCGACGGTCAACAACGAAATGCTCTGCGACATGGAAGCGATGGAAGCGCTCGCATGGCGCATCCACCAGCGTATGCGAAAGCGGTACCGGAATCGTGTCGATGCCCGCAGGAAGAAGCAAGAGGCGTTGCTTAACGCACTGCGGGCGTGTTTTGGGCTTAAGCCGGTCTAATTCACGTCGAAAATAGGGGGTTAATCATATGCCCTGGCCAAAATATGGCAAATAAGAGTACTGTCACTAAATCAGTAACAGCAAAATCAAGGAATTTAGGACTCGGAGGCGTCATAAAGTAAGAAGATAATAAACAAATGTAGAATAACTAAGCATCAGGTTGGCGACACTGAGCGCATAATCTGTCCGAGAGGCCAAAATTGCCTGTTACTAAATTGGTGACAGTACTCATATTTGCCATTTTTTGGCCACAGCACCCTAGGAAGGGTGCCCCGGAGCTCCCCATAGGGGGAGCTCCGGGCTTCACAGGGGCACGAATAGCCCACTCCGACCTGCGAAATCTGTACTCGCGATGCGAATGACGCCCCTAACCTTAAACTATAGCTTGAACTTAGCTATAATGCGCTACGTTCCTACCAGGCTGTGGTTGCGGACGGACGAAATGCCCGTCCTAGTCCAAGACAGACGCGG
>CAUFXK010000125.1 GCA_959596495.1 uncultured Collinsella sp. | reverse complement strand
GCGTTGGCGATATTGATGAGCGCCTTGCGCATCCAGGCGTCCTGGTCCTCGTAGTCGGCCAGCACGCGCTCCTTGGTCTGGATGTACTCCTCAATGTCGAGCAGGGCCATAAACCAGTCCTTGCCCTTAATGTCGTCGTGCAGCCGCTGCAGGCGCTCGGCATTGCCGGTCGCCATAAAGGCGGGGTTGGTGATAAAGTCCACCAGCAGCTTGATACCGGGCTTGCGGTAGAGTGCGCTGGCGTTATAGCTGCCGTCGGCGTAGAGCTGCTCGACCTGTTTGGACGAGGCACCAAAGGTATAGATGTTCTCGTCGCCCACGAGCTCGGCAATCTCCACGTTGGCACCGTCGAGCGTGCACAGGGTTAGGGCGCCGTTGAGCATGAATTTCATGTTGGAGGTGCCGCTCGCCTCCTTGGAGGCCAGGCTGATCTGCTCGGAGATGTCAGCGGCGGGGATCACGCGCTCGGCGGCGGTGACGTTGTAGTTCTCGATCATGACAACCTGCAGGTAGGGAGCCACGTCGGGGTCGTTTGCAATCCACTGCGACAGCGTCAGGATCAGATGGATGATGTCCTGCGCGATAGTGTAGGCAGGCGCCGCCTTGCCGCCAAAGATGATGGTGACGGGGTGCTTAGGCCTGTTGCCGTTCTTGATATCGATGTACTTCCAGATGATGTAGAGCGCGAGCATCTGCTGACGCTTGTACTCGTGGATGCGCTTGACCTGGACGTCGATGATGGCGTTGGAGGGAATGGTCACGCCCTGCTCGAGCGCCATGAACTGGCGCATGATGGCCTTGGCCTCGACCTTGGTGGCGGCCAGGCGCTCAAGAACGTCCTTGTCGTCGGCGAACTTGGCGAGTTTGCTCAGATCGCCGGTGCTGCGCCAGTCGGTGCCGATTACATCGTCGAGCAGGCTGGCGAGCGCGGGGTTGGCTCCATGGATCCAGCGGCGGAAGGTGATGCCGTTGGTCTTGTTGGAGAACTTCTCGGGATAGATCTCGTAGAACGGATGAAGCTCGGTGTCCTCCAGGATCTTGGTGTGGAGGGCGGCTACGCCATTGATGGAGAAGCCAAAGTGGATGTCCATGTGGGCCATGTGGACGGTGTCGTATTCGTCGATGACGGCGACGCGCGGGTCATCGTGCTCGGCCTTCGCGATCTCATCGAGCTTGACGATAATGTCAGCGATGGCAGGGGAGACCTTCTGCAGGCTGACGAGCGGCCACTTCTCGAGCGCCTCGGCAAGAATCGTGTGGTTAGTGTAGGCGACCATGGAGCGTACGATGGTCACGGCCTCGTCAAACTCGATGCCATGCTCGGTGGTGAGCAAGCGAATGAGCTCGGGGATGACCATGGTGGGGTGCGTGTCGTTAATTTGGACCACGGCGTAGTCGGCCAGATCGTGCAGGTTGCTGCCGCGCTCGATGGCCTCGTCGATCAGGAGCTGGGCGGCGTTGCTCACCATGAAGTATTCCTGGTAGATGCGAAGCAGGCGGCCCTGCTCGTCGGAATCGTCGGGGTAGAGGAACAAGGTGAGGTTTTTGGCGATCTCGGTCTTGTCGAAGTCGATGGAGCTGCCGGGGACCAGGCCGTCGTCGACGCTCGCCAGGTCGAACAGGCGCAGACGGTTCTTGGTGGGCTGGCCGTAACCGGGCACGTCGATGTTGACGAGCTTGGAGGTAACGGCAAAATCGCCGAACTCGACGGTGTAGGAGCGGTCGTCGTCGACTAGGATGTCCTGCTCACCGAGCCACTCGTCGGGGACGGCCTTCTGCTGGTTGTCGACAAAGCGCTGACGGAACAGGCCGTAGTGATAGTTGAGGCCCACGCCATCGCCGGTCAAGCCCAGCGTGGCGATGGAATCCAGGAAGCATGCGGCCAGGCGGCCCAGGCCGCCGTTGCCGAGCGACGGCTCGACCTCGAACTCCTCAATCTTGTTGAGGTCGTGGCCTGCGGCGGTGAGCTGGTCCTTAACCTCGTCGTAGATGCCGAGGTCGATCATGTTGTTGATGAGCAGCTTGCCGATCAAAAATTCGGCGGAAATGTAATAGAGCTTTTTCTTGCCGTTGTTGAGCGGGCAGGCGGCGGAGCGCTCCTGCACGAGTTTGACCAGCAGCTTGTAAATGCGACGGTCGTCGAGCTGCTCGAGCGAGGTGCCAAAAGACTGCTCGGCGAGTTCCATGAGGTTAATTTGGGGCATGTTTCCTCCTGTAATGGGTTGATTACATGTCTGCAATTCATAAGAATCCCGCGCGAGGGGATTGGGTTGGCCTCGCGCGGGTAAGCAAGCGCGTCCGCACGGTGGGGAGGGGTCGGGCGCGGTAGCTCCTATTGAGGAAGCTCGATTTCGGCTTCCGACGGGATGCGGAAGTAGGTCTCGGTCCAGTCGGTGAGTTTGTGCTCGAGCTCGCGGGTGATGGCGCCGTCGAGCATGCGCCAGGTCCAGTTGCCGCCCAGCGTGGCAGGGGTGTTGATGCGCGCCTCGTTGCCCAAGTTGAGCAGGTCCTGCATGGTGTAGATGCACGTGTCGCTCACGCTGGCTGCGATGGTTCGGTTGAGCGCGTCGGCGATGGGTTCGCCGGCCTGCTGATGGGTGTACAGGGCTGTCTGCTCGCGCTGACGCGGGGTAGCCGTTCCTTCAAACCAGCCGCGTGCCGTCTCGTTGTCGTGAGTGCCCACGTAGGCGACGGTGTTGGCAATGTAGTTGTGCGGCAGGTAGTACGAGTTGGTGCCCTCAAAGGCAAACTGCAGGATCTTCATGCCGGGGAAGCCCGAGTTGTCGCGCATATCGATGACGCCGGGGGTGAGGAAGCCCAGGTCCTCGGCGATGATGGGCAGCGTGCCGAGCTTTTCCTCGAGTGTCTTGAAGAGCTTGAGGCCGGGACCCTGCGTCCACGAACCGTAGGACGAATCAGGCGAGGAGAACGGCACCTCCCAATAGGCCTCGAAGCCGCGGAAGTGATCCAGGCGGATGACGTCGTACATGTCGAGGGCGGCGCGAATGCGGCCCTCCCACCAGGAGAAGCCGTCGGCCTCCATGGCGTCCCAGTCGTAGATGGGGTTGCCCCAGTACTGGCCGGTGGCCGAGAACTGGTCGGGCGGCGTGCCGGCGACGCTCACGGGATTGCCGGCGGCGTCGATCTTAAAGAGCTCAGGTGTCGCCCACATCTCGACGGAGTCACGCGAGACATAGATGGGCAGGTCGCCGATGATGAGAATGTCGCGCTCGTTGGCATAGGCCTTGAGGCGGCTCCACTGGCGATCGAAGAAGTACTGCGTCATCTGGTGGTAGAGCATACGCGCCGGATGGTCGGCGCAGACCTTGGCGGAAGCCTCGCCGCGGGTGCGGAGCTCCGCGGGCCACTCCCAAAACGCCTTGAGACCGCACTCCTCTTTGACGGTCATGAACTCACAGTAGGGGATGAGCCAGTCCTCGTTGGCCTGGATAAAGTCATCGAAATCGGCCGGCTTGTCGGCAGCAAAGCGCTCGGCGGCGCGGTCGAGAATCTGACGGCGGCCGCCAAAGATGGCACCGTAGTCGACATTGCTGGGGTCGGATCCCAGATACACGCCATCGATATCGCGCTGCTCCAGATACCCTGCCTCGATAAGCTCGGCAAAGTCGAT
>CAUFXK010000124.1 GCA_959596495.1 uncultured Collinsella sp. | reverse complement strand
TGACACTTTAGTTAGGTAAAGTGAGTCATGTAACGTTCAGAATCATACACTTTAGTGAAATGGAGTACAAGGGAGGGCTTGCCCGGCGCGGGCGGGGAGCGGCGCGGAATTAAGTTTATCGCGAGTTCCGCACGCAAAGGAAAGCACTAAATGTGCTTTCCGTCTTGCGCAGGACTGTAGAGCAGGAAACTTAATTCCGCGCCGCTCTCCGCCCGCGCCGGGCAAACGTCGTTGGACTTATCGCTGACATGAAATGGCCGCTTGCATATCGTCCACTAGCTTGGCACGGTACAATTGCTTCGGACTTTTCTTTTTCTTTAATAGTGGGGTTAATTCATGGCAGAATCTCGTGCGGAGCGTAGGGCTCGTCGTGCTTTGATCGAGGCGGCTGAGGGGTCGGAGGAGAAAAAATCTTCTAAGAAATCCAAGTCGTCTCAGGATGCGAAGGGTAAGTCAGCCAAGGGCAAGGCTAAGGCCAAGCGCCCCAGTTCTCGTCGGAACGAGGACAAGGCATCTCAGACTCGCTCCAAGCGCTCGCATAAAGATCCGGTTTCGTCTGCGCGTAAGGCTGTGGACCCCAAGTCTCCCTGTTCGATCATGAAAGCTTGCGGTGGGTGTACGGCGCTCAATCGTCCTTATAAGAAGCAGTTGGCGGCCAAGCAGGCTGCTATGGAGGAGCTGTTTGCTGAGCTCTGCGAGCGCGAGGGCATTAGCGTCGACCCCATTCGCGGTATGGGAGTCACCCTGGGAGACCCGGGCAAATATCCTGCGCCGCGTGGTTTTCGTCATAAGGCTGCCACTCCGTTTGCTCCCGGCAAAGAGGGCGCTGTCCGCTGCGGCTTTTTTGAACGTGGGACACACAGAATCGTTGCTGTTCCTGAATGCCCTGTCGAGGCGCCGGGCGCTCGTCAGATTCTCAACGGCATCGCTCGCGAGGCCGAACGTCTGCATATTCCCGCCTTTAACGAAGACAAGCATCTGGGGCTGCTTCGCTATGCCGTCGTTCGCTGCGGCTGGCGCACCGACCAGATTATGGTCACCCTCGTGACCGCTCAACGCGACCTGCCGCATGCGCAGGAGTTCTTTGAAGCCGTCGCGGCGCTTGATCCGCATATCGTCACCGTCGCTCAGAACATCAACGGTCGCCCCGGAAATGCCATCTTGAGCGAGGAGACCCGTATCGTCTATGGCGCCGAATGCATGCGCGACCAGCTGCTCGGTTGTGAATTCGACATCTCCCCTACCGCGTTCTATCAGACCAATCCGCAGCAAACCGAGCTGCTCTATCGACTTGCCATTGACGGCATGGACCTGCAGCAGGGTGACATTCTTATGGACGCTTACTGCGGCAGCGGAACCATCGGCCTGTGCGCCGCGAAGGATGTCCAGGACAAGGGCATCGGCATTATGCTGCTCGGCGTGGAGCGCAACCCGGCGGGCATTGCCGACGCACGTCGCAATGCCGAGCTCAACGGCCTCACCCGCAGCGCTTGGTTTATGGCCGACGACGCCACCGATTTCATCCTGGACGCCGCCGACAACAACGAGCGGATCGATGTCCTTTCCATCGACCCGCCGCGCGCCGGCTCCACCCCCGAGTTCCTCGAAGCCGCCTGCGCACTCAAGCCGCGCCGCATCACCTATATCAGCTGCAACCCCGTGACCCAAGAGCGCGACCTGCACCAGCTCCTCGACGGAGGCTATCGCCTGCTCAAGATCACGCCCGTCGACATGTTCCCCCATACCGACCACACCGAAACCGTAGCGGTCCTCGAGCGCCGCTAATCCACCCCGGTAGATTTTCGAGACAAGAAAGGGGGCGGCCCGTCTGGACCGCCCCCTTCGCTTGGTTTATGAACTCCGCTACATCCCCTTGCGCAGGTCACACACGCCGGCTGCCGCCATCTCGCGCAGCAGCGTCTCGCGGTCGCGCGTCACGATCAAATCCAGCGGGAAGTGAATCTCGTCGAGCATCTTGCGCGCGTGATCGAGCTTGCCAATGGCCATGCCAATGTGGGCATCGGTCGACACGCCAATACCCACGCCCAGCTCGGCGCAGCGCTCGGCGATCTTGCGGCATACGGCCCAATGCTCAGTGTCGACACCGTGTTCAAGACTATGGTTGTTGATCTCGATGATCTTGTGCTTGGCCTTGGCCGCCAACAGCACCTCATCGATATCGAACGGCACGCCCGAACGACCCGCATGCCCAAGCATGAACACCTTGGGGTGCTCCAGGGCATTGATGTACATCTGGGTCGTTTGGGCGAGCGTCGCGCCTTCGGCAAACTGCGGGTTATGCACGCTTGCCACCAAATAATCCAAATTACGCGTCACCAAATCGAACAGCGAATGCTCACGACTATACGAATCGCCGGCGATATCGAGCGAAACGGGAATGTCTTCGCCAAACAAGCTGCCGTCCAGCGAAACGATATCAGCCTCGGCACCGCGCAGCACCAGCACGCCGCTCCAAATGCGCGGCCAGATATCCTGGTTAATAAAGAATTGGAAACTGCGCAGGTCATTGGGACAAGGCGTAACCATCGAGCTTAAATGATCGGCGGAACCGAGCACCTGAAGGCCGCGCTCCGCCGCCCAATAGATGTTCTCCTCGATGGTTGAGTACGCATGCGCAGAGAACATCGTATGAGTATGAATATCACAAGAAAGAAGGTAGGGCATCGGGTCTCCTTGTCCAGTATGGCCGTCGCGTATATTCATTGTACGCATAGCTTTCGGCAGTCGTAAAACTGCTTCATCCCAATCACACAACGGCATAGACAACGGGGTCTGGCTTAAAACCAAACCCCGTTTCACGTAAAACATTGTAAGCAGAGCGCTTTACTTTCGACGATATTCGTCGGCCAGCTGCTTCCAGGCAGGCAGAGAGTTGACGATTGTCTCATAGCTCACGCAGTAGCCCAGGCGGAACCAGCCCGGCATGCCAAAGCTATCCGAAGGCACCGCGAGCAGCTCATGCTTCTTCGCGCGCTCACAGAACGCATTCGCATCGGACTCCAGCGCTTTCACCCATAGGTAGAACGCGCCATCCGGCTCAACATAGGTGTAGCCGTACTCCGCTAGTGCATCGGTAAGCGCGGTGCGGTTGCGAGCATAGGCCTCGACATCGCTCGGTTCATCAATGCAGTCGATGATTACACGCTGGAAGAGCGCCGGTGCACACACGAAGCCCAGCGTACGGGCGGCACCGGCAACGGCGGGCATTAGACAAGCTGCCTGAGGATTCGTATTGGGAACCAGGATCCACCCGACGCGCTCGCCCGGTAGCGAAAGCGACTTGGAATACGAGTAGCACACGATGGTGTGCTCGTAGATCGAAGGCACCCAAGGCACCTCGGCGCCATAGACAATCTCGCGATACGGCTCATCAGAGATGAGCATAATCGGATTCTCGGGATCGCGCTTGGCGTTGACCTCGCGTAAAACATTGGCCAGTCGCGTCAGTGTATCGCGCGTATACACTGCACCGGTCGGATTGTTGGGTGAGTCGATAATGACGGCAGCGGTCTTGTCGGTAATCGCCTTGAGCACGTTATCCACGCTCAGCTGGAACGAATCTTCATCGGCAAGCGCCTCGACACACTTACAGCCGGCCTTCTCAATCCACACGCGATACTCCGGGAAGTACGGGGCGATAACAA
>CAUFXK010000123.1 GCA_959596495.1 uncultured Collinsella sp. | reverse complement strand
GCCTGGAAGTCACCGCAGTTGGAGCAGGAGCTGATCTCCTTGTAGGCGTTGTAGCTCGGCAGCCAGACCTCGATGTCGTAGGTCTGACGGGCAGAGAAGCCCAAGTCGCCGGTGCACAGGCTAATCACGCG
Source organism: uncultured Collinsella sp. (assembly GCA_959596495.1). Lineage (GTDB taxonomy): Bacteria > Actinomycetota > Coriobacteriia > Coriobacteriales > Coriobacteriaceae > Collinsella. Next base: position 3,579 of record CAUFXK010000123.1, on the reverse strand, counting down.
ATACGGAAGGCCCAGCTGCTGCAGCAGGTACTCGGCCTCGGCGGTCATGCTCTCGAGCTCCTCGTCGGACTCCTCCGGCTTAGCGAACTTGACCATCTCGACCTTGTCGAACTCGTGCTGACGGATGATGCCACGGGTATCGCGACCGGCGGAACCGGCCTCCTCGCGGAAGCAGGGGGTGAAGGCGGTGTAGCGGCGCGGCAGGGTGTCGGCGTCGAGGACCTCACCGGCGTGCAGGTTGGTGAGCACGACCTCGGCGGTGGGGATCAGGAAGTTGTCGCCCGAGACGTGATAGGCGTCGTCCTCGAACTTGGGCAGCTGGCCCGTGCCGAACATGGTCTGACGCTTGACGACGATGGGCGGCCACCACTCCTTAAAACCACGGCTGGTGTGCGTATCGAGGAAGAAGTTGATGAGGGCGCGCTCAAGACGGGCGCCGGCGCCACCGAGAACGGTGAAGCGGCTGCCGGAGAGCTTGTTGCCGCGCTCGAAGTCAAGGATGTCGAGGTCGGTGCCCAGATCCCAGTGCGGCTTAAAGTCGAAGTCGAACTCGCGCGGGGTGCCCCAACGACGGCGCTCGATGTTCTCGTCCTCGTCCTTGCCGTACGGCGTGGCCTCGCAGGGAATGTTGGGCAGGTGAGCCATGAAGTCGTACTGCTCCTGCTCGAGGGCGGTGCGGCGCTCGGCCAGACCGTCAATCTTCTCGTTGACGGCGCGCACGGCCTCCTTGGCGGCCTCGGCCTCGTCCTTCTTGCCCTCCTTCATCAGGGCGCCGATCTTCTTGGACTCGGCATTGCGCGTGGCTTGAAGTTCCTCAACCTCGGTGATGACGGCACGACGCTCGTCGTCGAGCTCAAAGAACTTCTCGCGATCCCAAGACGTCTGGCGGTTAGCCATGGCGACATCGATGGCATCGGGGTTCTCGCGAACAAACTTGATATCAAGCATTAGATCCTCCGGCGATATACATTCCATTTAGGTTGCAACCTTGTACATGTATGGGCAAGTATATACTTATGAGCGTTTACGACCCAACTCAACTACGCAAGAAGGCACCCAATGGACGCAGTTTTTTCCTTTTTGTTTGGCACCCGCACCGGTTTTGCCATCCTTTTCGCCGGCGGCATCCTGCTGTTTGCGATTATTGCCTTTGTAATGGAGAAGCGCACCCATAAGATGTATGTCGACCGCGGCCCCAAGTCCGAGGACGAAGAAGACAGCTTCTGGGACTAACCTGCCAAAAAGGGACAGGTTTATTTTGGTCGGTTTTATCTGGGCAAACGCAAGTGCCCCGCAACTGGAATTGAGCCAGTTGCGGGGCACTTTTCGCTAAAAGGACAAAACCGCAGGAAAAACCTGCCAACATAAACCTGTCCCTTTTTTGGTCGGTTTTACTGGAGGGTTGCGTCGATTGCCTTGACCAGGGCGCTGCGCATGCCGGCGTCCTCGAGCGCAACGACGCCCTTGATGGTGGCACCACCGGGCGAGCATACGGCATCCTTCATCGCCGCAGGATGCTGGCCAGTTGCAAGCTGCAGCTTTGCCGTACCCAGCACCATCTGGCTCACAATGCGATAAGCATCCGCACGCGGGATACCGTGCTTGACCGCCGCATCGCCCAGGGCCTCGATTGCCATGGCGACAAACGCCGGAGCGCAACCACCCACCGTGCCGCCCACAAACAGCAGGCTTGTGTCGAGCTCGACGACAGCGCCAAGCTTACCGAGCAGGTCGAGCACCACAGCACGCTGCTCGTCGTTAAGCGTCGAAGCCTTCTCGCAGGCGATGACGCCCTCGCCCACCGAAACCGGCGTGTTGGGCACCGTCGAGATATGCGCGACGCCCGGCAGGACCTGCTCCCACTTGGCACTGTCCCAGGTCCAGGCAACCGACAGAACGACCTTTTTGGCAAGAGCATCCTTGAGCGGGGCGAATACCTTCTCGATCATGTACGGTTTGACCGCAGCGACCACGATATCGGATGCGGCGACAACCTCAGCGGCATCGAGGCAAGCGACCATCCCGCGCGCCTCACAGCGCTCAACCAGTGCGTCGTAGCGACCCGCACAGGCGCACATGTCGCTCGCAGCTACACCGGCAGCGATCCAGCCATCGGCCATAGCGCTCGCCATATTGCCAAAACCGACAAATCCGATCTTCATATCACACAGTCCTCTCAGATGCGTTCCTCAAAACGAAAGGTATTGTCCCACGCCATTGTTTCGTATTGCCGACCTATTTGTGATACGGCTCGCCACGACTGATCTTGCAGGCACGGTAAATCTGCTCCAGCAGCACCACACGCGCCAGGTTATGCGGCAAGGTAATGCGTCCAAAGCTGAGCATCTCGTCGGCTCGTGCGCGCACGTCATCGCTCACGCCGTCCGAACCGCCGATTACAAAGGCAATGTCGCTGCTGCCTCGCAGCATAAGATCGTCGAGCCTCGCCGAAAACTCCTCGCTCGAGCGCTCCTTGCCCTCGATAGCCAGCAGGATCACATGCGCTCGAGATGGCAAGACGGCAAGAATCGCCGCCCCCTCCTTGTCGCGCGCGGCATCCACGCCGCCCGCCTTAGCCGGGTCGATATCGGCCACCTCGTGGATATCCACCTTGGCATAGGCACCTAGGCGCTTGGTGTACTCAGCGCACGCGTCCTTCCAAAAGCGCTCCTTGAGCTTACCGACGCAAACGACGGTGTATTTCACGCGCGTCTACTCCTTCGAATCGTTTTGAACTTTGCCGGCGGCCAGCATCTGCTCGAACATCGAGGCCGACTGCGAAAAGTCGCTCGGCAGCACGACCGTCGAGGTTTTACCCGTGCGAGCGAACTCCGTCATCATCTCGGACCACTGCGTAAACATGAACAGTTGGTTGGCCTCGTCATTGCCGACACCCGTCTCCTGGATGATCTCGAGCGAATCTTTGATACCCAGCGCGATGGCCTTGCGCTGGTTGGCGATGCCCTCGCCCGCCTTTTCCATAGCCTCGGCCTCGGCGGTCGCCTCGGTGACGCGCTTGATGCGGTCGGCCTCGGCGAGCTCCTGCGCGGCAGCGCGCTTGCGCTGGGCAGCGTTGATGTCGTTCATGGAGTTCTCAACCTCGGTCGGCAGTGCGATTTTGGTGATGAGCGTCGACACGAGGGTGAAGCCGTAGGCGGCCATCTGCTCGGAAACGGTAGCGTTGACATCCTTGGCGATGTCATCCTTCTTGGCAAAGACCTCATCGAGTGTGTAGACAGGAATCGAAGAGCGCAGAGCGTCGGTGATGAAGTCACGCATCTGGTCGACGGGCTCCTGCAGCATGTAGTAGCTCTTGTAGATGCCCGAATCTGCCGGGCCGGCGCCCATGTCGTAGCTCACGTGGTACTGAGCGGAGACCTCAAGGCCGATGGTCACGTTGTCCTGGGTCTTAACGTCGATGCCAAAACCATTTTTCATGGTGCGCAGACTCACCGTGGCGGCCTTGCGGTCAATCACGGGCGCCTTCACGTGGAAGCCCGCGTTGACGATACGATTGAACTTACCCAAGCGCTCGATGATCACAGCGTGCTGCTGCTCAACGACGTAGCAGGCGTTGGG
>CAUFXK010000122.1 GCA_959596495.1 uncultured Collinsella sp. | reverse complement strand
TGCGAACCTCCAGTCCGGACCGCCCCGCGGTCCAACTTTCTGTCCGCACCCCCAAACGGGAGATTATCCACTCTCATAGTCATCAAGGCTCGCAAGCTCTTATTCAGCCGCTTCGCGCAGGGCCGACATCGTTGCCGCATATTGCTGCTGCAGCGCATGCATTCCCTCGCGAGCGCCGTCAACGGCATCGGCGCCGCGCAGCGCTTCGGTCACCACAACCGCCGGCTCGTACAGATTATCGAATCCCAGGTTCTGGCTCACGCCCTTGAGCGTGTGCGCTGCCATAAACGCACCTTCGGCGTCTCCTGCCGCCATGGCGGCCTCCAGCTTGTCCATGCTCTCGTCATCCAAAAACTTGAGGGCAAAGCGGGCAAGCATCTCATCGCCCATCAGCCGAGCGCACGCGTCATCATAATTGGCGCCAATCTTCTCATACGCCTCACGCATAGAAATCATGAATCAAAAACTCCTTTGGTCAAACTAAATCGTGGGAAACGCGACGACGTCAGCGGGGCGTGCCAACGTCTCGGCAATTTGGTCTTGCACCTCGAGCAGGCAGTCGAGCAGCAGCGGGTTAAAGGTACCGCACTTACCGTCCAGGATCATCTGGATCGCTTCCTCGTGCGGGATAGCATCCTTGTACACGCGCACGCTCGTCAGCGCATCGTACACGTCGGCCACCGAAACCACCTGCGCGGCGATGGGGATATCGTCGCCCTTAAGGCCGTCGGGATAACCCCTGCCATCCCAACGCTCGTGGTGCCAGCGCGCAATCTGGTACGCATATTCCATAAGCGCATTGCCGGCGTGATGGCGGCCCAGTTCGAGCAGCATGTCGGCGCCGATCGTGGTATGCGTCTTCATAATCTCGAATTCCTCGGACGTGAGGCGCCCGGGCTTGTTGAGAATCGCATCGTCAATCGACATCTTGCCGATATCGTGCAGCGCCGAAGCCAGAGCAATCGTGGAGCGTTCCTCATTGTCGAGGAAGATATTGTCACTACGCTGGACCAGGCAGCCAAGCAGCAGCTCGGTCAGCTTCTCGATATTCGTAACGTGCCTGCCGCTCTCGCCATTGCGAAGCTCCATGACACCGGCCATGATGTCGATGAGCATGCGACTGTTCTTGACACGCTCGTTGTACTGCTGGGACAGCAGGCTCGTCAGACGGCGCTGTTTGGCGTATAGGCGGATGGTGTTGCTTACACGGCGGCGCACGACACGGGAGTCAAACGGGCGGTTGATATAGTCCGAGGCGCCCAGCTCATACGCGCGCAGCACCATATCATCGGAATCTTCGCTCGAGATCATGATGACAGGCAGATTGTCGATACCCGTTCGGCGCGACAGATCGGCCAGCACCTCAAAGCCGCTTATGCCCGGCATGACAATGTCCAGCAGCACGAGCGACAACTCATCGCCATAGCGGTCGACCATGTCGAGCGCCGTACGACCGTTATCGGCCTCGAGGATGCAGTACTCGTCCCTGAGCATCTCGTTGAGAATGACTCGGTTCATCTCGGAGTCATCGACAATAAGCACCAAAGGCTTTTCGCTTTGGAAGGCCTCGATGGAATCGGCATCGGTCACGACCGTACCGGCTTTTGCCTTAGCGCGGCTCAATAACTGGACAGCGCGGCCAACGCCCTCATCGACCGTCTCGCCATGAATGCGAACGCCACCAACACATGCCGTCAAGCTCATGTACTCATGGCCCGGAATAATCGTGGCACGAACGGCATCGGACACCTGATGCAGGCGACGGGCGAAGTCATCGGAGGGAATATTGGGCATGACAACCACAAACTTGTCGCAGCCATAGCGCACAAGCTCGTCAGTCGAACGAATTCCGCTGCGTATGGCTGTCGCCACAGCACCGAGCGCAAGGTCGCCGGCATGACGGCCACACGTATCGTTGAAGACCCTAAAATCATCAAGGTCGATCATCGCAACGCCGGCATTCATACGGGCGCCGCGAAGCTTTTCCTCGTAATACCGGCGATTGTGCACACTCGTCAGCACATCGGTGTAGACAAGGTCCTCTTCTGCAGCCTCTTGCTCATCGATCGGACGCACCATCAGCAGGACATGAGGCTCGCCCTCGACCTTCAGGGGGCGCAGATGGGCGCGGTACTCAACGCCATCGTTGAGCAGTTGCTCCGACACCTCATCGGAATCTGTCAAGGCCTCAAGGCTCGACTGACGCAGACAAGGGCACCGATCGCCGGCGAGTAGGCAGTTAGGCTCGCTCTTAATCTGATCGGCCGACAGCAAACGTACCACGGGGTAGGTCTTCGCGACACGGGCGACCTCGGCGGCAGCCTCCTCGTCGGTTAGATTGGCCTCGTGATTATTGAGCATATGGGGCCCTTTCTATCGTTACGCACGGCAACGGTGCATATCAATTGGTACAAGGGTAGCATCTAACAGCTGAAGGCAAACGCGCGATTATCGTTGCATTTTTATGACCTGGCAAACGGCGGTAATGGAGCCGCAGGCGCGCGGTTATGGGCGCATTCGTTAACAATGACGAAACGCTAACAGCCCCTCTCCCCGCAGGTCATCGAGCGTGCTAACGCTCCAAGACATCACGAACGGCGTTTGCCGCCGTAACGGGGCGATCGCGCAGACCGTTATGCGCGCCCGGAATCGTCACAAGGGGGCAATCGAGATATTCGGCAGCCGCTCGCGTGCCAGCCTCGCGGGGTGTATCGACCGAAAGCTCGCCGAGAAGCACAGCAGCAACGGACTTCGATGCGCAGACACTATCCCAATTGGGAACGTAAGTCATATTTGTTCCATATTCGTTCGCCATAAAGCAACGACCATTGCGCAGGGCATGTTTGACTTCCGCTTCGGTCGTCCCAGGAGCCTCGGGGTCCAAGTCGCCGAGGGCTCCCAAGAAAAGCCGGAGCGCCCTTGATACCTTTCCAGCCGCAATCATATCGAGCAAAACCGGAGCTGCGCCCATACCGACGCCTTCGGCCGACACAGCCGGCTCATGCAGAATCGCACGGGCGACGAGATGGGGTTCGGTGCGAAGAAGCTCCAGCGCCACCAACGTACCGGCGCTATGCGCAAGCACATTTGCCGGAGCGCCAACGTGTTCGATCACGGCTTGCAGGTCGGCGGCCTGAGCGGCAAGATCATAGCTGTCGTCTGCCGCATCGCTGCTGTCACCGCAGCCGCGGCGGTCGTAAGCAATTACGCGGTAGTTGCGACTGAGCTCACAAGCGATACCGTCAAAAAATGTACCGTCGACACAAGCGCCGTGCACGCACACCAAGGCAGGAGTATCAGGCGACACATCCGGGCCGGCATATTCGCGACAGGCAATCGTGGTGCCCGCATTCTCGACCGTAAAATCCATGTTGTGCCCCCATCATCAATGCTCATCCAGTTGCACGTCAGTGCGGTTGGATGGACCCGCATTGCCTTACGCCTTGTTAACAGATTAACTGTACCCGACCCGAGGCTTTTCATGGCACGGCATAATGAGCGACGTGAAAAAACGAAACTTGTAAAGCAAGAGCCCGCACCTTGCTTTGGAGCCGATGCTATGCTTAGGCACAATTGTCTTGAGGAGCATATGTCTATGTCTACGTTTTTGAATGCCAGCCCCATCTTTGGGCCCGTTCGCAGCCGTCGCCTTGGTCTCTCGCTCGGCGTCAACATGATGCCGGCCAGCGGCAAAATCTGCACGTTCGACTGCATTTACTGCGAAAACGG
>CAUFXK010000121.1 GCA_959596495.1 uncultured Collinsella sp. | reverse complement strand
AGGGCGGAGGCGGGGTATGCCCCGCCTCTTACACCACATCTCTGTGCGCTACCTTTATTATCGATAAAGAGCCTATTTTATTGGACCTATGAGGAATTACATCATCTAATTTTTGAACAAATGTAGACTTTTGGCACCCATACGTAGCAAAATTGATGTTACTAAATTGGTGACAGTACTCACATTTGGCATTTTTTGACCACAGGGGTTGCCAGCGCCGCGGTTTCGCCCTTTCTGCGCCGAAGCGATACACTGTTATCGTTTGATTTCTTCGCTCAAGGAGGATGCGCATGCCGTGCACAACGATTTTGGTTGGTAAGAACGCGAGCTACGACGGGTCGACGTTGGTTGCCCGCAACGAGGACTCGTCCAACGGGGTGTTTGAGCCCAAGCGTATGCGCGTGGTGCATCCCGACGAGCAGCCGCGCGTCTACACGAGCGTCCTGAGTCACCTGACCGTTGAACTGCCCGATAACCCCATGCGCTACACGAGCGTCCCCGATGTTGTCCCGGGCCACGGCATCTGGGCCGAGGCCGGTTTCAACGAGCTCAATGTGGGCATGTCCGCAACCGAGACGCTCACCACCAACGAGCGCGTTCGCGGCGCCGACCCGCTCGTCGACTACGTGCCCGCCAAGGGCAACGAGGACGAGGACGGCTATGTTCCGGCGCAGCCCGGCGGTCTGGGCGAGGAGGACATGGTGACCCTGGTGCTGCCATATGCCAAATCCGCCCGCGACGGCGTACGCATTCTGGGTGACCTGCTCGAGCGCTATGGCACCTACGAGAACAACGGCATCGCCTTTAGCGACGTGGACGAGATCTGGTGGCTCGAGACCATCGGCGGTCACCACTGGATCGCCAAGCGCGTGCCCGATGACGCCTATGTGACCATGCCCAACCAGCTGGGTATCGACAGCTTTGACCTGGATGACGCCGAGGGCGCCCAGGCCGATCACATGTGCTCCGCCGACTTGCGCGCCTGGATGGCCGAGTGGCATCTGGACCTGACGCTGGGCGTCGAGGGCGACGGCCCGGCTGCGGTCTTTAACCCGCGCGAGGCCTTTGGCTCGCACAGCGACAGCGACCACGTCTACAACACGCCGCGCGCGTGGTACATGCAGCGCTGTCTCAACCCCAGCGACGTGTGGGATGGCCCCGACGCCGACTACACGCCCGAGAGCGACGATATCCCCTGGAGCCGCGTGCCCGAGCGCAAGGTGACCATCGAGGACATCAAGTACGTACTCTCGAGCCACTACCAGGGCACGGAGTACGATTGCTACGGTAGCAAGGGCACGCCCGCTACGCGTGGCGCCTATCGCCCCATCGGCATCAACCGCAACAGCCAGCTCGCCGTGTTGCAGCTGCGTCCCTATGCACAGCCGGCCTATCGCGCCGTGCAGTGGATGGCGTTTGGCTCCAACTCGTTTAACGCGCTGGTTCCGCTGTACGCCAACGTCGAGACCATGCCCGAGTACTATGCCGACACGCAGGCTCGCGTGACGTCCGAAAACTTCTACTGGGCCAACCGCCTGATCGGCGCGCTGGCTGACGTCCGCTTCCATGAGTGCGGTCGCGCGGTCGAGGATTATCAGGAGAAGGTCGGTGGCATGGGCCACAAGCAGATCCATGACATCGACGCTGCCGTAGCCGTTCTGCCCGAGGCCGAAGTGCCTGCCGAGCTTGCACGCGCCAATGAGGCCTTTGCCGAGCGTGTTCGCGTGGAGACCGATGCTCTACTGGGCAAGGTGCTCTACACCACGAGCTGCGCCATGAAGAACTCTTTCGCGATGAACGACAACGTGAGGTAGGGATTTCCCGTCAATCGAATAGCGCTAAAACGCTTTGTCGCTTTCGCTCAATCTTGGGTACAAGAACGCCAATGCAGTTGTTTGTGATTGGAGACAACCATGGTTATGAAACTCGATCAGCTTGTTAACGGCGCCATTAACGTGGGCTTTGGCGCTGCCGCCGTTGCTGTCGAAGGCGGCAAGAAGGTCCTCGACGACCTTAACACCAAGGGCGAGCAGGTCCGCAAGGACACCGCCACCCCCGATATCGCCCGCAGTGTGTCCGACATGTTCGAGCAGGCCGGCGGTACCATCTCCGATCTGACCGAGCGCTTGGGCATGCAGGGCGAGACCGCGGCCCAGCGCGTGCTCGACGAGCTCATCCTTGCCCGCGTCCGCGTTATGACCGCCCCCGAGCGCACGGCTTTCCTGGCCCATGTGCGCGACATCGTCGATTCGGTCGAGGACAACGTGACCTCGGTGCCCGTCGAGTCCGTTGAGCCCGACGATGCGAAGGATACCGAAGAGGCCGAGTAGCAGCGCAGATGGCAGATTCCACCACCGATTACAACAATCTAGATCCCTTGGGTGACGAGGCGGCGGTTGTCGATGAGGTCGATGCCGTCGTCTCGGGCGCTCGCAAGAAGCCGCGCGCTGTCGATATGGTCCCCGAGGAGCCCGACGCGATGGCGCCGGACGAGGAATACCAGCTCACGCCGGCGGGTCGCCGCGAGCGCATCGGACAGATTGTTCGCCTGGTCAAAAAGTACCGCGTGTGGGATAACCTCACGCCGGTTCGTTTGCGCCGCCTGCTCGAGGAACTCGGCCCCATGTTCGTCAAGATGGGGCAGATTCTGGCCAACCGGTCCGAGATTCTGCCGCAACGCTTTTGCGACGAGCTGCGTCGTCTGCGCTCCGACGTGGAGCCGGTGCCGTACGAGGTCGTACTCAGTTGTCTGGAAGAAGAATACGGCCTGCGCCTGGGGGAGATGTTCGATGCGATCGACCCCAATCCGCTTGGTAGCGCATCGCTCGCGCAGGTGCACCGCGCTCGTCTGGTGACGGGCGAGGACGTGGCCGTCAAGGTGCAGCGCCCCGGTGCGCAGCAGGTTATGGCACAGGACATCGATATCATCCGCTCGGTGGTGCGTATCGTTTCCAAGTTCGTCAACACCGATCAATTTGTTGACCTGCACGGCGTAGTCGAGGAGTTGTGGACCTCGTTTCGCGAGGAGACCAACTTTTTGGCCGAGGCCAAAAACCTCAACGACTTCTACGAGTTCCATAAGAGCGTTCATGGCGTGACGTGTCCTAAATCCTATCTGGACCTGTGCACCGAGCACGTGGTGGTTATGGACTACGTCGACGGCATTTCGATCGCCGATCCTGAACGCTTGGTGGCCGAGGGCTATGACTTGGAAAAGATCGGTGCCGCAATCGTCGAGGATTACTCGACGCAGGTGCTCGATGACGGCTTTTTCCATGCCGACCCGCATGCGGGAAACATTATTCTCAAGGACGGCATCGTTTACTTTATCGACTTGGGCATGGTCGGACGCATGTCGAGTCACGATCGCGGTATCGTCAAGGACATGATTTTCGCCGTGGCCGAGGGTGACGTGCCCAAGCTCAAGGATTCGCTCATGCGCTTCGCCGTGACGCGTGGCGACTCGGCTGAGCTCGATCATTCGGCCTTTTTGTCCGATTTGGACTTTATCGTGGCTGACTTTGCGGGCCTTGACCTGAAGGATCTGGATATCGGCGAGTTTTTGACCTCGCTGTTAAACCTGGCGCGCAAAAACGACGTTGAGCTGCCGAGCGTGGTAACGATGTTCGCCCGCGGCATGGTGACGCTCGAGGGCCTGTTGACCGAGTACATGCCCAACGTCAACATGATCCAGATCATTCAGACGCATATCAAAAACGAAAAAAGCACTTATGCGCGCGTGCGCGACATGGGACGCGATCTTGCCGCGAGCAGCTATCGCGCGGCAAAAGGCTCGCTCGAGGCGGCCG
>CAUFXK010000120.1 GCA_959596495.1 uncultured Collinsella sp. | reverse complement strand
GCGCACGCGGCTCCTTGTCCAGCACTACGATGTTGCCCTGGCGCCAGACCATCTGGAACTCCTCGGCGCCCGCCATATGCGAGATGTCGGCGGCGCCGTTGCCCGCAGCGTTGATCAGATAGCGACAGTGCACGTCTCCGGCGGGCGTTGCCAGCGTAAAGCGCGCGTCGTCGCCCGAGCCCGCGACTTCAATCGCTTCCACCGGCGCAGACCGCATAAACGTCACCCCGTTGGCCACGGCGTTCTCCAGTGCGGCGATGGCAACCTCAAACGGGTCGACAAACCCAGTCGATGGGCACCACAACGCGCACGTTACATCGGCACTGGCGCGCGGCTCTAATTCGTGGATGCGGTCGGGTCCAACGATCGAAAGCTCGGGCACGCCGTTCGCCAGGCCATTCTGGCGCAGCTGCTCCAGGTGTGCGCGGTCTTCGTCGTTAAACCCCAGCACCATCGACCCGGTGCGGCGGAACAAAAATCCCAGCTCCTGGGCCCAGGTGCCATATAGCTCGCAGCCGCGGGCGTTGACCTGCGCCTTTACGGTTCCCGGAGCCGGATCGTAGCCGGCGTGAACCAGGCCGCCGTTGGCCTTCGAGGCGCCCAGCGCAATGTCGTTGGCCGCCTCGACCACGCATATGGACAGGTCATAGCGCGCGAGCTGCCGCGCGATGGCGCATCCGGTGATGCCCGCACCGACAATCGCGATATCAAACGTTTCGCTCACAGTGCCTCCCAGACGAGTTGACAGGCTGTCAATAAGACTATCCTACGGTCTATACATCCCCAGCGCGGCGGCAATGCGGCGAACAGCCCCGCAATACCCGCCAACGGCAGGCGAGGGGAGACCCGGCAACGTCGACAACCTCGTCTGCCGACAACTATGGAAACCGTTCGTCTCGATCTGTAACAGTTAGATGAGGATTTGGGTTCCAGATGTTACAGATTGAGACGTTAGTCTGGCGCCCCTTCCGTTCGTCTCGATCTGTAACACCTAGACCCGGATTCCGCTCCCACTTGTTACAGATTGAGATGTTTGTGTCCGCGCCAGCCCCGCGCCTAGCCGTGGTCCCATATAAACAAACCCCGTGGTAAACTTGACCGAACTATAAATATTCCGAAAGGTACCCGTAATGTCCAAGTACATCTCCGAGCTCATGTCGCCGCAGCTTATGGGCGTCGTCTATGCCTTCGTTGGCTTTATCATCGCCCTGTATGTGCTGTCGGTCGTCTATGTGTTCATCGACGCTCGCCGCCGCGGCGCCAGCGCCTACGTGGCATGGGGCATCATCGCCCTCATCCCGTTTGTAGGCCTCATCGCCTACCTGGTCCTGCGCCCGCACTCCTACGCGTCTGACCGCGAGGAGCAGGAGCTGGACATGGCCCTGCGCGAGCGCCAGCTTGCCCAGTACGGCACCTGCCCGCAGTGCGGCGCACCCATCGAGAAGGACTTTGTGGTCTGCCCGGTTTGCGATACCCAGGTTCGCAATGTGTGTCCCAGCTGCCATCGCCCGCTCGATGCGCACTGGAAGGTCTGCCCCTACTGCCGAACTCGCATCCAGTAACGCATCCATCGCCGGGCCGGCCGTAAACCGCGGGCACCGCGCGTCACGCGCAAGCCGCACGCGCGCCCACAGTCCCGCCCCCACACGATGAAGCATGCGTAGAAAATCGCCCGCCGTGCCATTAAGGTGCGGCGGGCGCTTGTATACCAAGGCAACCTGCCTATAATGATGCAAGTCAAAAACGCCGAGCGCATCGCACGCACTTGCATCAGGCATCCGAGAGGAGAAAACATACCCATGAAGGCACTCTACAATGACGGTTCGGTGGCCGAGCTCCCGCAGGACGAGGTCACGCACGTCATCCGCCACTCCGCCGCGCACATCATGGCGCAGGCCATCAAGCGCCTGTACCCCGAGGCCGACTTTGCCTACGGCCCCGCGACCGACAACGGCTTCTACTACGACGTCGACCTGCCCGAGGGCGTCAAGATCAGCGAGGACGATTTCCCCGCGATCGAGGCCGAGATGAAGAAGATCGTTAAGGAGAACCTCAAGTTCACCGTGTACGAGAAGCCCCGTTCCGAGGCCATCGCCCTTATGGAGGAGCGCGGCGAGAAGTACAAGGTCGAGCACATCGGCGACCTGGACGACGACGCCCGCATCACCTTCTACCAGCAGGGCGACTACATCGACATGTGCGTCGGCCCCCACATCTGCTACACCAAGGCCCTCAAGGCCTTTAAGCTCACCGGCGTCTCGGGCGCCTACTGGAAGGGCGACAAGGACAACAAGATGCTCACCCGCATCAACGGCGTCGCCTTTGCCACCAAGGAAGAGCTCGACGAGCACATGCACATGCTGGAGGAGGCCAAGAAGCGCGACCACCGCAAGATCGGCCGCGAGATGGACCTCTTTATGATGCGCGACGAGGCCCCCGGCTTCCCGTTCTTCCTGCCCAACGGCATGATCCTTAAGAACACGCTGCTGGACTACTGGCGCGAGATCCACCACAAGGCCGGCTACGTGGAGATCTCCACGCCGCTCATCATGAACAAGCAGCTGTGGAAGACCTCGGGCCACTGGGACCACTACAAGGACAACATGTACTCCACCGTCATCGACGACGAAGAGTACTGCATTAAGCCCATGAATTGCCCGGGTGGCGTGCTGGTGTACGCCTCCAAGCCGCACTCCTACCGCGAGCTGCCCATCCGCGCCGGCGAGATTGGCCTGGTGCACCGCCACGAGCTGCGCGGCGCCCTGCACGGCCTGTTCCGCGTGCGCTGCTTTAACCAGGACGACGCCCACCTGTTTGTGCGTCCCGACCAGCTGACCGACGAGATCGTGGGCGTGGTCAACCTCATCGATTCCGTGTACCAGAAGTTTGGTTTTAAGTATCACGTTGAGCTTTCCACCCGCCCCGAGGACTCCATGGGTTCGGACGAGGATTGGGCTCGCGCCGAGGAGGGCCTGCGCACCGCTCTGGAGCAGCTGGGCATGGACTACGAGGTCAACGAGGGCGACGGCGCCTTCTACGGCCCCAAGATCGACTTCCACCTGGAGGACTCGCTCGGCCGTACCTGGCAGTGCGGTACCGTCCAGCTCGACTTCCAGATGCCGCTCAACTTTGACCTGGAGTACGTGGACGCCGACGGCACTAAGAAGCGCCCCATCATGCTGCACCGCGTGTGCTTTGGCTCCATCGAGCGCTTCATCGGTATTCTGATTGAGCACTTTGCGGGCAAGTTCCCCACCTGGCTGGCTCCCGTGCAGGTCAAGGCGCTTCCCGTTTCCGAGAAGAGCCGCGACTACGCTCACGAGGTGTGCGCCAAGCTGGAGGAAGCTGGCATTCGCGTGGTCTGCGACGACCGCGACGAGAAGATCGGCTACAAGATCCGCGAGGCCCGCTCCATTGACCGCGTGCCCTACATGCTCATCCTGGGCGAGAAGGAGGTCGAGGCCGGCAACATTTCCGTCCGCGATCGCTCCAACGAGACCGTTCAGATGAGCGTTGACGAGTTTGTTGCCAAGGTGACCGAGGAGATCAAGACTCGCGCCTAGCACAAACAATACAAGAATTAACAAAGGCGATCGTCCTCGCGGGCGGTCGCCTTTTTTGTTGTCTATAGAAGAAAAGCCGCTGGTTAGAGCGGCTTTTTTGTTGTGCAAAAAGGTACAGGTTTTTGTAGAGGCGTATGGAGATGCACCCATTCGCGGCGCATTTTGTGCAATCTGGGAAAACGCGAGCAGTTTGCTCGTATAATGAGCTTCGTCGAAAGATACAAGGACCTGTACTTTTGCGACTGCGCCAAGCTGCGAGCGAGAAGCCTGTTCTTAACGCCCCTGCATCCGTGTGCG
>CAUFXK010000119.1 GCA_959596495.1 uncultured Collinsella sp. | reverse complement strand
AGGCAAAGGCGATCGCTTACTGGCCCAAGCCGTATTACTGCTACCGCGAGGAAACACCCGAAAAGGCAGCCGCCCTGGCCAAGCGTGATCCCCTGATGCCGTTTAATCGCTGGAACGACATGGTTGATATCCTTGAGCGGCTCAACGTCACCGACCCCGCCGTTTGGACACCGCAAATCACACGCGGCTTCACCTATATGGGCATCATGATTGAGCACACCGGAATTGAGGGGCACCCCGAAATCGAGCGGGCGATCCACAAGATGTTCGAACGCATGCCGCAAGAGCTGGTATTTGCCAATCCTCGCGTTACCCCCGTGGCCAAAAAGCTCTATGCCGAGTATATGGGCATCGCCGACCCTAAAATCAGCTACTGCGCGTACGCCAAGGACCTCGTGGGCGAGGGCTTGTATAACGTATGGAACAAGGGCCCCAAGCAGACTCTAAAAATGATCACATCGCACTTTGGTTCATACAACGCACGCGCTGGAAAATAGTCTGATGGGCAGCAAAGCAAGCAGAAATACCTCCATCGAAGCGCTGCGCCTGGTGGCGGTCGCTGGGATCGCCATATTCCACACGTTTCAGTGGACCTTCCAAGCCGTCTGCACCGGCCTACCGGAATACGCGCCGCTCGCTGTCTTCCCTTACTCCGGCGCGCTCGGCTTTATCAACCTGCTGGGCTGCTGGGCCAACGAGGTCTTTTTTATGATCTCGGGGTACTTCCTTATCCCTTCGGCAGTTCGCGCCCTCCAAAACGGGTCATCCGCACCGGACCTCGCTCGTAAATCGCTTGCGCGGTTAAAGAAGATCGTCTTGCCCACGCTCTTTTATTGCGCTGCCTGCCTGCTTATCTCGATGTACGTCTATCCCCTGCCCGAAATCTCGCTACACGAGATTGGCTGGCTTACGCTGGGCATCGAGTTTATCTGGGTCTACGCCGCCTCCGTATTGCTCGTCCCAGTGATTGCGTTGATACGACAGCGAATCGGCAGCATAAGGGCCCCGTTTGTCGTAGCACTCCTCGTGCTCGCAACATTTGGAATCAACTGCTACATCGCGGCGACGGTAAACGGAGCTGCCGGTGTCGTTTTGTGGCGCAAGCTCATGAGCGCCGTTACCTACCTGGTCGCGTTTATTGCAGCTGGAGAAATGCGGTTTGTCCTCGAATACCTCGGCAACGCATCCGGCTCTCAGAAATCCAAGATCGCGCTTATCGGACTTATTGCCGCAACCGTCACGCTCGAGCTCCTGCTATCGACAAACAGCCAGTACGACGCGCTCTGGAAGCTCTCCTACAAGTCAACTTCCGTCATATCCTTCATCTTAGCCGTTGCATCCGTTGCCGCCGCAGCGCTCCATCAGCCACGCCACGAAGTCCCAACTGCAGACAAGACAATCGTGACTCTCGCCGCAGGAACGCTCGCTTTCTACGCCGTACAGTCGTTCACCTGCAACGTCTGGCGACCCATCTTCGACAAAGCGATCTACACCATGGCGACAGGCATCCAAACGGGAGAGCCCCGTCCAGCCGCCGCCATTTTGCTCGGAATCCTTATGAGCCTTTGCCTCGCGCTTTCCCTGCTCCTCGTGGATATCGTGCGCAGGGCCGTAGTCGCGACCATCAAGGCCCACATGAAAGGCTAAGCGACCTTCTGACTCCTCAGACCACGAAGCGCGCTTACACCAGAAGCAAATAAAATCGCAAAGACAATCGCCCAGTTCTTGCAGCCAAATACCGGAATATGAACGATTGCATGGTCATGCATAACAACGAAATAACCCAGAACAACCACCAGAGGCAGCGCCATGAGCAGTGACTGGATCAACATCTTGCGACGACGACCACCTTGCGCTCCGCCCCGTATCGAGCAAACGAGCACGGCAATCCAAATCGCCAATACGGCAGCAAACGAAACAAGACAAACAACGTTCGAGATCATCGCATAACCAGCAGTTGAGCAAATGGCGAACAGCTGCGGGCTCATGCTATAAAACTCCTTCAAAATCTGAGGCCAGTCAGCCTGGGGCAACAGTGACGAAGTCCCATGCGCAGACCAAAGGCCCATCTCGCCCAGAACGTTCGAAAAGACCTCGTTCCAGCCCAGCACAAACGCCGCGACAACCCATTTCATCGCCCAGGTAAACACAAACGAAAGCCCAAACCCAAAGAGTGCCTGCAGCATCGTGACGACGCAACGCTTGGGGCGCACACCCTTGGGGAGCGCAATGAAGGCGAAAAAGCAATGCAGGGCGACAACAGCGGCAGGAATCGTTAAAAAGTCAAGAAACGAAAACACGGCACCCGTCGCAATCGACCAAAGGACAAGACGGCTTGTAAAAGCCCGTGCGTTCGGAGCCGACCCCAAACGAAGACTCATACAAGACATCATGATGAGCGCAACAAAGAACGAGATGCACAGAAGCAGATCACCGATAAAATTGAAAAACAGATTGGTTGAAAACAACAGGATTACAACGAAACCCAACGTCAATAGCTTTGAAAATCGCTTCCGCAAGGCAACGTAAGCGCAAGCGGATCCGGCAATCGCCAGAGCGGCCGCAGGCGCACCACGACAACGTCGATACCGCCAATAAACAGGCAGGCATTCGTAAGTAGCTGCCATCCATGCCAATACCGGTAATACTGCTGATGCGTAATCCCGTTGGCTTTCGTAACGTCATCAATCTCGGCAACAGCCATCGTCTTAAACGGAGAACCTTGGTCCTTTTGCCGTGCGACTTCAATGACAAAACGATTGTTATCAAAGCAAACAGGACCAGCTGCAACACGGTGGTCGTAGACATACATGTCAGTCAACAGGGCCGAGGACTCCGAACCCTGCGCATGCGACTCGATAACGGGCCTCGGTAGGCAATTCGCTGCGGTATTGCTCAGGACAAATGCGACCTGAAAAACCAAAAACAGCAACATGACCTTGACGGAAAGGCTATCGGCAAGGGAGGCTAAACGAGTTTTATTCACAGGCCATCCAAACAGAAAGATTGCGTCCACAAGAATCGGCACTTATGTAATACCACAATGCGCGCTTGCAATCTCGCCACGCACACAAGTCAACCAGGCTTGTAGCAAACGTTCTTGGTGATTAGCGGAACATTACCCGCGGGCGCCCGCCTACGCTTACAATAGACGTGTCCCATGGGACACGCTGTTTATTCCGCAGGGCCGATATGCTGCCCACGCGAAAGGATATTCTCGTTCATGACTTCCACCCTTCCCGCCCCCATCGATAAGCTCGCCATCGTTGTCGTCACGTACAAGCGCCAGGAACTCCTGGCCAACTTGTTCGACTCCATGACCGAGCTCACGGCAACGCCCTGGCGCATCGTGATTGTCGATAACGAGAATTCGCGCGAGACCGAGGCCATGTGCACCGCATTTAACGAGCGCCTCGCCAACCTGTGGGGCATCGACACCGACCAGCCCGATTCACAGGGTGGCACCGACCGCGTTATATACGCGCCGCAGCTTGAAAACTGTGGCGGCGCGGGTGGCTTCTCCGCCGGCACCAAATGCGCCTACGACCTGGGCGCCCAGTGGTTCTGGGTGATGGACGACGACGTGCTCGTCATCCCCGAAGGCATCGAGCGCTTGGCCAAGTGGACCGACTGTTACGACGTCATTCAGGGTTCGCGCCTGGACTTTGACGGCGGCGCCTTCTTTTGGCAGTACCAGCTCATCCTTTCGCTCGGCATCCCTAACCCCATCGCCAAGTGGGATTTGGGACCCGAGGGCTACCGCACCATGAACCAACTGTGCTTTGAGGGCGGCATGTTCTCGCGCCGCGTGGTCGACAAGATTGGCCTGCCCGACGCGCGCTTCTTTATCTACGGCGACGATGCCTGCTACGGCTACGTGGCCAGCCAGCACTTCCCCGCCGCCGTGGTTGCCGACGTGGTGCTCAAGCGCGCCCGCGCCGTCTCTAACTGGGA
>CAUFXK010000118.1 GCA_959596495.1 uncultured Collinsella sp. | reverse complement strand
AGCGTCTTCTTTTTGGGCGCGCGGCTCTTAAAGTCCTTGTAGGCCTCGAACTCGTAGCGCAGGCAGCACATCAGGCGGCCACACACGCCGCTGATCTTGGAGGAATTGAGCGGCAGGTCCTGCTCTTTTGCCATGCGGATCGAGACGGGCTCAAACTGTCCGCCAAAGCGCGTGCAACAGAGCTCCTGTCCGCACTGGGCATAGCCGCCCACCAGGCGGGTCTCGTCGCGCACGCCGATCTGGCGCATGTCGACGCGAATGTGCAGCGTCGAGGACAGGTCCTTGACGAGCTGGCGAAAATCGACGCGCTCCTCGGCCGCAAAGTAGAACACGGCCTTCTCGCCGCCAAACAGGTACTCGACGCCCACCGGCTTCATCTCGAGGTCGAGCTCTTTGACCAGACGGCGGAAATCGACCATCGCCTCGTCGCCCTGGATGGCCAAATCGTCGGCAAGCTGCAGGTCGATGTCGCTCGCCACGCGCAGCACGGGTTTGAGCGGCTGACCGATCTCGTCTTGCGGCACCTCGAAGGGATCGGCCGTGACCAAGCCGATCTCGGTTCCGCGCTCGGTGGAGCAAATGGCATAATCGGCCTCGAGGATATCCAGGTCCTGCGGGTCAAACCACAGGTCGCGCGAGGCGTAGGTAAACTTAACGGGTACGACTAACGGCATTTCAGTGCCTTCCTGATATCGAACAGCATGACCTCGATGGCCAGCTGGGGAGTAACGTTTCTGGCGATGTTGTGCTCGGCGGTTGCGACCGCCTCGAGCGCCTGGGTGGCACCCGCAACATTGGTCGCAGCGGCAAGCCGACCGATCGTGTCACGCACGTCTTCGTTCACCACGTCGGCCGCCTCGTCCTGAAGTGTCAGCAGCACGTCGCGCATGAGCGTCCGCGCGCTCGCCAGCGCTTCCATGATACCCGAACGCTCGCGCGCGTTGAGTTCGCGCTTGTTGCGGTCCTCAAGCTGCTTCAATGCTCCACGCGACAGGTAGTCGGCATTTTGCTCGAGTACCTTTTCCTGCGTGGACTTGACCTCGGCGAGCGGCGCCTTGACGGCGACGATGAGCGACTTGGCGCGACTGAGCACGTCGGCCTCGTCGGCGGCAATGAGTGAGTCGATGGCACGGGCCATCTGACGGCGGGCGTCCTGGCGCTCGGCGCTCTTAAGAAACTCGATGCCGCGTGTGGGGCTTCCCGCCACGGCGACCGCCATGCGGCATCGCGCAGGGTCCTGACCGGTGGCGCGGCTCACGACCTGCGCGGCGACGGCGGGCGACACCAGCCGAAACGGCACGCACTGGCAGCGGCTCACGATTGTGGGCAGCATCACGTCTGCCGAGGTGCCCAGCAAGATGAACATAACGCCCTCGGGCGGCTCCTCGAGTGTCTTGAGCAGTGCGTTGGCGGTGTTGGCGCGCAGTTGCTCGGCATGGTCGATGATGTAGACCTTGGCCTTGGCGCGAATGGGTGCCAGCGGCACGTCATCGAGCAGCTCGCGGGTCTGGGCAATAAGGTAGCCCGTGGCGCTCTCGGGCGTGTAATAGTGCACGTCGGGATGCGTATGCCGAGAGACGCGCACGCAACTGTCGCATGCGCCGCAGCCGTCCTGCTCGCACAGGAAGGCTTGGGCGAGCGCCCACGCGGCATCGAGCTTGCCCGCGCCGGGGGCGCCCAAAAACAGGTAGGCGTGCGATGCACGGCCGCTGGCGACGGCATTGGTCAAAAAGTCGCGCACGCGCTCTTGGGTGTCGAGCTTGGCCAGCAGGCTTGCCTGAGCGGGGGCCATGTTACTCGGCCTCCTTGGCAAGCGCGGCGGCGACAGCATCCTGGGGGATATCGAGACCGTACGCGCGAACCTGCTCGACCGTCTTCTCGAAAACTTCCTCGACGGTCGTAGTGGCGTCGATGAGCTTTACGCGGTTTGGCTCCTCGGCAGCAATGGCACAAAATCCCTGGTACACACGTTCCTGAAATGCCATGCCCTTAGCCTCCATGCGATCTGCCGCGCCACGGGCTGCCATGCGTAGCGCCGCCTGCTCGGGCGTGATGTGGTAGACGAGTGTGAGCGCCGGGTGCGTTCCCGCGACGGCCAGGTTGTTGGCGTCGCGCACCATCTGGCGGTCGAGGCCATCGGCAAACGCCTGGTAGCAGGTCGTGGAATCGTAGAAGCGATCGCACAGGACCACCTTGCCGGCCGCAAGGGCGGGGGCTATGACCTCGTGCACCAGCTGGGCACGCGCAGCCTCGTAGAGCAGCAACTCGCAGGTGTCGCCCATCGCCATATTGGCGGGGTCGAGCAGCAGGGCGCGGATCTTTTCGCTGATGGCGGTGCCGCCCGGTTCGCGCAGGCTCACAACCTGGTGGCCAGCGAGCTCGAGCGCGCGGGCAAGCAGGCGCGCCTGCGTGGACTTGCCGGCACCGTCGACACCCTCGAGCGTGATAAAGCTATGTTGAACAGGCTCAAAAGCCATGGGCGCAGCCCCTTCCTACAAGGCGCGTAAATGCAGATATATCAACCAAGCCATGATACCCCAGTGCTCGGCACGTCCCAACGATTAGCCGACAGTTAGGGACGTTCCTAAACTGCCGGCAGATAAGGAACGTCCCTAACTGCCGGCTTCTTGGGGCAGTGGGTATAATCGTCGTATTGCATTGAAATGTGGCGAAAGGAGTGGCAATGTCTCGGTATTGCGCCTCGTGCGGCAAGCTTCTTGAAGATAATGCCAAGTTCTGCACCTCGTGCGGTGCACCCGTTGAGCAAACAGCCGCGAGCGATAGCCAGCCCGCTTTTGAGCAGACCGGCTCCCTTGATACGCCGCAAGCCAAGGCGGACGACCCCCTCGCCTATAGCCCCGACCCCGCCGCAAGGACCGAGGCCGTCGAGACCACGCAGCGCATACCCGTCGCGAGCGGCTCGCCCCAACAGCAGCCGGCTCCCGCATACGCGCCCGCTTCGCCACAGACCCCCGCTCCCAAAAAGAGCGGCACCGGGCCGCTTATCGCCGTTATCGTTGTGCTGGTGGCGATCATCATCGCCCTGGTCATCTTCTTTGCGATCAGACCGTTCGACAACGCCGCCACGCAGACGACTGCCGAGGTAGCTAAGCTGCACCATGACGTCGACGACGATGACCTAAAGCCTCTCGGCAATCCCAACAGCCTGTACGACGATGATGACGATGACGACGAGGATGGCGGCGAAGCAACGCTCTCCGAGCAGAACCTCTACCGTCGCCTGAGCGAATACTACGACCTGCTCGAAGATCTCGACAGCCAGGTCCGTGGCTGCGCGCAGAACTTCAACGGCAACTATCTGGAAGAGGATCGAACCACCCGTCAAAATCTCGCCGACGTCGCCGAGCGCACGGAGGACACCATCGAGCAGTATTACGACATCGTCGAGGACCTGGACGTCCCGACGAGCTCCAAGAACTACAGCTCCTGGAAGGATATCATCGCCCTGTACGACGACCTGGATCACCGCATTGACGCAATCTGTGATGCCTGGGAGATCAGCCTGAAATACGCCAAGCCTGCGGACCACAAGAATGAGATCGTGGCGCCGCTGTCGCGCGACAACGTGGCGGGCACCAATGACAATAAGTACCGCCTAGACTTTGAGGAGCGCTATCCCGGCGCCAAGCCCGTCGAGGTGAACTAGCGCTTTGTCGTTCCCGAGCCGGCAGTTAGGGACGTTCCTAAACTGCCGGCAGAAAAGGAACGTCCCTAACTGCCGGTCAAAAAAACGAGCGAGGATCGCGGGGTCCTCGCTCGTTTTTTTGGGCAATGTTTCGACTGCGCCGTTACTTGTCGGCGGCTGCTTTCTTGGCAGTCGACTTCTTCGCGGTCGTCTTCTTGGCGGCAGTGGCTTTCTTAGCCGTCGTCTTCTTTGCCGTGCTCGCCTTGGTTGTGGTCTTGCGGCCGCGGGCGGGCTTCTTCTCCTTGGTCGGGCAGTCCATGTTGACGC
>CAUFXK010000117.1 GCA_959596495.1 uncultured Collinsella sp. | reverse complement strand
CCAAACGACACGGTGAGCGTGTAGACGATATTGGAGAACACGAGACTCGCGACCCAGCCGGCAAGTACAAACTGCAGCGGGTTGTCGCATTGGATGCCAAAGAACAGGATGTCGCCCGCGCACACGAGTGTCGCCTGCAGCAGGGCCAGACCTCCAAAGAACAGGTAGCGGCCCAGGTAGATCTCGTGCAGGCGCACGGGGATCAGCTCGTTGATGAGTTCGTCGTCAACCGAGACCTTCATCATGGCTGCCAGCACGATCGAGCCCACCCACAGCGACAGGATCGTATAGAACGGCGCCATGGCCGAACCGTAATTGCGGATTGGATAGACCGGCTTACGATCGAGCGCGACGGGACCGGAAAGCGACACGGCCAAACCCTCGGGGTCGTTGCCGATCATCGTCTTGATCGTCGCCAGGTCACCCGACATCAGGGCGCCGTCGAGCTCGTCCTTGAACGCGCTGATCTTGTCCGATGCCTCACCCAGCTGGTCAGAAGCCTTGTTGACGAGCCCTGCAGCCTTGGAGAGACCCTTCGCGAGCGAACCAGAGGCGTCGGTCAGACCGCTCACGGCGCTATCCAAGTCACCCGAGATACCGTTCAGGGAATCCAGAACGCCCGAAATGGTCTTCTTGAGCTCCTTGGCCTTAACCGAGAACGTGGAATCGTAGTCGGACTTGGCTCCCGAGATACCCGCCTTGGCATCGGCGATGGCCTGGTCGACCTCGGCACGCGAGTTGTTGACCTCCGCCATGCCGTCCGAAAGGGACTTTGCGGTCGCCGTCAGGTCCTTCGCATTGTTGCGGTACTCCACGGCAATTCTGCCCAGCGACGTCGCAGCGGACTCGAGACCGTCTTTGAGCTTGTCATCACTCACCTGGTCGGCAAGGTTGCGGAGCTGATCGGCCATCGCATCGATATCGTCAGCACGCGTATTGAGCGCCGCTGCGGCTTCGTTGAGCTGAGACACCGTAAGGTCAACATGCTGATTCGCGGCATCGAATGCCTTCGCAAGCTCGGCGGACACGTTGTCGAACGAGCCCGCACTTCCGTCAATCGCTGCGTCAACGGCATCGTTGACGGCCTTGAGCGCTTCCTTGGAATCATTGATGCCGCTCTTGGCGTGCTCCATCAGCTGCTTCGTCGACTCATCAACGGTGCCCGTCTGCTTGAGCATGCCGCCCGCCGATGTCAGTGAATCGGACGTGGAGCTCAAAATGCCCGCGAGCGACGTCGCACTCGCCTGAACGTCCTGCAGGTCCTCGACCGAATCGCCCAGCGTCGAGGACAGATTGGCGATAAAGTTGCTCACCTGGTCGATACTCATATAGTCGAGCAGGCTGGACACGGTCTTAAGGCCGATGGTCGTGATGGTCTTGGTAAAGGTCTCGTTGACCTGACTCTGGACGGCGCTCGAACCCTTTTCAGTCACGATCTGTGCGATGGCGTTGGCCTTCTGGTTCTCATAGAACTCGATATCGGCGTGCTTCACCTCGGTCGAGAAAAGCGTCATCATGTCAGCGCTAAACGTTTTAGGGATAACGACGGCAGCGTAGTACGCGCCCGACTTAACGCCCTCAATCGCCTTATCGCGGTCGTTGAGGACGACCCAGTCGAAGTTCTCGTTGCCGCGCAGGGTGGCGGTTACGTTTTCGCCCACGTTGACCTCGACGGGAATCAGATCGCTCTCGTAACCCTCATCGGTGTTGACCACTGCAATCTTAAGGTTGCCGGTATTGCCGTAGGGATCCCAGCTTCCGGCGATGTTAAACCATGCATAGAGACATGGCACGATGATCAGGCCCATCACGACGACCATGCCGATCACGGAGCGAGACACGTTTTGGACATCGCGCTTAAACAGGTGCAGGATGTTTTTCATTTATGCCTCACCTCCTTTAGAGTGCTTGCCAAGCGAGGTGGTGTCCCCGTCGTTTCCGTTTACGTTGTCAGCGCCGTCGGCATCTTGAGCCTTACGATGCGCACCGATATGCGACAGACGGCTCGTAGGCTGTTCGCCTCCCTTGGCGCCACGCTCGCTGGCGTTGAGACCAAACATGCGACGGGCGGCAGGGATGGCAGCCGTGTGCTCGCGCATCTCGCGGCGAAGGTCCTCGTCCGAAAGCGCCGAGATACGCATCTGGGTATTGAGGCTCGCACGGATGTATTCGATGTTGATGAGCCAGCCGCAGATGGCGATAACCGAAATGATCCAGATAACGAGCAGGATGATCTTGCCGTTATTGTCGATATCGAGCACCGTCGAAAGCACAAAGAGCAGAACCTGCACGCCTACCACGGCGGCAAAACCGCCCTTGATGTAGTACGGGTAGCGATGCTCAAACGCCACGGCATGATCGAGCAGCTCGCGACGGTACGAATCCGAATCGAGCATGACGCGCATGGCCGTGCGCAGCGAATAGCGCTGGCGCGGCAGGTCGTTGGACTCGCAGATCATGAGGCCCGTCGTGGAAAGCTGCTTGTCAAAGAGCAGGTTGAGGTTGAGCAGCAGCGGACGCAGCTGCAAGCCAATAAAGAGTGCGATGGCAAGGAACACGCCCAGGATGCACAGGTTGAACAGGTAGTTGAACGAATACATGCCACCGACGGTCTCGCGCAGCAGGTTGATGCCATAGGTGAAGGGCAGCAGCGGATGCAGCCATTGGAAGAAGCCGGGCATCATCTCGATGGGATACATGCCCGACGAGCCGGGGATCTGCACAATGACGAGGATGACGCCAATGGCTTTACCGATATGCTTAAACGTGGTGGACAGCGCATAGATGATGTTGACGTAGGTGAACGAAATAGCGATGCCGCCCAGTACAAAGAGCAGCGGATTGACGCACTGAACGCCAATGACCAGGTCGCCCACCGTAACGATAATGGCCTGGAACGCGCCCAGGATCACCAGCAGCAGCCAGCGGCCAAAGTAGCCCTGACGCGCCGTAAAGCTACCGATGCCCTCGCGGTCGACCTCGAGTTTATAGATAGCGATGAGCACATAGCCGCCTACCCACAGCGCCAGATTGGTGTAGAAGGGCGCGATGCCCGAGCCAAAGCTCTTGACCGGATAGATTGACTTGGACGTCAGCTCAACCGGAGATGCCATGAAATCTGCCACGTCATTGACGTCGACGTCCATGAGGTCGGCTAACTCGCCCATAGACTCAGAGGTCTGCAGCGCCGCAATGTCATTGGCGGCGGTCGCGAGCTTGTCCTGAACCTTGGCAAGGGAGGCGTCGGTTTGGGACAGCGTGGTCTTTGCCTGCTTGAGCGTGGCATCGAGCTGCGCCAGCGTGCCGCGCGCGCTCGCTATCGTGGGGGTCATACCCGACACAATGCCGGTCAAATCGCCCGAAACGGCGGCAAAGGAGTCAAGCGCGCTCGAAGCCTTCGGAAGTGCGTTCTGACCCAGATCGGTCTGAGCCTGACCGAGGTTAGCCGTACCGGTCTGAATTGCCGCGTTGAGTGCGTTGCTCGCGTTCGAGATTGCCGTAGCGTCGTTTGCCATGGCGCTCGACTGTGCAGAAAGGCCATCCTTGATGCTCTGCAGCTTCTGGTTTTGCTCGCGAAGCGAATCGATGGTCGATACAATGCGCGCGTCAATTTCCTCGGAACCTGTCGACGTGTCATTAACGAGAATCTCCAAGTGCCCGATAACGGCCTTATTGTGATCGATCGTCGCTTGGAGAGACTCGAGCGAGTTGTCGATGCGGGTGGTCGTAGATGTGACCGTACCCGTTAGCTTGCCAATCGCAGCGTTCGCGGAGGCTGACGTCTTGGTGAGTGCAAGGCTACCTTCCGAGAGTGCCTTGGAGAGCGAGGTGATAGAGTTGCCCGCCGTGGCGCGAGCCTCGCCCAGCAGGTCGTTGCCCTGGGAGATTGCCTGCGTCAGCGACGGTGCCTGACCTTGCAAGCCGGCAAGCGCCGCATCAGCCGAGGCGATAGCGCCACTCGTCTTATCGATGGCGGCATTCATATCGCCAATCGAATCGCGCACCTCACCCAAGGT
>CAUFXK010000116.1 GCA_959596495.1 uncultured Collinsella sp. | reverse complement strand
GGTCACCAAGCACAACCTCAAGTACCGCCGCTACTACCACCAGTTCGACTACTAATTCCATTTGGGGGAAACCGCAATGAGGCAATACATCTTTGCCAGCCACGCGCATTTTGCGACCGGCATCAAAGAGAGCACCGAGCTGCTCTCGGGCGCGCGCGATAACGTCCACGACCTGTCGATGTTTGTCGACGGCCGCACCGACGTCGCCGAGGAGGCCGCCAAGCTCCTGGCGACCTTCGACCCCGCCGACGACGTAATCGTGTGCACCGACCTGTTTGGCGGCAGCGTCAACAACGAGTTCACCAAGATCGTCCAGACGCGCCCCAACACCTACCTGGTTGCCAACATGAATCTGCCGCTGCTGATCCAGCTGCTCTTTTCGGACCAGGAGGCTCCCGCCGATCAGGTTATCCGCGAGATCCTCGCGGCTGACGACACGCGCGTCAAGTTTGTCAACGACCTGCTGACCGATGCGGATGACGAGGAAGAGTTCTAGTCACCGCCTGCTATTAATGGGGCCGGGTTTCCGGCATGAGACCTTTGGGGGTCAATCATGATTCAACTGCTTCGCGTCGACCATCGTCTGCTTCATGGCCAGGTGGCCGTCTCTTGGGTCCAGGGCTTGGGCTCCGACTGCATCTTCTGCGTTGGCGACAAGGTTGCCAACGATCCCGTCTGGAAGACTACGCTCAAGATGGGAAAGCCGGCCAACGTCAAGCTCGTCATCAAGGACATGGAGCACGCCATCGAGGCCATCAACTCCGGTGTTACCGATAAGTACAAGATGATCATCTGCGTCGCCAGCATCGCCGAGGCCAAGCAGCTTGTCGACGGCTGCCCGCAGATCACCTCCATCAACCTGGGCAACACCAAGTCCAAGGACGAGCAGCGTCCCGATGCCCGTAAGATCTCCCGCCAGATCTTTGTGACTGCTGCCGAGGAAGAGGACATTCGTGAGCTCGTCGGCCGCGGTGTCGAGGTCGAGATTCGCGCTCTGGCCGACGACCCCAAGGTCGATGCCCTAAGCGCCCTCTAATTGAGAACCACGGGCGGCGCGCACGGCGCCGCCCCTATTCGTGGGCGTACCGGATAAACGCTTTACCCGTTACCCCCATCTACCGTTCACCGGGAGTACACGCCCGTTGAGCGATTGGTATTAAATAGTTTTCTCATGACTATATAATTGGTATCAAATCATTTGCACCGGTTTAGGTGTTAACAGCACACCGGTACAAGCTGGATCTGTCTGGGCGATTGTCGGCATGGAAAAGGGCGCGCTGACAAGTCGGGAATCGCCGCGCGGATCCAAGAGGGATCAAAGGGAGGAACAATGCTTGTTCAAGCGATCCTCATCGGACTTATCGCTGCCTTCGGTAAGCTCGATTATCAGCTCGGTACGCTCTATGCGTTCCGCCCGATCGTTCTGTGCCCGCTCGTCGGCATAGTCCTCGGGGACCTGCAGTCCGGCCTCGCCATCGGTGCGAGCCTCGAGCTGCTCTTCATGGGTTCTATCTCCATCGGCGCTTACGTGCCGCCCGATGAGTGTATTGGCGGTGTGCTCGCCTGCGCCTTCGCTATTCAGCTGGGTCAGAGCACCGAGGCCGCTATCGCGCTCGCGATGCCCATCGCCACTCTGTGCCTGGCCATTAAGAACGTCGTCAACGCCGGTATGCCCCTTCTGGTCGACCGTGCCGACGTCTTTGCCAGCAAGGGTAACCTCAAGGGTATCTACGCTATGCACTGGATTATCGGTCTCGTGATTGTCGTCCTGGCCTTTATCCTGTGCTCGGTCTCCTTCTATCTGGGTGCCGACGCTGTTCAGGGCCTGCTCGACTTCATCCCGACGTTCGTCCTCGATGGCTTTGGCGTCGCAGCCAACATCCTGCCTGCCATGGGTTTCGCCATGCTCGGCCGTCTGGTGCTTACCAAGCAGCTCGTGCCGTTCTACTTCCTGGGCTTCCTGCTGTGCTCCTATGCCAACGTGCCCGTCCTCGGCGTCGCCCTGATCGCAATCATCATCGGCATCGACAAGTACGACCTGCTGGGCCTTGGTGGCGCCCAGTCCCAGCTTTCTGTGGAAGGGGATGAGGACGATGACTTCTAATTCCGAGAACCAGATTACTCGCTCCGACCTCATTAAGAGCGCCGTGAGCACCGGCGCCCTGGGCATGGAATTCTCCTGGACCTACTACAAGCAGATGAACATTGCCTTCTGCCTGATGGTCGCCAACATGCTCAAGAAGATCTATGCCGGCCGCCCCGATGATTACGCCGAGGCCCTGCACCGTCACAGCGCATTCTTCAACATCACCCCGCAGCTCGCTCCCTTCGTGGGTGGCATCGCGATGGCCATGGAAGAAAAGGTCGCTCGTGGCGAGGTTGAGCCCGAGAGCGTCAACGACATCAAGGCCGCCCTCATGGGTCCGCTTTCCGGCCTGGGTGACTCCTTCTTCCTGTCCACCCTGCGCGTCGTCGCCGCTGCCGTGGGCATCAGCCTGTGCCAGGCCGGCAACGTCTTTGGCCCCATCGCCTTCCTGCTCGTCTACAACATCCCGGCGTTCCTGATTCGTATCTTTGGCGCTATCAAGGGTTATGAGCTAGGCATTGGCTTCCTCGACGAGGCTCAGAAGACCGGCCTGATGCAAAAGATCATGGCCTGCGTCGGCATTGTCGGCGTTATGGTCGTCGGCGCCATGAGCAAGGACATGTTCTGGGCTTCGTTGCCCATCGCCATCGGTCAGGGCGACTCCGCCCAGACTCTCCAGGACATCCTGGACGGCATCATGCCCGGTATGCTCGGTATGGCCGCCTTCTGGCTCTACTACTGGCTGCTCTCCAAGAAGATCAACCCGATGGTCCTGATCCTCTGCACCATGGTCGTGGGCATCATCGGCGCTTACTTTGGCGTGCTTGCCTAATATGTTCGAATCGCGCTTCCATCGCGTCTAACGGTTGCGTCGATCTTTGGGGGG
Organism: uncultured Collinsella sp.; assembly: GCA_959596495.1. Classification (GTDB taxonomy): domain Bacteria; phylum Actinomycetota; class Coriobacteriia; order Coriobacteriales; family Coriobacteriaceae; genus Collinsella. Next base: position 1,226 of record CAUFXK010000116.1, on the reverse strand, counting down.
CTTGTCGCATCTGCGGCGGCCCCCTGTTTTTTTAAACTCCGTACGAAAGGGGAGGGCTATGGTCGTACCCGAGCTTTCGCTCATGAACATCAACCATCGTTACTACAGCATCGAGACGTTTTTTAAGGCTGCAGGTGAGGCCGGCTATCGCAATATCGAGCTGTGGACCGGCTCGATGCACCTGTATGTGGATTGCCATGAGCACGATTCGGTGGATAAGATTCGCGATCTTGCCGCCCAATACGGTATCAAGATCGTGTGCGTGTGCCCCGAGCAGAACAACCCCAAGCCGTGGAACGTCGCGGTGCGCGGTGAGGCGGGCCAAAAACGCATCCTCTCGTACTTTAAGAATGTGATTGACGTTGCCGTTGAGTTGGGCGTGCCGCAGATTCTGGTGACGAGTGGTTGGGCCTATCTGGACGAGCCAGCTGAGGACGCCTGGTCCCGCAGCGTCGCCATGCTGCGCTCGGTGTGCGACTACGCTGACACACGCGGTATTCGCGTCGCGCTCGAGGCACTGCAGCCGTCGGAGTCCGTGCTGGTCAATACGGCACAGGATGTCGCGCGCATCCTCGAGGCGGTCGATCGCCCCAACCTGAAGGCATGTATCGACTTTGGCGCCATGGAAGTTGCCGGCGACACAATCGACGGCTACTTTGAGGTTTTGGGCGACAAGATCGTTCACACCCACTTTGTCGATGTGGGCGGCGGCACGACGCATCTTGCCTGGGGCGACGGCGAGCGTGATATGCGTGCCGACCTCGAGGCACTCATGCGCCACGGCTATACGGGCTATGTCTCGGCCGAGACGTGTGACGGCCGCTACTATCAGGATCCGTCCAAGGCGACGACTCAGGTTATCGAGATGTATCGCCGTGTGACAGCGGAGATGGAAGCCGAATAACTAAACTGCGCGGTTGCGCCGGAAACGCTTGGGCGGGTCTGGCGCAACGCTTTTATAGCTGGCGAGTTGTGGGGAGCCCGTTGGCAGTAGCGCTCGAAATAGACAACTATTGGCGTTGTAATACCACTCGAGCGAGGAAACCGACCGTTCGCCGCAAATCTCCGTGAGTTTGGATTGGTATTAAATAACAAGCAATCGTATGGCTATAATTGGTATCAGCAAGAAGCGCGATGTATAGAATTGCGCACATGTGATGGGAGGACACACATGAAGGAGACCGAGAAGATCGAGATCATGCACTTCGACCAGGAGGGCTACCTCG
>CAUFXK010000115.1 GCA_959596495.1 uncultured Collinsella sp. | reverse complement strand
TTCCCGCACGATCCGGAGCTCCAGCTGCGCCTTGCCATCCAGGCCGTCTTTGGCAGCTGGATGAACGAGCGCGCCTGCATCTACCGCAAGCAGCACGGCATTTCCGACGAGCTCGGCACCGCCGTCAACGTCCAGGCCATGGCCTTTGGCAACAAGGGCGAGACCTCTGCGACCGGCGTCGCCTTTACGCGCAACCCGGCCGACGGCACCAAGGAGTTCTATGGCGACTTTTTGGTGAATGCCCAGGGCGAGGACGTCGTCGCCGGCATCCGAAACACCGAGCCCATCGCCGACCTCAAGACCACCTCGGGCCTCGAGTCCGCAGGCGAGGAGCTCGAGCGCGTGTTCCTGACGCTCGAGGATCATTACCGCGATATGTGCGATATCGAGTTTACCATCGAGCAGGGCAAGCTCTGGATGCTCCAGACCCGCGTGGGCAAGCGCACCGCCACTGCCGCCCTGCGCATTGCTATCGAAATGGTCGAGGAGGGCCTCATCACCCGCGAGGAGGCTGTGAGTCGCATCGATCCCGCGCAGCTCGACCAGCTCCTGCACCCGCAGTTCGACGCCTCCAAGAAGTACGAGGCCCTGGCCAGCGGCCTTAACGCCAGCCCTGGTGCCGCCGTGGGCGAGGTCGTGTTCTCGAGTGATGACGCCGTCGCGCGCGCCAACGAGGGCCACAAGGTCATTCTGGTCCGCTGGGAGACCAACCCCGACGACCTGAAGGGCATGGTCGCCGCCGAGGGCATCCTGACCAGCCACGGTGGCAAGACGAGCCATGCCGCCGTTATCGCCCGCGGCATGGGTACGCCCTGCGTTTGCGGCGTTGAGCGCTTCCACATTGACGCGGCAGAGAAGGTCGTGCGCATCGAGGGCAGCGACCGCGTGCTGCGCGAGGGCGATGTCATCTCCATCGACGGCACCCAGGGTATCGTCGTCGACGGCGCGGTCGACCTGGTCTCTGCAGAGCTCACCGGCGACCTGGACACCATCCTGTCTTGGGCCGATGAGATCCGTTTGGACGAGACAGACGGTCACGCCAACCACGTGCGCGTCAACGCCGACAACCCCGAGGATGCCGAGCTCGCGCTCGAGTTTGGCGCCGAGGCCATCGGTCTGTGCCGCACCGAGCACATGTTCCTGGGCGATCGCAAGAACATCATCCAGAGCTTTATCCTGTCTGACGATGAGGCCGTGAAGCAGCAGGCCCTGGCCGACTTGCTCAAGGTTCAGACCGAGGACTTCCTGGCGATGTTCAAGACCATGTCCGGTCGCGATGTGGTCGTCCGCCTGCTCGATCCGCCGCTTCATGAGTTCCTGGATAATCCTCGCGAGCTCGAGGTCGCCATCACCAAGAAGGAGGCCGCCGGCGCTCCCGAGGAGGAGCTCACTGCCCTGCGCGCCCGCCTGCGTCGCATTGACGGCATGGTCGAGTCCAACCCCATGCTGGGCTTGCGCGGCGTGCGCCTGTCCGTCGTCTTTGGCGATCTGCCGCTCATGCAGGTTCGCGCCGTCGCCACGGCCGCTGCCCGCCTTATCAAGGAGGGTGTCGACCCGCGCCCCGAGATCATGGTTCCGCTCGTTTCCATCACGGCCGAGCATGTCCAGACCCGCGAGGTTATCGAGCGCGTGATCGCCGAGGTTTCCGCCGAGGAAGGCGTCGAGCTCAATATTCCCGTGGGCACGATGCTCGAGCTGCCGCGTGCCTGCATGGTCGCTGACGAGATCGCCCATCATGCCGACTTCTTCTGCTTTGGCACCAACGACCTCACCCAGACGACCTTTGGCTTCTCGCGCGATGACGCCGAGGCCAAGTTCATCCCGCTGTACATGCATAAAAAGATCCTGAAAGACAACCCCTTCGAGACCATCGACGCGGCGGTGCTGGAGCTCGTGCGCTTGGCCGTCGAGAAGGGCCGCGCCACCAATCCCGACATGCACTTTGGCGTGTGCGGCGAGCACGGCGGCGACCCCAAGTCCATCAAGGGCCTGTTTAACGTGGCCGACGTGGACTACGTGTCCTGCTCGCCCTATCGCGTGCCCCTCGCGCGCCTGGCTGCCGCTCAGGCCAAGCTCGAGGCCAAGCGTTCCGCCTAACGTTTTGGGTTTAGACGCCTAGCGTAGCCCCCTTCATGCCGCCCGTCTCATTCGTGAGACGGGCGGTTATCATGTGCGGGTTTTGTCTTTTTGTCTGCGTGAAAAAATGTTCTTGCAGCAGAAACCCGCGCGTGTATACTCGAATACGTTTGTTCAACTACGTGCCGGCCAAGGTGGTACGGCACCTCTAGAAGAGTAAGGAATTGCACATGGATTACATCCGCGCAATCGAGCGTCAGCAGATCCGCGAGGACATTCCTCAGGTTCGCGTCGCCGACAACGTCAAGGTTCACTACCGCATTAAGGAAGGCGACCGCGAGCGCATTCAGGTCTTCCAGGGCGACGTCATCCGCATGGCCGGCGCCGGTGCCCGCGAGACCTTCACCGTCCGCAAGATGTCCTTCGGTGTCGGTGTTGAGCGTACCTTCCCGCTTCACAGCCCCAAGATCGCCAAGCTCGAGGTCGTTCGTCATGGTCGCGTCCGTCGCGCCAAGCTGTACTACCTCCGCGACAAGGTGGGCAAGGCTGCTCGCATCCCCGAGAAGCGCTAAGAAGATCGCAGCGTCTGTCCACTCGTTTGGACACAAGGGTCACCTTCGGGTGGCCCTTCTTTTTATCTGATTTGCATGCAAGGAGGGCCTGGTATGGCCAATATGACGAGCTCGGTTTCGGCATCGCAGGTTGCCGGTGAGTTGGCGAGCGCTACGTTTGAGGAGATCCCCGCCCTCGTGGAGCATTATCGCGAGGACCCGCGCCAGCAGGTGATCAAGGCTTGCGAGCGTGCTCTTAAGCGCCATGCCAAGGAACTTGCCGAGCGCGAGCGCGTCAATGACATGTACGAGCTTATGCATGAGCTTGGCGGCGATGGGGTAGTCGTTGGTGTCGACGAGGTGGGTCGCGGATCGGTGGCCGGTCCTTTGACGGTATGCGCCGTCTGCCTTCCTATGGAGCCGCGCGTCTGGGGCATCAACGATTCCAAAAAGCTCACGCCGGCGCGCCGCGAGTTGCTCTCAGTGAAGATTGCCGAGGTGGCGACGGCAATTGGTTTTTGCCATATCGCGCCTAAGGATATCGATGAGATGGGCATGGCCCGCGCCATTCGAGCCGCTGTCGCGGGCGCCGTGGCCGATACGGGGCTCGAGCCCGATTGCGTGCTTATGGACGGTAACCCCTTGGGCGCCGTTCCCAACGAGCGCGACGTGGTGAAGGGCGATGCCAAGATCGCCTGTATCGCCGCGGCGTCCATCATGGCCAAGGTCACGCGTGATGAGATGATGGTCGAGTACGATGCCGAGTATCCCGAGTACCATTTGGCCGAATCGAAAGGCTACGCAAGCCCCGAGCACATCGAGGCCATTCGCAAACATGGACTTTGTCCACTGCACCGCGTGAGCTTTTGCGGAAACTTTCTGCAGACTGAGCGCCTTTTCTAGGTCAATTGTGGAGACAGGGACCTCAGGGGTTTTATAAACCTGCTGGCAGCGGGCCGTATGCAACAGCATTGCTGCGTACGGCCCGTTTTTTGACGGCATTTGGTCAGCTTTTGGTTTGCTTCCGGTACTTACCCGCATGAAAGGTGCCCTCATCATCGGGGCAATGCAGTGTGCGGGAAAGGAGACCCCATGAGTGCCGCAAGCAAAAAGAGCAAGACGCAGCAGCTCAAGGAGCGTTGGGAAAACGGCGAGCTCGACTGCGGGGCGATGACGCCCGAGTTTATCAAGGGACTCAGTCCCCGCGAGCTGGGCATGCTGGGCGAGCTGATCACCATCGACTACTTTAACGAGCGCGGCTACACCTTGCTGGAGCAGGGTTATCGTTGCACCGAGGGCGAGGCCGATCTGGTGCTGCTCGATGAGCTCGACGATGTCGTGGTGATGGCCGAGGTCAAGACCAGACGCGTCGCACTGGATTGCAGCACGCGGGTCTTTCCCGAGGAGGCCGTGGACGCCCAAAAGCAACGCCGCTACCGCCGCATCGCAAGTTGCTATCTCATGGAGCATTATCCGCTCAAGGCGATTCGCTTCGATGCCGTGGGCGTCACCATTCGTGGCGGGCATATCGCCGAGATCGAGCATCAGTACAACGCGTTCGATTGGCAGGTGTCGTGATGGCGTTCGAGACGTTTGCCGTTCACGC
>CAUFXK010000114.1 GCA_959596495.1 uncultured Collinsella sp. | reverse complement strand
CGTATGCAGAATCACCAGGTTGGGATGCTCGGCGATAAGCCCCTGCGCCGTGGTGGCCGCGCCAAACGAATCGTCGGCAAACTCAACGTAGGCCTCGTCGACCATGACCATGCCAGGACACGCATCGCACAGCGCCGCGACAAAGTCGAGCGGAGCAACGTCACCCGTGGGATTGTTGGGCGAGGTCACGATTGCCAGGTTGCACTCCGGCGCCGCCGCGAGCACAGCCGCCTGGTCGAGCTCAAAGGTCGCGGGGTCTCGCCACACGTCGCGCACCTCGGTCTGGCACAGCGACGCAAAGAACGCATACTCGCTAAAGCACGGCGGGCAGTTGAGCAGGGTCCGCCCCGCGCCGCCAAACGCCAGCAGGTAGTTATAGAGCAGCTCGTCGCCGCCGTTGCCCACGCAGATATTCTCACGCGTCACGCCATGCCAGGCGGCCAGCTCGTCGCGCAGGTCACAGGACATGGGATCGGGGTAGCGGTTGAGCGGCGTGGCAGCCAGGGCCGCGTCGATCGCCTCGCGCACGCCGGACGGCACGGGATAGGTGTTCTCGTTGGCCGAAAGGTTGATGCGCGTGGGCGTAAAGTTGGGATCGTAGGGCTCAATACCGGCCAGGTAAGGCTGGACGAGCCCCTTCATGTGGGGCGTCAGTTCGGCCATATTAGGCCTCCCCGCCGGTCGGGCCAGCACCATCCGCGCTTGCAGCCGCCAGGTCCACGCCCTCGGCAACCGTCGTCACGGCGTCGCCCGGCCAGGCAACCTTGGTCAGATCGGCCGCGGCCAGCGACTCGGCACTCACGGCATCCTCGCCCTGCTCCAGCACGCGGCGACGCAGAGCGGCGGATAGCGCGTGCGCCCACAGACCCTCGGCCTCAGCCAGGCGCTGCGTAGCGGGAGCGTCCGAAAGCAGGCCCTCGGGCGTATAGCAGATAACGCTCGAGCGCTTGACGAACTCTTCGACCGAAAGCGGGTTAGAGAACATGGCCGTGCCGCCGGTCGGCAACGTGTGGTTGGGACCGGCAACGTAATCGCCGAGCGGCTCGGAGCTCCAAGCGCCCACAAAGATGGCGCCGGCGTTGCGAATGCCGCCGAGCAGGCCCATCGCATCCTTGCAGTGCAGCTCAAGGTGCTCGGGCGCCACGGTGTTCACAGCCTCGACGGCGGCCGCCATGTCGGCGGCCACCACGATGGCGCCTTCGTTATCGAGCGAAGCGCACGTAATCTCGGCACGCGGGGACTGCGCTACCAGAATGTCGATACCCGCCTCGACCTCACGCGCAAACTGCTCGTCGCAGGTCACCAGATAGCAGGCTGCCAGCGGATCGTGCTCGGCCTGGGCCATCAGGTCTGCCGCGACCACCATGGGCTTGGCCGTGGCATCGGCCAGCACGCAGACCTCGGACGGGCCAGCGACCATGTCGATGCCCACATCGCCGGAGACGATCTGCTTGGCAGCGGCAACAAAGGCGTTGCCCGGACCGGTAATCTTGTCGACGCGCGGAATGGTCTCGGTGCCGTACGCCAGCGCGGCCACGGCCTGGGCGCCGCCCACCATATAGATTTCGTCCACTCCGCCGAGCTTTGCCGCGGCGAGCGTGTAGGGGCTGATAAGGCCGTCCTTTTGCGGCGGGGTCACCATAACCACGCGCTTGACGCCGGCGACCTTGGCGGGAATGGCATTCATGAGCACGGTGGAGGGATACTGCGCGCGACCGCCCGGCACGTAGATGCCGGCCGCCGCGAGCGGGGTCACCTTAACGCCGAGCATCGTGCCATCCGCACGCGTGGTAAACCAGCTCTGCTCGACCTCGCGCTGGTGGAACTCGCGAATCTGACGCGCGGCCTTCTCGAGCGCGGCGACAAAGGCCGGGTCGAGGCCCTCAAGCGCGGCATCGATCTGCTCTTGCGGCAGGCGGAAGCTCTGCAGCTCAACACCGTCAAAACGCTGACAGTAATCGCACACCGCGGCATCGCCGTTAGCACGCACGTTGGCCACGATATCGCGGGCGGCGTCGACGATGTTTTGCGGCAGGACGCCCTTGCGGTTGAGCTGGTTGGTAACGAGGCGCTCACCGGGAGCAAGCTTAATGGTCTTCATATCGGTATCCCCTATCGGTCGAGGTTGTGTTCGAAAAACGAGAGGCCGGGCGGCGGCGCCAATCGGCCCGCAGCCCGGACGTTGGGGCGCCCGTGCGCGCTCGCGCTATTGTGCCGAGCCCGCGACGGGCTCAAAATGCTTGTCCTTAACAGCCGCAGCCAGGCGATCGGCCAGGTTGCGCACGCGCGGATCCAGGCGTGCGGCGCCCGGATTGACAAAGAAGCGGGCCGTGCAGTCCATGATGCGCCCGGTAATGACCAGGTCGTTATCGCGCAGCGTGGCGCCCGTGGCGGTAATGTCTACGATGCGATCGGTCATGCCGACGATGGGCCCCAGCTCAATATTGCCATGCAGCGAAACGATGTCGGCGTTCACGCCGCGCTCGGCATACCAGGCACTCGCGATGCGCGGGTATTTGGTTGCCACGCGAAGCGACCCGCGACGGGCATAGTTGCGCTCGGCCTGACCGGCGCGCCATGCGGGCTCCGCCTCGATAAAGGTGCACAGGCCGTAGCCCAGATCGACCAGCTGTAGCAGGTTGAGGTCGGCCTCGATGAGCGAGTCCCAGCCGCAGATGCCGCAGTCGGCACCGCCGCAGCCCACAAAGGCGGGCGCGTCGCTGGGACGCACGATGACAAACTCGATATCGCCGACCGCGCCCTCGCCGGCACGCGTGTCGCGGCCGCGCACGATCAGGTGACGGCCGGGATCACGCAGCTCAGAGACGTCCAGACCCGCGGCCTCGAGCACGTCGAGCGTGTCGGCCTTGAGCGAGCCCTTGGGCACGGCGATGCGCAGCGGGCCCTCGGCGCCACGGCCCGCGGCGTGATCGCCGTCGGAAGCGGCATCCTCGGCCGAGGTGCGCGCGGCCTCCAGGCGCTCGAGCGAAAAGGCGAAGCCCGCCGCCGGCACCTCGATACCGTCGCCAAATGCGCCGGTAAAGATGGAGTCATAGCGTCCGCCCGAACCGACCGGATCGGGCAAGCCGCCGGCATAGGCCTTAAAGACCAGGCCCGTGTAGTAATCGAAAGAGTTCATGATAGAGAAGTCGAACGACAGCACCTGGGCGTCCTCGGGTGCCAGGCCCTCGACCAGGGCACGCAGCTCGCGCGTCAGCGGCGCGACGATACCGGCGGCCTCCAGCAGCGCGTCCACGCGGTCGAGTACCTCGGCGCCGCCGTGCAGACGCGGCAGCTCGCTAATGGCGGCCTTGACGGCATCGGACTCGGTGCTTGCCGCCACGCGGGCATCGAGGCCCACAAAGTCGTTGGCGTGCACGCAGCGCAGGGCCTCGGCGGCCAGCTCGCGATCCTCGCACGCCGCGAGCAGTTCCTTAAACGGACGCACGCTACCTGCGATAATGCGTGCATCGGGCAGTGCCAGCTTGCGAACCGCCTCGGCCACGAGCGAGACAATCTCGACATCGCCCGCGGTATCGCCCGCACCGATAAGCTCAAAGCCCAGCTGTGTAAACTGGCGCGAGCCGCCGGCATTGCGCTGGCACTCGCGAACCACCGGCGCCTCGTAGCGAAGGCGCAGGGGCAGGTCGGCCGCGCGCATGCGAGTCGAAACCAGGCGCACGATCGGCAATGTGTTGTCGGGACGGACCACCAGCAGGCGGCCATCATCATCAAAGAGCTTAAACGGCGTGTCCGCAATGCGGCCGCCCTCCTCGAGCGAACCCTTGTCCTCGAGTAGCGGCGTCTCGACCGGCAGGTAATGATGCTCCCTAAAGCAGCCCTTCACCGTCAGCGCGATCTCCTCGCGCGCCTGAGCCTCCTCGGGCAATATGTCCCGGAATCCCCACGGTGTGGCCGTCATCTGGTGAGCCTCCTCATGCTGTGTTTCATATAGAACGAAAGACCGGCATAGCTCCGCCGGTCTTCTGGGTACTTTAGCATACTAGAGTGTTTGCGGGGAGAATCGTCCTCCTCGGCTCACACCGTATTCATTTGGAAACATAGGGCAAGCGGTTAGCAGCAGTCTCTTGTCACAACGCAAAAAGGGCGCCCGCGCAATTGCGGACGCCCTTGTGCAGGGTCGAGATATCAACCAGCCAAGATATCGGACCCGTGACCAGCTCTTAGTAGTCGAACTGGTGGTAGTAGCGGCGGTACTTGAGGTTGTGCTTGGTGACC
>CAUFXK010000113.1 GCA_959596495.1 uncultured Collinsella sp. | reverse complement strand
AGCCCTGGATACGGCGGGGTTTGCCCCAGTCGACCTTGGAGAACAGCATGTCGCCTAAACCGGTGAGCTTTTCGGCGCCCATCTGATCGATGATGACGCGGGAATCGATACCCGTAGCCACGTTAAAGGCGATACGGTTGGTGATGTTGGCCTTGATAAGGCCCGTCACCACATTGGAGCTGGGGCGCTGCGTAGCCACGATAAGGTGAATACCGGCGGCACGACCCAGCTGGGCGATACGGACGATCGAGGCCTCGACATCCTTGCCGGCGACCATCATCAGGTCCGAAAGCTCGTCGATGATGATGACCAGATAGGGCATCTTTTGCGGCGGGTTATCGTAATGCTCAAACTCGCCGGCGGCCTGCTTTTCGTTATAGGTCGAGATCTTGCGAACGTTGAGGCGCTCGAAGACCTTCAGGCGACGCTCCATCTCGGACACGGCCCACTGCAGCGCACTGGCCGCCTGCTTGGGCTCGGTCACCACGGGCACGTAGAGATGAGGCAGGCCGTTATAGCCCGCAAGCTCGACGCGCTTGGGGTCGACCATGATCAGGCGAACGTCCTCGGGAAGGGCGCGCATGAGCAGCGTCGTGATGATGGAGTTGATCATGACCGACTTACCCGAACCGGTGGTGCCGGCGATCAGCAGGTGGGGCATTTTGGCGAGGTCGGCGACAACCGGCGTGCCCTCGGCATCGCGACCGATGGCAAGCTCGAGCGGACCGCCCTTCACATAGGGAAGCACGTCGCCCAGGTTGACGTTCTGACGCTTACGATTGGGAATCTCGATACCAACGAGCGAGGTGCCAGGTATCGGCGCGAAGATGCGCACCGACTGGGCGGCAAGCGAAAGCGCGATATCGTCCTCGAGGCTCGAGATCTTGCTCACGCGCTCGCCCTCACCGGGCTGTAGCTTAAAGGTCGTGACCGTGGGGCCGGCAATCCAGCCGACAACGCGGGCGCTACGGCCAAACTCAAGCAAGGTGGACTGCAACGACTCGGCAGTCTGTTCCAGCTCCTTATCAGAAGACGCGGAGGACGCCGACTGCGGGTTGGCGTGCAGGATTTCGAGCGGTGGGAGCTTGAGGCCGTCCTCTTGTTCACCCTCGGCATCGGCAACGGTACCGTTCGCTCCCCCATCACCGGCTGCAACAGGAACAGCAGAAGCCGTAGAGCTGGAGGCATCGGCAACCTTGGGATGCTTCAGGAAATCGGGGATCTGAGGAGCTGCCGAAACGGGATTCACGGCAAACGGCGGTTCGGACTCATCAGCCTTGTCCGGGTCGTCTTCCATCGAAAACTGTCCGGTGACCTGTCCTGCCTTGGCACGGCGACGCGGCAGCAAGGTTGTCTTGGCGGTCTCGAGCGGAGTCTCGTCGTCCTCGTCATCGCCCTCGGTGAGTTCGATTTCGCTATCGGACCAAGACGGGTCGGGCTCGCTCGTGTTGAGCTTGGGCGCGGCCTTGCCCTTCTTGGCATGGCGACGCGGCAGCAGCGTGGTCTTGGCTCGCTCGGCCTCCACGGCCTCGGACACGTCGACAAACGGGTCATCGTCCTCGTCGTCATCCAAAACAGGATCAACATCACCACCCATGACCGTGGTCACGGCGGCGTCAGTTCCCTTCTGGCGCAGAATGCTCAGGTGCGGACGGGCGACACCGGGAACCGACAGGGCCTCTTCATCGCCCCACGGGCTCGCATTGACATCGGCACGACGGCGCTCGGCAAAATCGGCAGCGCGATCGCGTGCGGAGCGCAAAACGCCGCCCACCGAAAAGCCAATAATGACCAAACCTACGACGACAAGCCCCAACAAGACAACCATGGCGATGGGTTTACCCAGGGCGTTTTGCAAGGTACTTGCGATAAGGGCGCCAATGTAGCCGCCCGACGCGGAAAGGTTCTGCGGCGTAAACATAAGGTCGCACGAGTCGGTCGTACCCGGCACCAACAGCGACAGGATAGAGACAATGGCCACAAAGACTACGGCGCCGCCCGCAACCGAGCGAATATTGAGCGGCGAGTCCTCACCCAAAAAGAGTGTAGCGGCAAACAGCAAGATGACGATCGGCAGCACGTAGGCGCCCAGGCCAAAGCCAAGGTGGTAGAAACCGGCAACCGCAGCTGTCACGGGCGCCGTTGCCGGGGAAATCACGGCGATAAAGGACGCAATCGCCAAAACGGCAATGACCACGCCGGCGATATCGCGATTGGCCGAAGGCTCGACCAAGGGCTCGAACTCATCGAACTCCGACTCGTGGCCCTGATTGGCACGCAGATGGGAACCGGCACCCTTAGCAGATGCCGGTTGGTTACTGGCCTTATTGCCTTTGGCGTTTTGTGCAGATCCGCGCGCCAAACTAAACCTCCATGACGACCGGGATGATCATCGGACGGGTGCGCGTGCGGCTCCAGATAAAGTTGGAGAGCGAATCGCGCACGGCCTTGCGAATGGCATCGGAGCCACTGCTGGTAAAGCTAAACTTGCCCTTCTCGATCGTCTTCATGATGGCTGCTGAGGCATCCTCGGAGAACTGGTCGTCGATGGCAAACGAAACACCGCGGCCCGAGAACTCGATAGCCTCGATCTTCTTATGCTTGAGCGAGACGATGGCAACGGCCGTGACCATACCGTCGTTGGCGAGCTTTTGGCGATCGCGCAGGACGATGGGGTCGGTGTCGCCGATGCGCAGACCGTCAACATAGACGACGCCGGACTCGACAGGCGTACCGCGCTTGACGATACCGCCACGCATCTCGAGCGTGTCGCCGTTATCGAGGATAAAGATGTGATCATCCTTAATGCCCATCTTACGGGCAAGCTGGGCATGGGCACGCAGATGCACGGCCTCGCCGTGAACCGGCATAAAGTAGGTGGGCTTGGCCATGGCCATCAGAAGCTTGAGCTCCTCCTGGCTGCCGTGGCCCGAGACATGGACGAGGGCACGATTCTTATCCCACACGTCGCAGCCGAGCTTTGCCAGGCTGTTGACGACCTGCTGCACGGCCTTCTCGTTGCCAGGAACGGGCGTAGCGGACAGGATGACGGTATCGCCCTCGTGGATGGAGAGCGTCTTGTGCTCGCCGTTGGCCATGCGGGACAGGGCCGACAGCGGCTCGCCCTGCGAACCGGTGCACATGACGACGATCTTGTCGTCGGGTAGGTTATCGATATCAAAGGCATCGAGGATATCGGCATCGTCGATGTTGAGGTAGCCAAGCTCGCGCGCCACGCGAGTGTTGGTGAGCATGGAACGTCCTGTCACGACGACCTTGCGGCCGCACTTGCGGGCAGCGTCGCAGATCTGCTGCAGGCGATGGATGTGGCTCGAGAACGACGCGACGAACACGCGGCCCGGGGCGTTCTTGATGGCATGCAGCAGGTTGGGGCCAACCTCGGCCTCGGACTTAGTAAAGCCGGGAACCGTGGCGTTGGTGGAGTCGGAAAGCAGCAGGTCGATACCCTGCTTGGCAAAGCGGCTGATGGCGGCATAGTCGGGCGTGACGCCGTCGATGGGCGTCTGGTCGAGCTTAAAGTCGCCCGTGTGCATAACGGTGCCCTGGTTGGTGCGAATAAACACGCCCAAAGCACCCGGAATGGAGTGCGTCATGGAGAAGAAATCGAGCGAGATGCCACCGAGATTGACGTGGCTGCCGCCCTTGACCTCACGGAACTTGGGCGCGCGAATGCGGAACTCGGAGAGCTTACCCTCGATAAAACCGAGCGTCAGCTTGCTCGAGAAGATGGGCACCTTGTTGTTGAGGTCCTGCAGCAGGTACGGAAGCGAACCGGTGTGGTCCTCGTGGCCGTGGGTGACAACGATACCGCGGAGCTTCTCCTCGTTCTCCAGGACATAGGTGTAGTCGGGAAGTACCAAGTCGATACCGGGCTGGGAGTCGTCGGGGAACATGAGACCGGCGTCGACGAGCACCATGTCGTCGCCGCACTCGAAGACCGTCATGTTCTTGCCGATGCCGTCAAGGCCGCCGAGCGGAATGATCTTCAAGGGAGATGATTTTTTAGCTGCCATAGGTTCGTGTGGTTTCCTTTCTTCGAAACGGGTCTGGAACAACCGACGGGGCGCTTCTGGCAAACCGACCGCCGGGAACGTACAAACATGCATCACAGAGTCGATGCAATAACTACTGCATCATACCCATTTGCCCACCAACAGACCACCCATGCATCAAAGCCCCATCTGAACCTGCGTATCCCACCGTTCTGGTCTCAGCGGCCCCGGCACGGGCTAAGTTTCCTGCTCTACAGTCCTGC
>CAUFXK010000112.1 GCA_959596495.1 uncultured Collinsella sp. | reverse complement strand
GCCATCTCGCTCACGGTTGTCTACGACCCCGAGAACGCCAACGCCGGCATCACCACCATGGTATCCACGCCGGTCGAGGCCAAGCCGAACGTCGAGGCAGAGGACACTCCGCAGGCCGATGCCAAAACCGGGACCGAAGACACGTCCATCTCCGTGGAACCGACAGATTCCATAGCTAAGCCAGAAGCGGCATCTGAGTCTGCACCTGTCATTGAGTCCGCATCCGCACCCGCCTGTGACCAGGCTCCCACACCTGCACCGACTCCGGTCCCCAATTCAGCACCGGCCCCCGCTCCCGCAGCACCGACCATCCCCGGGGACTTCCCCATCGATTTCGCGACCGAGGTCTTCTGCCCTAGCCCGCTGCTGCACCAGCTGTCGACTTATCTCCCCTACGGCGCTGACACCCTCGGCATCGTCGGCGAGTACTACTGGATCGCTCGCGAGCGCGGTACCATCGAGGCCGGCCGTAACCGCGCGTGCTTCCCCCTGCGCTACACACAGGCCGGCAAACGCCACGAAGTCACCGTACGCATTCGCCGCAACACCACCGGCGGCCTCGGAGCCACCTGGGCCATCGACAAGGTCGAAGCCCCGGTCGAGTAAAAAACGGCCTCGGATAGCCAATTGACCATCCGAGGCCGTTTGAATTCAGGCCTTTTAGTTGTCATCGGCGCATATAGACACCAGAGAAGCAAGCTCATCCTCAAGTTGCGGAGCAAAGTATCTAAAAGAAACCTGCGCTCCGGTCGGTATCGACTCAATCATATTCGCAGCATTATCTGAAACTCGGTACGATGCAGTTTCACCTGTCTTCAAATCCTCTATTGAGCAGACAGCGTCTTCAGCATCATTCGACCTAAGCACGCCTTTTCCTTGTAACATCACATCGGCATGCCCGCCAGCTATTTCTAATGAACCTGAGTCTGTCGCAGTCACTTCTCCGGAACCTCCGCGCGATATCTCTTCCTTTGTTGAACAGCCCACCAATGAAGCCATCAGCACCAAAGACAGAGCTAGACGAATCGCCCTACTTCGAAAAAGTCGTTCCATAAGTCCACGCATAATAGCTCTGATCATACTTCAGGAAGGATAAAGATGAATTCCAGCCGTCCGCTATGCCAATCATCTGCCTTGTCTCTCCAGTTTTCTTACCAGTAAGTGTGGCGTAAGCCTCCGCTGTTACAGAATGGGCTGATCCGTTGTACAAACTCGCATGTAAAACATTCGGTCTATTAGAGTTAATCTCATTTTGAATGCTCGCGATAGCCGGAGAGGAGACAGTGCGGGCGATAAGAGCACTTCCTCTGCTTGCGCAGTAATTTGTAAACCCCGTTGCACAGGTTGATATCGGCGTTCCGCCCAAAACAACACCGGGAACAGTCTGTTCTTCAGCGGAAAGAGCATGGGTATTGGTGTAATTCCATATCTGCATATATTGCGAAGGGTCGCTATATAAATTGGCAATGCCATACAGTTCCGCAACGTTCGAAAAAGCGGTCACCATACAAGCATAGTGGGCAGTAAGCCTCTTAATCTCGCTTTCATCATATGACATAAACTGAGAAATGGAACGAAATCCAGATACTGTGTAATCCTGCATTTGAGTTGCGTAAATTACGACATCGTTCCAGCTTGAAGGTTTATTCGATAAAACGACAGGCCGTCCTTCTATGGAAACAGCCGGGATTGTTCTTCCGCAATTTGTTGTTATTGAACCGTCCAAAGATTGCACACCGAATTCGAATGGATTGATCATTACGACTGGGTTATTGAAAGAATAAGACTCAACACCAAGATCTCCTCCCCGATCCATAGGGCTGACTAAGCCGTCTCCAAAACGATATCCCGTAAGTATTTCATCATCTGAAGCATCTAAAACCAAATAGCCCGCGGCTCTATTGAATGTCACAACCGGAACAATGTAGCCAAGCGGGGACCCATCAACGTCTACAAAAGGAATAGGGTCAGAAGGCGTATACGAAGAGCCGAGGAGTCCCTTTATATATTTATCGGCAAGCTCTTGCGCAATTTCTGAAGTAAATTGTATCTGCTCACCATCAATATTGCCCGTCGAAGCAAAAACCTCTTTCGGACGTGCGGCTAAGGCGACAATTGAAGACGCGACAAGTTGCAGAAAACGACGACGCGAAAGCATATGTTCTTCTTTCTAGAGGAGCGACTTATAAGATACTCCTATCCTATAACCTTTTTTGTAACGTTACAGCACTGGTTATATTTCAATTCGATTTGCTTATGTCCTTGTAACCCAATACGTCTTTACGTTTTAAACGGAATTAGAAAATCACTCATAGCAAAAACGGGCTTTAATCCCAAAGAGATGACTTTGATTATGAATCAAACCAGCAGCCAGGGCATAGCTGCAGTGCAATTGCTACAAGAAAGGCCGCCCTTGCTGGCGGCCTTTCTACTTGCTACTAGTCACGAGTCAGCTTGCGGTGAATACGATGCGGCTGGGCTGCGTCCTCGCCCAGGCGCTCGATGCGGTTGGCCTGATAGGCCTCGAAGTTGCCCTCGAACCAATACCAGTTGCCCGGATTCTCGTCGGTGCCCTCCCACGCCAGAATGTGCGTGGCGACGCGGTCCAGGAACATACGGTCGTGGCTAATGACCACCGAGCAGCCCGGGAACTCGAGCAGCGCCGCTTCGAGCGAGGACAGCGTCTCGACGTCGAGGTCGTTCGTGGGCTCGTCGAGGAGCAGCAGGTTGCCGCCCTGCTTGAGCGTGAGCGCCAAGTTCAGACGGTTGCGCTCGCCACCGGAGAGTACGCCGGCGCGCTTCTGCTGGTCCTGGCCCTTAAAGCCAAAGCTCGCCACGTACGCGCGGCTCGGAACCTCGGTCTCGCCGACCATCATGTGGTCCAGGCCGTCCGAGACGACCTCCCATAGGTTCTTATCGGGGTCGATGCCGGAACGGTTCTGGTCGACGTAAGAAATCTTGACGGTCTCGCCCACCTCGAGCTCGCCCGAAGTCAGCGGCTCCAGGCCCACAATCGTCTTGAACAGCGTGGTCTTACCGACACCGTTGGGGCCGATAACGCCCACAATGCCGTTGCGCGGCAGGGTGAACGAAAGGTCATCGATGAGCACGCGACCGTCGAATTCCTTGTGCAGGTGATGGGCCTCGAGCACCTTGTTGCCCAGACGCGGGCCCACAGGGATGCGGATGTCGGTCCAGTCGAGCTTCTGGCTTGCGCGGGCCTCGGCCTCCATCTCCTCGTAGCGAGCCAGACGAGCCTTGTTCTTGGCCTGGCGAGCCTTGGGCGAGCTGCGTACCCACTCGAGCTCGGCCTCCATGCGCTTGGCGAGCTTGGCGTCGCGGTTGCCCTGCGCCTCGATACGGGCGGCCTTGGTCTCCAGATACGTGGAGTAGTTGCCCTTGTAGGGATAAAGGTGACCGCGGTCGACCTCGCAGATCCACTCGGCAACGTTATCCAGGAAGTAGCGATCGTGCGTGACGGCAAGCACCGCGCCCTGGTAGTTGTGAAGGAAGTGCTCGAGCCACAGGATCGACTCAGCGTCTAGGTGGTTTGTGGGCTCGTCAAGCAGCAGCAGGTCGGGAGCCTCGAGCAGCAGCTTGCACAGGGCCACGCGACGGCGCTCGCCGCCGGAAAGCACGTTGACCGGCATGTCGGAATCGGGCAGCTGCAGGGCGTCCATGGCCTGGCCGAGCTTGGAATCGATATCCCAGCCATCAGCGGCGTCGATCTCGTCCTGGAGCTTGCCCATCTCGGCCATGAGGGCGTCCATGTCGCAGTCCGGGTCGCACATCTCCTCGCCGATCTTGTTGAAGCGATCGACCTTGGCAATCATGTCGCCAAACGCCATGCGCACGTTCTCGATGACGGTCTTGTCGTCGTCGAGCGGCGGCTCCTGTTGCAGGATACCCACGGTGTAGCCGGGGGTGAGCCTGGCATCGCCGTTGGAAACTTCCTCGATGCCGGCCATGATCTTGAGCAGGGTCGACTTGCCCATGCCGTTGGGACCCACGACGCCGATCTTGGCACCGGGGTAGAAGCTCAGGGTCACGTCGTCAAGGATTACCTTGTCGCCATGGGCCTTGCGAGCCTGATACATCTGGTAGATAAACTCTGCCATTTGCCTGTTCTATCCTTTCTACCTGCTGTTTCCCTATTCTTGATTCGCTTTAGTAGAAACGAAATGAGGAAACCAGCTCTGAAACGTAACGAAAAAGGGGCATGGTTGCCCACACCCCCTAATACTACCTGGGAAAAGTCCCCCGGAACATACTATGAACTGCGTACGCTAGTTTTCCGCAACCTTA
>CAUFXK010000111.1 GCA_959596495.1 uncultured Collinsella sp. | reverse complement strand
AAAGGGCGGAGGCGGGGTATGCCCCGCCTCTTACACCACATCTCTGTGCGCTACCCGGAGCGGCTTGAAATTCATCTCTAGAGGTCTTCATTGGCTGCGCCAGAAGTGCCTCAAGGTGCCGGTGCAAAAGGAGCGTCCCTAACTGCCGCAGGGGGCGTCGGCCACGGCCGACGCCCCCTGCGGGTGGAAGCAGATTTGGCCGCGTGTTACTTGTCGGTGCCCAGCTTGTGTGGTTTGTAGGCGAGGGCATTGACGAGTGCGTCGGCGGCGGATTTGACGGCTGCCGGCTGCGGATCGTTGACGTGGTCCTCGGGGTGCACGGGCAGGTCTTTCTTGACCGCATCGTGGATCAGGTTGAGGTATTCGGTCACGCCGGTGGTCGACAGGTGCGTGCCGTCGCCGTCGAACAGGTCGTTGCGGTTGGCGCTGTACCCGTACCAGTCGACAACGCGTACATTCTTGTAGCGCGTGGCGGCGTTGGCGATGGCCTGGTTCGTGGACCCGACCCACGGCTGCGGGCTACGCGTGTTTACAAACACGACAATGCGCTGCTCGCCGGCGTCGGCCATGATCGCGTCGACCTGGGCGTCCGTTACCAAACCGTTGGTGCCCAGGGCAAAGACCACGATCTTGCCGGCAAGGTTCTGCTGGATATAGCCCTCAAATGTCGCGCGGCCAGCATCAAACTGGCGGCCCTTTTCGGCATCGATATGGCTGTGCGGGAACACGCCGTCAAAGGAATCAACGGCGCGCAGCGACACGGAGTCACCGATCATCAACAGGTCGTAGGAGCCATCGGGGAAGCCGTCGTTGTCCTTGTCGGTGTCGTCGGCCGCCTGCTGGTCGGTGGGCGCGGTGTTTTTGGCTTCCTTGTTCAGAACTTCGGCGCCCTCGCCGCTCAGCGCAGACGTCTCGGGCACAAAAATCAGGCCGCCCAGTGCAACGACCAACACGACAGCGCAGGCCGCGCAGACAGGGACGTGCGCGCGAGCCCAGTTGGCGGGCGTGGTGGTGCCATCGCGGAATTCGGCGACGGTGCGGCCGAAGGCGCCCTTCCTAAACGGCGTTTCGATAAAGCGATAGGAGCACTCGGCTACGGCGACCACCAGCAGCACCTGCAAAATGTACTGCCACCAGGGCGTATCGTTGATGTTGGCGACCGGGTTCATGAGCAACAGCAGCGGATAGTGCCACAGGTAGATGCTGTACGAGCGCTTGCCGACCCACACGAGCGGCTCGGCTGACAGCGCGCGGGCAACCATTCCCTGGGGCTGCACGCATGCCGCAATAACCATGAGCGTGAGGATGGAGCATAACAGCGTGCCGCCGCGATACTGGAACGCGGTGTAGCCGTTGGTGAGCGCGACCATGGCGGCAAGGCCAACCAGACCCACGACGCCCAACACATCGATAGATGCGGGCGAGGACCAAAAGCGCACGAGGGCGCTCGGCTGTGCCGGAGCGGTCTCGGCTGCTTCGCCGGCCTTCTCGCCAGACTTGCCCTCGGCGTTCTTGCCGTGCTTGGCGGCGCCAGCCAGGCGATTGAGCCCCAAGCGATGAGCGAGACGCACTGGCGCCAGGTCGCGATCGGGGATAAAGGCCATCCAGGCACCCAGCAGTAGCGAGAACACGCGGGTGTCGGTGCCGTAGTACACGCGGCTGGGGTCGGCGGCAGGGTTGTAAAGCGCCATCATGGCGAGGGCAGATGCCGCGGCAAGGCCCAGAACCACGCGGCGCGTGTTGGGCTTGCTCACATGCATGGATACCATGGCAAACAGCAGTGGCGGCCAAATCAGGTAGAACTGTTCCTCGATGGCAAGCGACCAAAAGTGTGTGAGCGGCGAGGGGTCGCCCAGAGCATTGAAGTACGAGACGTTTTGGGCAATCTGCCACCAGTTGTTGAAGAACAACAGCGACGGCAGGATGTCGGGGCGCATCTTGGTGAGCATCACGTGGTTAAAGATGGTGCACAGCGCGCAGGTCACGAACACTACCGTTACCACGGCGGGGACCAGGCGACGGATGCGGCGAATCCAGAAGCTCTTAAGGTCGATGCGGCCGGTCTTGGCGACTTCGTTGAGCAGCAAGCGCGTGATCAGATAGCCCGAAAGCACAAAGAAGATCGTGACGCCGAGCAGGCCGCCCTGAGCCCACGTGAGGTTGAGGTGATAGAGCACCACCGCGACGACGGCGAGCGTACGCAGACCGTCGAGCGCAGGAATGTAGCGAGATTTGGGGCGAGCGGTCGCCTGCTGGTCGGTAACGGACGAGCGTGTGGCGCCGGTGTTGGTCTTGGCTGCATGGGAGCCCTTGTTGGTGGGCGTTCGATGCGGGCTCGGGCCGCGTCGCGACTCGCCGGTGCGGCGCTCGGCGTGCGGGCGTTCGTGCGGCGCCTGGTTATCGGGCGCGCGGCGCGGGCCGCGTGGGCTCGATTGCGAGAGTTGTTCCATAAAACATCATCCAATGACGAGAATAATCAGCACATATTCATTGTAGCTGCCTGCTCCTGTGAATGCTTGCTGCTGGCGTAACCTCAAGCGCGCGTTCACATCAAAGTGAACTAAAGTTATAGGGGTGCGAGAGCGCACGATCGACGGCCGACGGTGGGCGTAAGGCCCGCAGACGAGGAGGTTTCCATGGCGGATCGCGGCATCGTTGCGGTGTTCGGCAGCATGAACATGGACCTTTCGGTGGCGTGCGAGCGTATGCCGCGCGCGGGCGAGACCGTCGGCGGCAGCGGTTTTATCACCAACGCCGGTGGCAAGGGCGCTAACCAGGCCGTCGCCGCCGCGCGCATGGGCGCGCGCACGTGCATGATTGGCGCGGTCGGGCGCGATGCGTTGGGCGATGTGCTCGTGGCGGGGCTCCAAGATGCTGGCGTGGACTGTGACTTTGTGGCGCGCCGCGATGACGTGGAGACGGGAACAGCGACCATCATTCGCTGCGAGGGCGACAACCGCATCGTGCTGTCACCGGGCGCCAACCATGCGCTTGCGGGCGAGGACGTTGCCTGCGCGCTGAGACGTCTGGTGGCCGATGGACTCGATGGCGATGTTTGTGAGTTTGCCCCGGCTGCCGGAAGCGTCTTTATCGCCCAGGGCGAATGTGACCTGATGGCAACGGCCACGGCGCTCTCTTGCGCTCACGAGCTGGGGTTCTATACGGTCTTTAATCCAGCTCCTGCCTGCGAGTTGCCTGCGGAGGTCTGGCCTGCGGTCGACCTGGTCTGTCCCAACGAGACCGAGTGCCAGGTGCTGACGGGTATCCTGCCCGCGGATGATGCGAGCTGCGTCGCGGCGCTCAATGCCCTGCTCGGCAAAGGCGCTGGCGCTGCGGTCATCACGCTGGGCGGCGCCGGCTCGGTTGCGCTCGGTGATGACGGCGAGCTGCTGCGCATGCCGGCGCTTTCGAGCACGGTCGTCGATACCACGGCCGCGGGCGATACGTTTATCGGCGCGTTGGCGGCGGCTTGCCTAGAGGGCTTGCCGCTCTTTGAGTGCATGGCGGCGGGTGCACGCGCCTCGGCAGTGACGGTGTCGCGCCTGGGCGCTCAGCAATCGATTCCCACGCGCGCCGAAGTTGAACATTGGTTTTGTTAAACGATAAAGACGGAGAAGCGGAGTAGAACAATGGCAACCAAGAAGCTGATCCTTGATCTGGATATGGGTGTGGACGATGCGATGGCGCTGGCCTATGCCATCGCGAGCCCCGAGGTGGAGCTCGTGGGCATCACCACGTGCTTTGGCAACGTGCGCGTCGAGCAATCGGCGCACAACTGCCTGGCGGTGCTCGACCTGCTGGGCCGTCCCGAGGTGCCGGTGTACCTGGGCGCCGATCGTCCCATTAAGGCGACTGAGCCCTATACACCGCCGGCGTCTACCACGCTCATCCACGGCAAGAACGGCATTGGCGGGGCGAGCGTGCCCGCGTCGCCGTACGAGCCGGTGGGGGCGACGTCGGCCGACGGTAACGCGGCGGTCGATTACCTGATTGATGCCGCGCGCACCTATGGCCCCGATCTGATCTATGTGGCGACCGGTCCGCTCTCCAACCTGGCACTTGCCCTGGAGCGCGATGCGGCGGCGATGATGTCTATCGGTCGCATGGTCGTGATGGGCGGTGCGCTTACCGTGCCCGGAAACGTGAGTGCGGGCGCCGAGGCCAACATGGCAAGTGATCCCGAGGCGGCCGATGCCGTGTTGCGTTCGGGCCGCAAGCTCACTATGGTGGGGCTGGATGTGACGCATCGCGTGGTGCTCACGCGTCGCGACATTGCCGGCTGGACGGGCTCGGGCACCATGGCCGGTTGCGCGTTTGCGAGCATGGTGGAGCACTACATTGGCTCGTATGAGATGAACGCCCCCTACCTGGGTGGCTGCGCGCTGCACGATCCGCTTGCCGTCGCCGTGGCGATTGACCCCACGCTCGTGGGCGCGCTCGGCTG
>CAUFXK010000110.1 GCA_959596495.1 uncultured Collinsella sp. | reverse complement strand
AACCCTGGACCTTGGGATTAAGAGTCCCCTGCTCTACCAACTGAGCTAACGACCCGATATCAACACGAAGCAAGAACTGGGGTGGGTAAAGGGACTCGAACCCTCGACCTACGGGACCACAACCCGTCGCTCTAGCCAACTGAGCTACACCCACCGTGTCCTGTGCGCTTCGCGCTCGACTATTATTGCAAGGAACGCCACGCGATGCAAGCCCCAATTTTCAAGAATTTTGAAAAGAGTTTTTCGAGACCATTTCGAGCATTTCCCACCGGTTTCATAGGAGTAAACTTGCCCCACTGCAAATGCTCGAAAGGACCGGCATGAAAGAACTCTCCAACCGCACGGCAACGTTTACCGATTCGGTCATCCGCCGCATGACGCGCATCTCCAACAAGTATGGCGCCGTCAACCTGTCACAGGGCTTCCCCGACTTTGATCCCCCGGCGCAGCTGCTCAATAGCCTCAGCACCATCGCCACCGACCCCAAGCCGCTCTACCACCAGTACTCCATCACCTGGGGCTCCCAGGCCATGCGCGAGGCGCTTGCCGCCAAGCAGGAGCACTTTATGGGCATGCCGATCAACCCCAACGAGAACATCGTGGTCACCTGCGGCTCCACCGAGGCCATGATGGCCGCCATGATGACGGTCACGAACCCCGGCGACAAGGTCGTCATCTTCTCGCCGTTCTACGAGAACTACGGCGCCGACACGATCCTTTCGGGTGCGGAGCCCATCTACGTGCCGCTCAACCCGACCACCTTTGACTTCGACCGTGAGGTCCTCGAGGCGGCCTTCCGCGACAACGATCCCAAGGCGATTGTCCTATGCAACCCGTCCAACCCCTGCGGCAAGGTCTTTACCCGCGAGGAGCTCACCTTTATCGCCGACCTGTGCAAAAAGTACGACGCCTACTGCATTACCGACGAGGTATACGAGCACATCGTCTACGCGCCCCACGAGCACGTCTATATGGCCACGTTGCCCGGCATGTTCGATCGAACCATCAGCTGCAGTTCGCTGTCTAAGACGTACTCCATCACCGGCTGGCGTCTGGGCTACACCATCGCCCCGGCTCAGATCACCGAGCGCATTAAAAAGGTCCACGACTTCCTCACCGTGGGTGCTGCCGCTCCCCTGCAGGAAGCTGTCGTCACCGCCCTCAAATTCGACGACAGCTATTACCAGGAGGTCCTCGACCTCTACACCGCCAAGCGCGACCTGTTCTGCCAGGGGCTCGATAGCATCGGTCTTGAGCACAACGTGCCGCAGGGCGCCTACTACGTGATGATGGATATCTCGGAGTTTGGCTATGACAGCGACCTCGACTTCTGCGAGGATTTGGCCTCCAAGGTGGGCGTGGGCGCCGTTCCGGGCTCGAGCTTCTTCCGCGAGCCCGTCAATCATCTGATCCGCTTCCACTTTGCCAAGCGAGACGAAACGCTTAACGCCGCACTCGAAAACCTCAAGTCCCTGCGTGATAAAATCGAGCCACGCGGGTAAGGACGGCCAGTAACTAAAGGCACTAAAGAAACCTCGTGAACCCGTTGGGCCACGAGGTTTCTTTTTATAGCGACCTCATTTATTTTTTAGAGCGCTATACTTTAGAGAAGAAGCAACTCGTCCCTGGGAGAGGAACACTATGGCAGAGCAGCAGCTTATCGGAGCGCTCGAGGCCGGCGGCACCAAGATGGTCTGCGCCACGGGCTATGCAGACGGTACGGTCCTGGAGCGTGAGCAGATCGCGACCATGACCCCGCAGGAGACCGTTGAGGCCGTCAACGCATGGTTTGCGAACAAGGGCATCGCCGCGCTGGGCATCGGCGCCTTTGGACCCACCGCAGTCAACCCCGCCTCGCCCCAATACGGCAAGATCCTGGAGACGCCCAAAACGGCATGGCGCTACTTTGACCTGCTGGGCACCATCCAAAACGAGCTCAATATTCCCTGCGGCTACGACACCGACGTCAACGTCGCCTGCCTGGGCGAGGTCACCTTTGGTTGCGCCCAGGGCCTCACTGACGTGGTGTATCTGACCATCGGTACCGGCGTGGGCGCCGGCGTGCTCTCGGGCGGTAAGCTCGTACACGGCATGATGCATCCCGAGGCCGGCCACATCCTGGTCACGCGCGACCCGCGCGACACCATTGGCGAGCACAGCGCCTGCCCCTTCCACGACAACTGCCTAGAGGGCCTCATCGCCGGCCCCGGCGTTAAAAAGCGCTGGGATGGCAAGAGCGCTGGAGACATGGCCGATGACCCGGAGGCCATGGACCTGCTCGCCGGCTATCTGGCACAGGCGCTCATGACCTACATCCTGTGCTACGCACCGCAGAAGATCGTCATCGGTGGCGGCGTGGCCGACCACACCCCCATCGTGTCGCTCGCGCGCAAGAAGTGCGCCGAGATGCTCAACGGCTACATCGTCACGCCCGAGATGGCCGACATCGATAGCTATATCGTCAACAACAGCCTCGAGGGCAAGCAGGGCATTATGGGCTGCTTGGCCCTGGGCGCTCAGGCGCTTCAGTAGCAGACGCACCCACAGGGCGTGGCGCGCCCGGCAAATCCGACCTACGGAACGACGCCACCACGCCTCATATAAGCCCTCAAATATAAAAGGCCGCCTAGGACCAAACAATACGTCCTAGGCGGCCTTTTTGGCGCACATCAGCGACCGTAAGAGATAGCGGAGCACGACGCCCGTTGCCGCTCCGCAGCAGTCGATCATCACATCGGTGATCATGCCGGCGCGTCCCGGCACAAAGAGCTGAATCGTCTCGTCGATCGAAGGAATCAGCAGCAGGAACACCGCCGTGGGCAGCAGCACGTCAAAGGTGCGCCGCCCCTCATAATCAAAGGCATGCGTTGCCAGGATGCCGAGCACCATATACTCGGTAAAATGCGCGCACTTGCGAACAACAAAGTTGGTCACCCATGCATATGGAAGTCCCACGCCGTGCAGGAAACCGCGGATAGCTTCCATGACCGTTAGGCTCAGCGAGCCCGACCCCGAGCCGGGAACCAGCGAATTGCCCCAGATCAAGAGCGCCATCAGGCAGGTCACGACCGCCCATTTTCGATTGATCTTAACCATGCAGAAGTTATGCCTCCGCGCGGAGCGGCGCGAAGCTGGCGGTACCGCCCTCGATAACGCTCAGATAGGCACGGCCCGTACGTTTGGCGGTAGAGGACTGCAGGCGCTCGATCTCTTCCTCGAGGATCTGATTGACGCGCTCGTGACGACGATTTTCCATAATGCCGGCGGCAATAGCCTCGGCTCGCTCGATGCTCTCGCGCGAGATGCGGGCAGTATCCTCGGGGAACACAGCGCTGTGACGGCCGACATAGGCGGGGGCAGCAGGCTGAGGGGCAGTGACGGGAGCGGGGGCTGCAACAGGAGCAGGCTCGTCGATCTCATCCAGAATCGCGGTGGCGGCGGCCCACATGTCCTCGTGGCCCGAGTAATCGGCCATGGGGACATCAACCTCGAGCGAGGCATCCGGAAGGTCGCCGGTGTCGATGCGATCTTGGGCATCAATCGATGCGGTGATGGCCGCAGGCTCATCGAGGTCATCGAGATCGATGTCCGCGACACCGGAAATGATAGGCATGCTGGCGAGGTTTGCATTGTACGGCGCAGCCTCAGCCGCCTGCTGCTGGGCAGGAGCGCCCCACAGCGAGCTTTCGGCGGCACGGCGGGCGGCAACGGCCTCCTCGTCCGCAGTCATGGCTTCATCAACGTACGAATTGTCGGCAGAAGCGTTCGCGTCCGCCGAGGTAGCGTTGTAGGCGTTATTGGCTGCCGCGTTGGCAACGAGTGCCACGAAAGCCGCCGTGCTGCCCGCAGGGGCGGCCTGGGAACCAGACACAGCGCGTGCCGCGGCGGCGATGTCGTCGCGATTGAAGGAGCCGGTCTGCCCGCCGTTGGTGAGCTCGTCGATGGCGACTTGATAGACGTCGCGCGAGTGTGCAGGGTCGCAGCTCACCGGCGAATCGTCGTCGAGCATACTGTCGATCATGGACCAAGCCTCGTCCTCGTCCATAGCATCTGCGGCTCGAGCGATGGTAGGAACACCATCATCGGCATGACGGCGCTGGAACGCACCAGTCAGGCCGGAAAGGAATGCCGAGGTAGACTG
Source organism: uncultured Collinsella sp. (assembly GCA_959596495.1). Classification (GTDB taxonomy): domain Bacteria; phylum Actinomycetota; class Coriobacteriia; order Coriobacteriales; family Coriobacteriaceae; genus Collinsella. Next base: position 380 of record CAUFXK010000110.1, on the reverse strand, counting down.
CTCCGCCTGAGCCTGAGAAGCAGAAGCCGCAGCGTAAGGAGTCGAATCCTGCTGCTGAGCTGGAATCGAGGCGGTCTTGAACTCGCTTTGATGCTGATTGAGATTGGCGGCACCGCCCATGGCATCGGGTTGGAACAGACGCTCTTCACGCTGCGCACGATACTCGGAGATACCCAGCGAGGCGGCATAGATACCCACGCCCGCCACCGCGCCCACGGCGAAGGGAACCGCACCCGCCACGACCGTCTCGTTCACAGACGAAAACGGCAGCGTCGCGGCATACATAACCACGGGAGCGGCAAGGCCGATCCCGCACGAAAGTCCTGCAAGGACTGCTCGTTGTGTTGCATCAGAAGAAGCCATGAGCTCTCCCCATCTTC
>CAUFXK010000109.1 GCA_959596495.1 uncultured Collinsella sp. | reverse complement strand
GCATGTGGAACCGCCTTCTGAGCATGGCGGCACTCATGCGGTTTCCGCGCGCCGATATAAGCAGCGGATGCGGCCCGGTAGCGGGGTCACGACGCTTTGCCTGAGCGAGCAACTCCGGCCTCCCCTCCTCAATATAGAGACGCGTCGCCTCGAGCGCACGACGATACAGAGGGACGATACGTTCTTTGCTCCCCTTGCCCCACAGGCGCAGCGTGCGTTCGGACCACGCAATGGACTCCACATTGAGTGCTGCGAGCTCTGAGATACGGGCGCCCGAGGCATAGAGCAGCTCGAGCATCGCCGCATCGCGCAGTCCCGCGGGTGTTGAGGTATCAGGCGTCTTGAGCAGCGCCTCGACCTGCTTGGTCGTAAGGACGCCCGGCAGGTCACGCGGCAGCTTGGGCGATGCGATCGCCGAGACTGCATCGCCCTCCACGACCCCCTCGGCAGCCATCCATCGATAGAGCGATCGGATAGCCGACAGATGCGCCGCAAGCGTTCGGGGAGCCACCTGCTCACGCGAAAGCTCGGCAAGATAGCGACGAATGGTGCGCACGTCGGCAGCGAAAGCATCGATATCCTCGCGCTCGCACCAGGCAGCAAAGCGCTCCAGCCTCGAGCCATAGGCCGTCACCGTATTGGGAGAAAGCCCCTCGACACGTGCGATATAGGCGATAAACGAGTCGACGGTGTCGTACAGGTCAAAGGCTATGACCGGTCGCCTCCAAACAGATCGGGGCGAGTGACCAGATAGGCATCAAGGGCCTCGAGCGCACGGTCCGCATAGGCCTGGTAGCGGTCGCGCTTGCTGCGGCGCTTACCATCCTCGAGTGGCGGCACCAGGCCAAAGTTGACATGCATGGGCTGGTAGCCCACGGTGGCAGGATCGGTCGCATAGCCCACGAGCGCGCCCAGGGCGCCCATGCGGGGCAACTCGACGCCCGCGGCGCCGATAGCCTCGGCATAGGTGTTGAGCGCCGCGAGCAGACCGGTCGCCACGGCTTCCATGTACCCCTCGGTGCCGGTGATCTGACCGGCCAGGCGCACGCCGGTACCAGGCACGGCAAAGGTGCCATCGAGCACGTGCGGGGCGTCGACAAAGGTATTGCGGTGCATGACACCGTAGCGGAAGAACTCAGCGTTCTCCAGGCCCGGCACCATATGGAAGACGCGCTTCTGCTCGCCAAAGGTCAGGTTGGTCTGGAAGCCCACCAGGTTATAGGCGGTCTTCTCCTTGTTCTCGGCACGCAGCTGAATCGCCGCCCAAGGGCGACGTCCGGTACGCGGGTCGGTGAGGCCGACGGGCTTCATGGCGCCAAAGCGAATGGCGTCCTTGCCGGTGCGCGCAACTTCCTCGGCAGGTTGGCAGGCCTGAAACAGATCGCCGCCCTCAAAGTCTTTGAGCACCACGCGGTCGGCCGTGGTAAGTGCCTCGATAAAGGCCTCGTACTCCTCCTTGTTGAGCGGAGCGTTGAGATAGTCGCCGCTCCCCTGCTCCTCGTAGCGCGACTGCGAAAACAGCACGTCCATATCGAGCGTGGAGGCATCGACGATCGGCGCCGCGGCATCGAAGAACGCAAGGGCGTCGCCACCGACGAGCTTCATGACCTCTTCGCTCAGCGCCGGTGAACACAGCGGGCCCGCGGCAATGACCACGTGGCCCTCGGGAATCTGCGTGACCTCGCCGTGCACGACCTCGATATTGGGACGGGCGGCAACCTCGGCCTCGACAAGCTCGGAAAACTTGACGCGGTCGACCGCCAGGGCACCGCCAGCGGGAACAGCCGCGCGATGGGCGCAATCGAGCAGGACTGAACCCATGCGCTCAAGCTCGGCCTTCAGCAAACCAGCCGCGGAATCCGGACGGGTCGACTTAAACGAATTGGAGCAGACGAGCTCTGCCAAGTGATCGGTATGGTGAGCCGGGGAGCTAACCTGGGGGCGCATCTCGCACAGCTTAACGGCAAAACCGCGGTCCGCCAGCTGGATCGCGCATTCCGAACCCGCCAGACCGCCACCGATAACCGTCACCTGATCAAACAGCATCTGCAAACACCTTTCTAATTGACATGTTTTCCATTGTGACCGAAGGGTGTCTGGGCGTGAAGGGCAAACTTGGAGGGCGCATACCTTCCATCCATCATGCGCTCGATAAGACCCTCGAGCTCAAGCGAACCCAGGAGCTTAAGTACGCCGACGGCATCGAGCGAGACGAGCGCCGCGATGTCGTCGACTTTGAGCGGAGAGGCGATGAGCGCATGCATCACGGTCTGCTGCGTTGGATCCAGGTCGGCAATGCCGGGAGCATCGGGGCGCGAGTAGCGCAGGGTGCCGTAGATGCGTGAGATAGCTATCTCGATAGATTCCTCGTCGATGATGCAGCAGGCACCGTTCGCAATGAGGTAATTCGTGCCACGCGACTCGGGCGATAGGATCGACCCCGGCACGGCAAGAAGTTCTCGCCCCAAATCCATAGCAGCCTCGGCTGTAGAAAACGTCCCGGAAGGCATACCCGCCTCGGATACAAAGAGGGCTTGCGACAGGGCCGCGATCACGCGATTGCGGCGCGGAAAGGCAAACTTGCGCGGACCCATGCCCCACGGGGAGATCGACACGACCGCGCCGCCCGTATCGAGTGTGCGCGTGATGAGGCCAGCACTCGAGCGCGGATAGACCACGTCGGCGCCCGTCCCCAGCACCACGACGTGTTTGCCGCCGGAATTGACCGCAGCCCAACCCGAGGCCTGGTCACAACCGACCGCGCCGCCCGAAACTACCGTCACTCCCGCCTCGACCGCCACCTTTGCCGCAAGCTCTGCCACGGCAAGACCATACGGCGAGGCCTTGCGCGCGCCGATGATGGAGAGCGCGGGCGTCGAAAGCACCTCGGGGTTGCCGCGCACATAGAGCGTCTGGGGTACATCAGAAAGCTCCAAAACGGTCTCGGGATACAACGCATCACCTGGATGCAGCTCGTAGGTCCCCTCGGCCATCATTGGTCCCTCCTTCCCTGGTACATCGCTGCCTCAAGCACGTGGTCCTGCGTCACCTGCTCGCTCTCGGCGACGTCGGCGATTGTACGCGCGATACGCACCAGTCGCACGATGCCGCGACCCGTGAGATGTGTGCGCTTCGACAGGCCGAGCACACACTTCTCCGCCGCATCATCGAGCTCAAAGGTCGAAACGACGCCGTCAATGGACCGTGTCTCGTCATCCTCGGCCTCGGCATCCGCATCGTCCATACGGGATTCGCGCCAGGCGCGAAAAGCGCGACCGCGCACAACGTAGTCACGTAACTCGGCAGACGACATACCCTCCGCACCCTCGATAATCACTTGGGGGTCGGGACGGGTCACATCGATCATCATGTCGATACGGTCGGCCAAAGGACCGCGCAGTTTAGACCGATAGCGCTCGACCATCGCCGCCGAGCAGCGACACGGTACCTCGCGATCGCCCAAAAAACCGCAGGGGCAGGGATTGCTCGCAGCCAGCAGCTGAAAGCGCGACGGGAAGGTAAAGGCCCCGTCGACGCGCACGATCCTCACATAGCCGCGTTCGATGGGCTGACGCAGCGTCTGCAGCACACCCGTGGGAAACTCAGCAAGCTCGTCCAAAAAGAGCACGCCGCCATGAGCCAGGCTGATCTCACCCGGATGCACCGGGCGCCCTCCGCCAATGAGGCCAGCCGTTGATATGCTGTGATGGGGACTTCGAAACGGCCGATGACCTGCCAATAAGCCATCGATGTTCTCACCCAAAACCGAATGGATGCACAGCGCCTCCTGTTGATCCTCAACGGAAAGCTCGGGCAGGATGCCGGTCATACGACGGGCGAGCATCGTCTTGCCCGATCCCGGGGACCCGATCATAAGCAAACCGAGCTCGCCGGCGGCCGCAAGCGCCATGCCGCGTTTAGCGACTTCCTGCCCTAGCACATCGGCATAGTCGAGTTCGGGCTCAAAGGTCGCCTCAACACCCTCGGAATCCAGATAATGACGCACGGCATCGCCCATGCCGCGAGCAAGCTGAGACAAATGATCGATAAATCCGCAATCCACGCCCGCAAGCGGCACATGCTGATCGGACCAGCCGGCGATAAAGGACAGCCCCATATCACGTGCCAATAGCTGAAACGCCACCTCGCCCTTGACGGGAAGCACCGTACCGTCCAAGCCGAGCTCGCCGGCGATAAGGCAGCGATCGAGGTTGTCACGGGGAATCTGCCCATCGGCCGCCAGAACCGCGATGGCGATGGGCAGATCAAAGCCGCTACCGGTCTTGCGAATATCGCCGGGCGCTAGGTTGACCGTAATGCCCGAGCGTGGGATCTCGAACCCGGCGGAGCGCATCGCGCAGCGAATACGACCGCGTGACTCCATCACCTCCATACTCGGAATGCCGAGCATTTGGATGCCCGGAACACCACCGGCAAGCGAGACCTCGACCGTGACGTGAATCGCCTCGACGCCACGGATGCAGGCCGCGTGAACGGCAAACGTCTCGAACGCCATCACGACACCTGCCAATCGAACGCGTT
>CAUFXK010000108.1 GCA_959596495.1 uncultured Collinsella sp. | reverse complement strand
CAAAGTCATCCTCGGCAATTCCCAGCTGGGCTGCGATGTCCGCTGGTGGATTAACAATCGAGAAATCGTAGACCACCGAGGTCACCTTCTCCCCGCGGTGCTCATACGAAAAGCCCTGGGCACGGTCGTTTTTGCCCTGGAAAAACGCCTGACCGGGAAGTCCCGCCGTGTCCTTAACGTAGGTACCCGATCCGCGTCGGCTGGTAATAAGACCTTCCTCGGTGATTTGCTCGATAGCTCGTTTGACGGTGATTTTGGAAACGCTATAGAGCTCGCAGAACTCAACGACGGTGGGAAGCTTGTCGCCCGGTTTAAGAGTGCCATCCTCGATGCTTCGACGAATGTCTGCAGCTATCGCCTCGTATTTGGGAATCATTGAACCTCCTTTCCGACATATATCAATACGCAAGTAAGTATAACCCTTAACAAGGCACCCATATAACCTTTATCTAAGAAGCTCGAGAAAGAAAAAAGAAAAAGACGCTCTACTTTTAGAATTAGAGCGCTATAGTTTAAGCAACGAACGGAATCTTTCCGCAGAACAGGATCGACCGTTTGGGGACGGTTTTGTTTTGGCGGGTTGGATATCGGTATGACCGGTGCGCGCCCGCGCCGGATAACCTGCCAAAGCAAACCCGTCTCCAACCGGAAGCTCTAGAACACGAAAGCGAGGACTTTGATGGCACAGTATCAGCTGCCCAACGACTTCTTCTTTGGCGCTGCTATGTCCGGCCCGCAGACTGAGGGTCAGTGGAACCAGGGCGGCAAGCTCGAGAACCTGTGGGACACCTGGTCCATCCAGGATCTGGGCTCGTTCTACAACTGCGTTGGCTCTTACGCCGGCAATGACTTTATGGCCAAGTACCAGGAAGACCTTCGCATTTTGAAGGACTTGGGCCTGGATACCTATCGCACTTCCATCCAGTGGAGCCGTCTGCTCGATGCCGACGGCAACCTTAATGAGGAGGGCGCCGCGTGGTATCACGAGTTGTTCCGCGCCTCTCGCGAAGCCGGCCTGGAGCCGTTTGTCAACTTGTACCACTTTGACATGCCCACCTATCTTTTTAACCGTGGCGGCTGGGAGAGCCGTGAGGTTGTCGAGGCTTACGCACATTACGCCGACGTCGCCTTCCACGAGTTTGGCCAGGAGATCAAGTACTGGTTCACCTTTAACGAGCCCATCGTCGAGCCCGAGCAGCGCTATCAGGAGGGCGTGTGGTTCCCGCAGCTCCACGACTTTAGCCGCGCTCGCACCGTGCAGTATCACATCTCGCTGGCACATGCGCTGGCCGTGGCCAACTACCGTCGCGCCTATGACGAGGGCGCCGTTCGCAGCGATGCCAAGATCGGCATGATCAACTGCTTTACCCCGGTCTACACCAAGGAGAACCCCAGCGAGGCGGACCTCGAGGCCGTGCGTATGACCAGCGGCATCAACAACCGCTGGTGGCTCGACCTCATTACCAAGGGCGAGCTTCCCGCCGACGTGCTCGACAGCCTGGCCGAGGGCGGCGTTAAGCTTCCGTTCCGTGCCGGCGACCAAGAGATTCTTAAGCAGGGTGTTGTCGACTGGCTCGGTTGCAACTACTACCACCCCACGCGCGTTCAGGCGCCGGCGAGCAAGATCGACCAGTACGGTCTGCCGCACTTTGCCGACGAGTACGTGTGGCCCGACGCCGTTATGAACGAGAGCCGCGGCTGGGAGATCTACCCGCAGGGCCTCTACGACTTTGGCATGGACTGCGCTAAGAACTACCCCGATCTTGAGTGGTTCGTTTCCGAGAACGGCATCGGCATCATGGACGAATACAAGAACCGAGACGCCGAAGGAACCATCCAGGATGACTACCGCGTCGACTTTGTACGCCAGCACCTGGAGTGGGTTGCCAAGGCAATTGCCGAGGGCGCCAAGTGTCGTGGATACCATTATTGGGCCGTCATCGATAACTGGTCTTGGGCGAATGCCTTTAAGAACCGTTACGGTTTTGTCGAGGTCGACCTTATGGACGGCTACAAGCGCCGCCTTAAGAAGTCGGCAGCTTGGCTCAAGCAGGTCGCCACGACTCACGTGGTTGATTAGCGAACGGGCGAACGCCCAGACCGCGCGCCGCTGCGCGCAACACATGGCACATCTGGTGGCAGAGGGCGACAGACCACCGTGCGCATAGGAAAAGGCCGGATTTGAAAGTTAGGAGCAATCATGGCCAGTGACAACGGAAAGAGCTTCCTCGACAAGTTTGCCGAGGTCTCTGCGAAGGTGGGAAACCAGGTTCACCTGCGTTCCCTGCGTGACGCCTTCGCGACCATCACGCCGCTCTATATCCTTGCGGGTATCGCGGTTCTTATTAACAACGTCGTGTTCCCTCTGTTCCCGCTCGATGCGGCGGGCCTTGCCAACCTTCAGACGTGGGGTTCGGCAATTACGCTGGGCACCCTCAACGTCTCTGCCATCATCTTGGCTGGACTGATTGGCTACAGCCTCGCTAAGAACGAGCGCTTCGATAACCCGCTCGCTTGCGTGGTCGTCGCCATCTCCGCTTTCGTCATCATGATGCCGCAGCAGATCACCGCCACGCTTGCCGCCACGAGTCCGCTGCTCACCGACAAGATTACCTCTGCCGAGGTCACGGGCGCCCTTTCGACTGCCAACACCGGTACCAACGGTCTGTTCGCGGCCATTATCATCGCCCTGCTCTCCGTTACGCTCTTCATTAAGATTTCCGGCGTCGAGAAGCTCAAGGTCAAGCTGGGCGAGGGTGTGCCTCCCGCGGTCTCCAACTCCTTTAACGTCATGATCCCGATGCTGCTCAACCTCTCGATCTTCGCCATTGCCGCGGCTCTGCTCGCCGTGTTTGCCGGCACCGATCTGTGCACCATCATCTCCACGTGCATCTCCAACCCGCTCAAGAGCATCATGAACGCCGGTCCGTGGGCTGTTATCCTCATCTACACCCTTGCTAACCTGCTGTTCTGCGTCGGTATTCACCAGTCCACCATCTCTGGCGCTACCGTCGAGCCGATCCTGACCATGCTCATCGTCGACAACATGGCTACCTTTGCCGCCGGTGGCACCATCCAGCCCGATCACTACATGAACATGCAGATCGTTAACAGCTTCGCCCTCATCGGCGGCTCGGGCTGCACCCTCATGCTTCTGCTCGACACGCTCCTGTTCTCCAAGAACAAGGCTTCCGAGACCGTTTCCAAGATGGCTATCCTGCCTGGTCTGTTCAACATCAACGAGCCGGTTATCTACGGTTACCCCATCGTGTACAACCTGCCGCTCATGATCCCGTTCGTCCTTCTTCCCGATCTGTTCATCGGCATCACCTATGGCCTTACCTGCGCAGGCATCATCAGCCCCTGCATCGCCCAGGTGCCCTGGACCATGCCTCCCGTCATCAATGCCCTGCTCGCTACGGGCTTTGACTGGCGCGCCGGCGTGTGGCAGGCTATCGAGCTTGTCATCGGTATGGCTGTCTACCTGCCCTTTATGAGGATCTCCGAGAAGGCCATCGCCAAGCAGGAGGCCCTTGCCGAGCAGAACGCCTAAACGTTCGTTTTCCCTTTCACCTTTGCGGGCGCCGGTACGCGGTGCCGGTGCCCGCACCTCTCTTTTGCGTAAGGGCGCAGAAGGAGGGCACAATAACCGCAAGGAATACAACCAGTCGTCGTCTGCGCGCCGCGCAGTTATAAGGAGGAAACCATGAAGAAGATCATGCTCTGCTGCAATGCCGGTATGTCCACGAGCCTGCTGGTCCAGAAGATGCAGGCCGAGGTTGCGAACCGTGGTCTGGATATTGAGGTCGAGGCTCGTCCCATGAACGAGGCCCACGATCACCTGGACGAGTGCGACATGTTGCTGCTTGGCCCGCAGATCGGCTACACCAAGGGCGATTTTGAGAAGGAGGCCGCCGGTCGTTTTCCGGTCGAAGTCATCAACATGGTCGACTACGGCCGCATGAACGCTGCCGGCATCATCGACCACTGCGTCAGCGTGATGGGCTAGGTGCTCCGCATGGACGATATGAACGAACTGCAGATGACCTGCTTTGAGATCATCAGCTACGTCGGTACCGCCAAGAGCATGTACATCAATGCCGTGCAAAAGGCCAAGGAGGGCGATTTTGACGCCGCCGAGGAGCTTATCAAGCAGGGCGACGAGGCCTATAACGGTGGTCACGATGTTCACATGGGGCTTCTGAAGAAGGAGGCCAACGGCGAGCGTAACGGCGAGGCCCCGTTGATTCTGCTGCATGCCGAGGACCAGATGGCCGGTACCGAGACCATGCGAGTCATGGCGACGGAGCTCATCGAGGTTCACAAGCAGCTGCAGGCACTTCAGGCCTAGTCGGCGTTATCGCCGCGATGGACCGTGCGGTCCAACAGACAACATAGTCCCTTTGACGGGCACCAGGAGTCACCGCCTCCCGGCGCCCTTATTTTTGGGAATGGTCTTGCGTGGCCTGTTGGGCAGCCATTTGCGTTTTCCCAGATAAAACCTGCCAAAACAAACCTGTCCCTTTTTGGTAGGTTTTTGCCTTG
>CAUFXK010000107.1 GCA_959596495.1 uncultured Collinsella sp. | reverse complement strand
TACCGCCGCGTGGAAAAGGATCCGCGCGAGCTGGTGCAGGTCGAGGTGCCCTTTGATCGCCTGTATTCCGACATGGCGTATGCCTACATTCGCCAGCAGGATTATGTGAGTGCTCGGAATGCCCTGATGCAGGCTGTGCGTTGGGATCCCATGAACTGCAACTATCGCTTGGACTTGGCCGAGCTGTTCCGCGCGCTCGAGGACAAGCAGGAGTGGGCATCGCTCTCGTTCTCGGTGCTGGAGCGCGCGAGCGACGGTAAGTGCGCCGCACGCGCCTACACCAACTTGGGTCAGTACTTCTTGGAGCCCGAGGCCGAGAACATTTCGGCTGCCGTGGGCTGCGCGCGTCTGGCGCTGCGCCTGGCACCCAATGATGCGCATACGACGCGCCTGCTCAACAAGATCCATACCACCTATCCGGATGCCGCGGACGAGAGTGACGACCATGTGATGGGTGAGCTCGCCCTGCAGGGCGTGCCGACCTCGCCTTCGGCCGAGATCGCCATCTGCCTGATCATGTGCGCGACCGATGCTGCAAGCGACGGCGACAAGCAGGAGGCTACGCGCCTGACGGTCCGTGCCCGCGACCTGGTGGGCGAGGAGGCATGCGCGGCGATCATTAAGCTGGTGCGCGAGAGCGACGCCGAGCTCAACGCCGAGCGCAAGGCAAAGCGCGAGGCTGCGGGCTCAAACGCCAATGGCGCCAAGGAGGCCGGCGATGCCCAGTAAGCGCGAGCGCAAGCTCATTTCCAAGAATCGCTCGGCACATCACGAGTACTTTATCGATGAGACGTTTGAGTGCGGTATTGAGCTGAGCGGTACCGAGGTCAAGTCGATTCGCGAGCGCGCCTGCCAGATTACCGATACCTTTGCACTGATTCGTGGCGGGGAGTGCTGGCTCGTCGGCCTGCATATCCACCCTTATAGCCATGGTGGCGTGTGGAATCGCGATCCCGACCGTCGGCGCCGTCTGCTGCTGCATCGCAAGGAGATCGACTTTCTTGACGGCAAACTTCGCAACCGTGGTTATGCGCTGGTTCCGTTGGAGCTCTACTTTAATACCGACGGTCGCGTAAAACTGCTGCTGGGCCTGGGTCGCGGCAAGAAGCTCTACGACAAGCGCGAGGACATGGCCAAGCGTGATGTCCAACGCGAGATCGACCGCGCCCTCAAGGAACGCAACCGCTGACCGTCCTTCATAAGTTGCGGTGGAATACGGACTGGTTTGCCTGTTTGAGGGGCTATTCAGTCCCTATTTCACCGCAGCTGCGGGTGTCTCATCTTTCTTACTGTTCTGACACATATGTTTCAAAGGTGGCGTCCGTTATGGGCGCTGCCTTTTTTGTGGGTACATACATCCATGAGGTTCCAACCCGGGTTAGGGGAGTGATTGTTATGGACAAAACTGCGTTCTTTACCATGCCGAGCGGTCTGTACGTGGTGAGCGCCGCGGCAGACGGGCTGCGCGCCGGCTGCGTCATCAACACTGCGGTGCAGGTGACGTCCATGCCGCCGCGCATTTCGGTTGCCGTGAACAAGGACAACGTCACCTCGGGCGTCATCGCTTCGGCCAAAGCGTTCGCGCTGACCGTGATCGATCAGACCGCCGATATGCTCTACATCGGTAACTTTGGGTTCCGCACCAGCAGCGATTATGACAAGTTTGCCAAATACGAGACCCGCGAGACGGCTTTGGGCATGCCCTGTGTTCCCGAGCACGCGGCGGCCCTGTTTAGCTGCCGTCTGATCGACACTGTGGATGTGGGCACGCATCTACTGTTTATCGGCGAGGTCGAGGATGCCGAGCGCCTGAGCGACGAGACGCCGCTCACCTACGATTACTACCATAAGGTCCTGAAGGGCAAGACGCCTCCGAAGGCGTCCTCGTATCAAGGCTAGAAATGTACTAAAAATACTTGCATTATATTATTGATAACATATACTAATAAGCGAAGTACATCACCAGTCGCGTTCGAGAGGAGAACATCATGGCTGAGGAGAAGAAGACGTATAAGTTCGTGTGCGTCGTTTGCGGTTACGAGGTTGAGGTCGATACGCCCGAGCTGCCCGAGGATTATGTGTGTCCGGTGTGCGGCGTCGGTCCCGATCAGTTTGAGCTCGTCGAGGAGTAGCTCGTCGGCACACGGCTTGTAGCAACACATAGCTCTGTCCAAGGGCCTCGGTCGAATTCTCGGCCGGGGCCCTTTTCCTCCGCCCCCAAGGGATCACGGTTGCTGTTGGCCGATCCTGTCTGTTGTGAGTCCGGCCGACCTTTTGTCTTAATCTGTAACATCTAACGGCTCAAAACGGGTCTTCCTGTTACAGATCGAGACATTTGCCTGGGTAGGTGTCCCGCCCCATTACATCCCTGTCAACAACACGACATCGAGAATCGTCACGATGACACCGATCCCTACGAGCAGCGCGTTGAGCGGGCGCGAGTTGGCGTATTTACCCATGACGCGGGGCGAACTGGTGAGTCGTATGAGCACAAAGACCGTAATCGGCAGCTGAAGCGACAGCAGTGCCTGACTCCAAATGAGACCCTCAAAAGGATTCGGGACGACCAAGCACGCCGCCACTGCGCCGACGAAACAGGCCGCCACCCCGATCGAGGAATGTCGGTCGTGTATGTCGTATTCCTCGTCGAACATGCCCGCGGTGATGGTGCCCGCCGCCATACCCGCCGTCACACTACTCGAGAGGCCCGCAAACAGCAGCGCCACGGCAAAGATGGTCGAGCTTGCCGGGCCCAGAATGGGGGAGAGCGTGGCCGCTGCGACGGCGAGGTCGTCTACGACCATGCCGTGCGCAAAGAAGGTCGTTGCGGCCAGGATGACCATGGCCGAGTTGATTGCCCAGCCCACGCCCATCGAAAAGAGCGTGTCGAAGAGCTCGTAGCGCAGACGTTCTTCGATAACCTGCTCGCCTTGGCCTTCGAAGTGCATGGATTGGATGACCTCGGAGTGCAGAAAAAGGTTGTGTGGCATAACGACCGCACCCAGGACGCTCACGATAATCGCGGCAGAGCCAGTGGGCATACTAGGCGTGATCCAGCTTGCGGTTGCTTGCGGCCAGTCGACTTTGACCAGCGCGAGCTCTGCTAAAAACGAGAGTCCCACCACACCCACGAAGGCGATGATCCAGCGTTCGGCGCGCTTGTAGGAGCTCGTCATGAGCATCGCCATCGATACTGCCGCCACGATGACGCAGCCCGCGCGCACGGGCAGCCCAAAGAGCATTTGAAGGGCAATCGCGCCACCCAGGACTTCGGCCATGGCGGTGGCGACAGTCGCGAGATAGGCACTGGCGAGTACCGTGCGTCCAACGAAGCGGGGGAGGTAACGTGTCGTGGCCTCGGCAAGGCAGGCACCCGTGGCGATACCCAGGTGCGCAGCGTTGTGCTGCAGCACAATGAGCATAATCGTGGACAGCGTGACGATCCACAGCAGCGCGTAGCCAAACTGCGAGCCCGCGGCCATATTGGAGGCCCAGTTGCCCGGGTCGATAAAGCCGACGGTCACGAGCAGCCCGGGGCCGATATGCCGCGCAATGTCTAGGCCTCCGTGACCACCGGTGCGTCGGGAGCCAAAGTGTTGTTTGAGATGGTTGAGCATGGTGCGCTCCTGTGTATGGGCGGCGTGACGTCGCATCTGGGCCGTGCGGCGCCACGCGTCGGTTTTGGGTTGGGGCTACTTGTGTGCTTTGCCCTGATTGGCCACGGCGTCGATCTTGGCGGCGATGGTCGCCGGGTCGCCGATGTAGCGCTTGTCGAGGACGTTGAAATCGGTATCGAAGGTGTAGACGAGCGGCACGCCGGTGGGGATGTTGACCTTGAGGATCTCCTCGGGCGTGAGGTGCTCGAGCTTCATGACGAGTGAGCGCAGGGAGTTGCCGTGTGCGGCGATGAGTACGCGCTTGCCGGCGAGCATCTGGGGGCGAATCTCGTCCTCATAATAAGGCCAGGCGCGGGCGATCGTGTCCTTGAGGCACTCGGTATAGGGCAGCTGATCGGGCGCGACATCACGGTATTGCTCCTGGGTGTGGGGATCGCGCGCGTCGTTCGGCTCGAGTGCCGGCGGGCAGATATCGAAGGAGCGGCGCCAGATGAGCACCTGTTCGTCGCCGTGCTCCGCGGCGGCATCGGCCTTGTTGAGACCCTGCAACGCACCGTAGTGGCGCTCGTTGAGCTTCCAGGATTTGATGACGGGCAGCCACTCGCGATCCATTTGGCCGAGCACGATGTCGAGGGTGTGGATCGCGCGCTTGAGGCGCGAAGTGTAGCAGACGTCAAAGTCGAAACCGGCTTCTTTGAGGGCGCGGCCGCCTGCCGCTGCCTCTTCGCGGCCCGTGTCGGTGAGCTCGACATCGGTCCAGCCGGTGAACAGGTTGAGCTTGTTCCACTCGGACTCTCCGTGACGGATAAGGACGAGTTGCATCGTCTGCTGGTCTGCTTGGTGCGCCATAGGGGCCTCCTTGATCTGGCACGGTGTGCGTGCCGTTTGCTTGACGCCGCAAAGGATACCCGTTTTAAGCTTAAAAGTTAACCAAGACTAACAAAATTGTTGTATTTGAATGGGATGGTGAAAGGGGGCTGCCGAAATGTCTCGATCTGTAACAACTAGGGATGGAAATTGGGCCTAG
>CAUFXK010000106.1 GCA_959596495.1 uncultured Collinsella sp. | reverse complement strand
GATTTTATAACCCATTAGCGCGCATATATACATACGGAATCGAAAAACTGTATGTTGCAATGCCCCATGCACCAATTGTCGAGGAGTGTCCCCAACTGCCGGCAGAAAAGGAACGTCTCTATCTGCCGCCCCCTATCTGCCGCCCAGCAGTTTGGCCATCCAGGCGTGGGGCTGGCCTTCGTCTTCGTAGTCCACCGGGGCAATCTGCGTGTAGCCGGCCTTGGCGTAGAGTGGCAACACATACTCCTGCGCATGCAGCTTTATGAGCTTGGCGCCGGCATCGCGCGCAGCAGCTTCGCTGGCCTCGACAATCTTGCTCGCCAGACCGCGGCGACGCATTGAGGATAGCACCGCAACGCGGCCCATAATATAGGTCTCCCCCGCCGCGACGCCTTCGTCCAAGTCGCACGCCGGCAAAACTGGGGCTTCGGCATCTGCCGCGCGCTCCAGTTCCTCGGGAAACACGCGCGAGCAGCCGGTGAGCTCGCCGTCCACGTATAGCGTCACATGGATACAAGTCGGCGCCTCATCGATAGCGTCGAACTCGTTCTCGTAGCCTTGCTCGTCCATAAAAACGGCGCGGCGCACCTGCGCCGCGTCATCAAAGCAACCCATCTTGAATTGGATATCCATGGCTGCCCTTTCATTCAATGCGAACGTTAGGGACAGATTTTAGCGAAAATGAGCTCCGCGCACGCTAAACTTCGCGCGAGCCTTCGCCAGGCAGTCGTAATGACCCACGTTATGGGCATCACTCGCGATGAAGCTGTACAGGTTCTGATCGAACAGGCGCTGTGCCGGCTTTTTCTCGCGACCAAAGCGACCGCCGGCAATAAAGTCCGCCGAAGCCTGCAGCTTGCAGCCCATATCGACCAGGCGCTCCGCCACGTTTACATCCTTTTGAACCGCACGATAGCGCTCAGGATGAGCGATGATCACCTGGTAGCCACGGCACTGCAAATCGTAAATCGTGTTCTCGTACTCTCTAAACGCATACGCATCGGCATGCGTCGAAAGCTCGAGCAGAAACTCGTTGGTCCCATCGAAATGCAAGTGATCCGCGGCATCGATACCAAGCTCAACGAGCTTTCGATGGTTGACCTCGAAGCCCATCTGGAGCGGAAAACCGTCAGCGTTATCGCGCAGCAGCTCAAAGGCATCCCACATCTTGTCGTAATCAAAATAGGGATCACGGCAGTGAGGAGTGCAAACGATTCTGGTTACACCGGCCCGCTTGGCAGCCTCGAGCATCGCCAAGCTCTCTTCGAGATCGGCGGCGCCGTCGTCTACACCCGGCAAGATATGGCAATGAATATCACGCATAGGTCAGCCTTAATCAACTAAACGTTTGCTCGGTTGGTGAAGATGCCCTTTTTGGAAGTGCCCTGATCGTCGGATCCCTTCTTAACCTTCTTACCGTCCTTGGTGTAGTAAGAATAGTAGTACTCGCTGGTCTCGGTCTCACAGTAATTCATGACGGTACCGATGAGCTTGACCTTCTCGGACTTCTTAAGCTGGGCGATAGCGTTGAGCGCCTCTTCGCGCTTGGTAAAGTCCTCGCGCACCACGAACAGCGCGCCGTCGGTCAGGCTGGCAATCTCGGCAGCATCGATGAAGGTGCCGACCGGAGGAGCATCGAAGATGACGTACTGGAACTTAGCAGACAGTGCCTTGACCAGCTTGGCAAAGCGATGGGAGACGATGATGTCGGCAGGATTGGGAATATGCGGCTCGGCATCGAGGAAGTAGAAGTTCTTCTGACCCGTCTCGACAATTGCCTGGTCAATGGAGATCTGCTCGGAAAGGACCGCATAGAGTCCGCCGCGCGAACGAACGCCGAGCATATCGGAAAGGGACCTGCGGCGCATATCGGCCTCGACCAGGAGCACGGACTTGCCGCTCGTGGCGATTGCCTGAGCAAGATTAATGGAAACCGTAGACTTGCCCTCGTTGGGAATCGAGGAGGTAACGGTGATGGTGCGAATGGGGTCGTCCACGCTCGCAAAGCGGATGTTGGCCAGAAGGGTCTTGGCGGCATTCTGCACAACGAGCTTATCGGTGTTCTTTGCCTTAGCCATGCCTATTTACCACCTTTCATAGCCGGAATTCGGCCAACAACGGGAATACCCAGGAGCTCTTCTGCCTCTTCGGCACCGCGGATGCGGGTATTGAGCATGTCTGCCAAAACGACATAGGCAACTGCGATAAAGATACCGGCGAGGAACGCGACGGCAATATACAGCGTGCGCTTGGGGCCACTGGGGGCTTCGGGGGTCTTAGCCTCGTCGATAACGTTGATGCTCTGGGCAGCGCCGACGTTCTGAGCGACCGTACTCACCGAGCTGGCAATGGCCTTTGCGACCTCAGCCGTCTCCTTGGCATCGGTACCGGTAACCGAAAGCGTAATGACACGCGTGGTGGTCTCGGAGGAAACGGACACCTTGTAGTCATCCAGATCGGTGAGGCCCAGTTCTTTGGCGGCGCCGCTCTTAACGCTATCGCTATCCAGCAGCGTGGCGATATCGTTGGAAAGCATCTGGCTCGCCGAGAGATCGTTGTAGCTCATCTGACCGCTATCGTCGGTCTTGGCGAGAATGTACATGCTCGTCGTCGCGGTATAGGTGTTGTCCATCGCAACGAAGGACACGATGCCCATGGCGATCGCGCAGACCACCGGAAGGGTGATGACCAGCTTGAGGTGCTTCTTCAGCAGCTGGAACAGTTCGAGAAGGGTCATGCAGCTTGCCTTTCATTTCCCCAGTTCGGATTGACAAAACTGTCCGTATGTTATCGCATCTTTTTACCGAGACCAAACTCTATACATAAGAAACAGGCTCTCCTGTAAAAATGACGGAAGCAATCGTAAAATTGCACAACAACGCCGCACCCGAAAGTCCGATGCGGCGTCTACATCAATATCTATGTTGTATCGCTATGCGAATGGCTCGTCCTGCTGTATGGGAAACGTCACCGTAATGGTGGTTCCCACGCCCAACTCGCTCGATAGATCGAGCGTGGCGTGATGATACAGGGCCGCATGCTTGACAATGGCAAGCCCCAGGCCGGTTCCGCCGCGCGCCTTGGACCTACTCTTGTCCACGCGATAGAACCGCTCAAATACCTTGCCCTGTTCTTCAGGCGCGATACCGATTCCCGTGTCGGCGACAGCGAGGAACGGATGGCCTTCGTCGTTGGTGCCGCACTGCAACGTAACCGTACCGCTGGGTCGATTGTAGCGGATGGCGTTGCTTGCCAGATTATAGATGAGCTCGTCGATCAAGCGCGACACGCCTTCGATGACCACAGGCTTGGTCTCATGACTTATCGTCACATTCGCCTGACGGGCGACCTGTTCAAGACGCTGCTCAACCGCGTAGATCGCACGCGAGAGCTCAATAGGCTCCGTGGACCCAATGGGCACCGCCTCGCCCTCAGTTGCACGCTCGGCCTCGTCCAAGTTAGACAGCGTAAGGATATCGTTGACAAGCGCTGCCAAGCGGCCCGCCTCACGATAGATGCGACCGCCAAAGTTGCGCAGGTCATCCTCGCCCTCGACCATGCCGTTTGCGATGAGCTCGGCATAGCCCGAAATCGCCGTAAGCGGCGTCTTGAGCTCATGGGTGATATTCGCTGTGAACTCGCGGCGCATACGGTCGTTGTCCGCTAGCACCGCCATTTGGCGCTTGAGTTCCTGGCGCTGCGACTCGATACGCTCAAGCATAGGGACCATCTCGGCATAGGCGTGCTCATAGCTACGGCGTGGGTGATCCAAATCCACCTCTTGCAACGGCGCGATGATGGCACGGGACTCACGGCGCGCCATAAAAAACGAGAGTACTGCACCCGCTGCTGCGATAAGCAGCATCGGCCCCAGCATCGACAGCAAAATCGCCGCAACGCCAGGCTGGGCCTGCGCCAAGCGGACGACCTGGCCGTTATCAAGGGTGACGGCGCGATACAGCATAATCTCGTCGAGTGTAGAGCTTGCGCGCTCCGCGGAACCCGAACCACTCTCAAAGGCCTCGATGACCTCGGGGCGATCGCCATGGTTGGGCAGTGTGGAAGGCGACGCCTCGTTGTCGTAGGCAACCGATCCATCCTTGTTAATCAGCGTGATGCGTAAGTCCTCGCGATCGAGGCTACGCAAGAACGGGATGGGCTCCTGCTGCTCGTCGAGGGCGGCAGCAATGAGCTCGGTTTCCTGCGCCAGATTGGCACTCGTGGCATCCGCCAAGGTGTTTTGCACAAAGAACGCACCCAGCACCGTAAACGCCACGATAACCGCCATGGCGCAGACAAAGATCGTCACAAAAACGCGGTGCGACAGCGTTTGTTTTCCCTGGGGGGCGAAGACCACGGGTTACTCCTCCGATGCGGTGGCCGCGGTGTCGTCGCCTTCGGCACCATCACCGGCAGAAGGCTCGGCCAGGCGATAACCCACGCCGCGCACGGTCTCGATGGCGCTGGCATGCTCGCCCAGTTTTTGGCGAAGCGTCTGCACGTGCACGTCAACGGTGCGCGAACCGCCGTCGAAGTCCCAGCCCCACACGCTCTGCAGCAACGACTCGCGGGTAAAGACCACGCCGGGCTTGCGCATGAGGTACTCGAGCAGGTCGAACTCGCGCAGGGTGAGCTTAAGCGGCTCGCCGGCAACGGTCACCTCGCGATGGCTGGGCGA
>CAUFXK010000105.1 GCA_959596495.1 uncultured Collinsella sp. | reverse complement strand
CACGGTGTCGGCTATCGCTTCGAGGCTCCGGCCAAGACCGATAAGTCGGACGAGAAATAGGGAAATCACATATGACACCTGCGCGCTTTGAAATCGGACAAAAGCACAAGCAGGAGAGCGAGGCGGGTTCCAAGGCTAGTTGGAACACGCCTCGCTCCGATTCACGGCCAACGATGAGCTATCCCTCGCGCATGGCACTTGCTTTTGCTCTGACATCGCTCATGACGGTATTGGTGCTGGTGGGCGTGGTCTCTGTTGTGTGGGGCACGGTCTTTTCGGATTACACGCGCTCCAATATCGTCGAAATCGCAAATTCCGCTGCCGAAAAGCTTGCGACGTCGTATGAGGAAAACGGCAATTGGACTGCGGGCGAGCTACGTACGGTCGCGACATCAAGTTTGGTGTCCGACGACCTGAGTATGCAGGTCGTCAACAAGAAAGGCGTTGTCGTTTATGACGACTCATGGCCTTCGGCAAGCGCGACCGCCGATGTGCGCGAGAACGAATCGCCGTCGAGCAGCTCGAGCGGGAAAAAAGCATCGCATAGTCCGGTCTCGTCGGCTCCCACCGGCTCCGATAGCGTTGCAAACGTCGAAATCATAACGTCTTCCGGCGAGCATGTCGGACAAGTAAAGCTGTGGGCCATCGGCTCCGATGCCTTGCTCACCAAGGCAGATTCTGCGTTTAGGGAGAAGACCTTTAACGCCATGGCCCTTGCTGCGGTTGTTGCAGTTTGCATTTCGGTCGTTATCGGATCACTCGTGTCGCGCATGCTCACCAAGCCGATTCACCGTATTACCAGCACGGCCAAGCAAATTCGCGATGGCGATCTGTCTGCTCGTACGGGCTTGCGCGGCGATGACGAGATCGATCAACTGGGTGAGACATTCGATGAGATGGCCACATCGCTCGAGAAGGATATGAAACACGAGAAACGTTTGACCTCGGACGTGGCTCACGAACTTCGCACTCCGCTTATGGCCATGCTCGCAACGGTCGAGGCCATGCAGGATGGCGTATATCCTACCGACGATGAGCACTTGGAGACTGTTGCTTCCGAGACGCGTCGCCTGGCTCGTCTGGTGCAGCAGATGCTCGACCTGTCGCGCATGGAAAACAGCACGGCTCCGCTCAACCTTGAGCCGGTGGACATGGTTCCTTTCGTGCGTTCCATCGTCAATGCCCAGGAGCGCCTGTTTGTCGACCGCGATCTGCGCTTGCGCTTTGCTGACGAGACCCAAGGTCACGACGATGTCGTCGAAGCCGATCCCGACATGATCACACAATGCGTCATCAATCTCATGAGCAACGCCATGCGCTACACCCCCGAGGGCGGTTGGGTCGTGGTGTCGGTGCTCAGTGACCGCAAACACGTCAGCATCGCCGTTTCTGATACCGGCATCGGTATTGCCAAGGATGACTTGTCGCGCATCTTCGGCCGTTTTTGGCGCGCCGATGCCAGCCGTGCCCGTGAGGCGGGCGGTCTGGGCGTGGGCCTCGCCGTGACTAAACAGATCGTCGAGCGCCATCACGGCTACATATCCGTGGAGTCGGAGCTTGGAAAGGGTACGACTTTTACGATTCATCTGCCTCGCGAGCACACGGCGGACGCGGCATCTACTACAATGGAGCACTAGCTTTTCGCTATTCGGTGAAGGAGGGGTTTCGTCCCTGCCGCTCCGAGTTTGCGAAAACGTGCGGGAAAGAACCCGCATTACTGTCGTATTTTGGTAAGGAGTGACTCACGTGACAACGATGGAGCGTCGTCCGGATTCCCGTGGCAAGGTTCGTGATATCTACGATGCCGGTGAAAACCTGCTGATGGTCGCCACCGACCGCATTTCTGCGTTCGACTTCATTCTTCCCGACGAGATTCCGTTTAAGGGAGAGGTACTCAATCGCATCTCGGCATTCTGGTTTGATAAGTTTGCCGACATCGTCCCCAACCATCTCGTTTCCATCGACCCGGCGGATTTCCCCGAGGAGTTTGCTGAGTATCGTGACTACCTCGCTGGCCGCGCCATGCTGGTTAAGAGGGCCCAGACGATTCCTATCGAGTGCATCGTCCGCGGCTATCTGACCGGTTCGGGCAAGAAGACCTACGACGAGAACGGCACCGTCTGCGGCATCCAGCTGCCTGAGGGCCTGACCGAGGCTTCCAAGCTTCCCGAGCCGCTGTTCACGCCGTCCACGAAGGCCGAGATTGGTGACCACGACGAGAACATCTCGTTCGAGCGTTGCTGCGAGATCGTGGGCGAGGATATCGCCACGCAGATTCGTGACCTTTCCCTCAAGATCTACAAGGCCGCTGCCGAGTACGCCGCGACCCGTGGCATCATCATTGCCGACACCAAGTTCGAGTTCGGTGTCATCGATGGCAAGGTTACGCTGATCGACGAGTGCCTCACGCCCGACTCCAGCCGTTTCTGGCCTGCCGCCAGCTACGAGGAGGGCAAGATCCAGCCTAGCTACGACAAGCAATTCGTCCGCAATTGGCTCAAGGCCAACTGGGATATGACGGGGGAGACCCCGCACCTGCCCGCCGAGGTCATCGATGGCACGTCCGAGCGCTATCGCGAGGCCTTCCAGATCATCACGGGCTCCCAGTTCACAAGCATGAAGGAGAACGCATAAGTGAGTACCCGTAGTGCCACGAACAAGCGCACGCAATCCCACGAGGTTACCGGGGTTGCGCGCAAGTCCGCCGCATCTGCTAAGCCTGCCCGTCAGGCAGCGAGCTCTGTCCGCGTCGTGCCGGCTTCGTCTAAGGCACGCCGCAAAGAGCTCGAGAAGGGCGAGAACCTCGAGGGCCTCTCTAAAGAGGAGAAGCGCGCCCGCAAGGCTAAGCAGCGCGCCCGCGAGGACCGCATCTACACGGTGTCGAATATCCTTCTCAAGCAGGATGAGGACTACACCAAGCGCCGTCGTATCTGGTGGGCCGTGCTTACTATCGGCATGGTACTCGTCGTGGCAATTTGGGCTTCGCTCTACTTCGCTCCCGCTGGCATGGTGTCCAGCCCTGTCCAGATGGTCGGCATCGTTTTGTCCTATGTCATCATCCTGGGTGACTTTATCTACGACTTCGCTCGTATTCGTCCCTTGCGTAACATGTATCGCGCGCAGGCCGAGGGCATGTCCGAGAACAAGCTCAACGCTCTTATCGAGCGCGCAGCTGCCGAGGAGGACAAAAAGGACTCCAAGAAGAAGTAGCGTTTGCATTCACGCTTATCGCTAAGATATAAGGCGTGTCGTTTTTGCGGCGCGCCTTATTATTGTCCTATAGATAGATGGAGTGGCACATGATTCGAGCTGCCCTGACGGTCGAAGAAGCTCTGGAGGGCATGAAGGCCCTGGA
This sequence comes from uncultured Collinsella sp., assembly GCA_959596495.1. Lineage (GTDB taxonomy): Bacteria > Actinomycetota > Coriobacteriia > Coriobacteriales > Coriobacteriaceae > Collinsella. Next base: position 1,356 of record CAUFXK010000105.1, on the reverse strand, counting down.
GTCCAAGATTAAAAACTATGCGCGCCTGGTTGTCCGCAAAGGCGTAAACGTCAAGCCCGGCCAGGAGGTTGTCGTTCAGTCTCCGGTCGAGTGCGCGCCTTTTGCCCGCGTGGTGGTCGCGGAGGCTTATGCCGCCGGCGCTGGCCACGTGACGGTCATTTGGGCCGATGATGCCGTGACGAGGCTCACGTACGAGCATGTCGAGAAAAGCTATTTTGAGCAGACACCCGAGTGGAAGCGCATGCAGCTTGATTCCTTGGCCCAGGACGGTGCCTGCTTTATCTTTATCGAGGGTGCGGATCCTGCGGCTCTCAAGGGTATCGATCCCGCCAAGCCCGCTGCAGCTTCTAAGGCAAGGAACACGCAGTGCAAGGTCTTCCGCCGTGGACTGGACTACAACATCAACCCGTGGTGTATCGCCGGCGCTCCGGTCGTGGCTTGGGCGCGCGAGGTGTTCCCGGGAGACACCGATGAGGTTGCAATCTATAAGCTGTGGAATGCGATTCTGCACACCGCTCGCGCCGATGGCCAGGACCCGGAGAGCGACTGGGAGCTTCATGACGCGGCGTTCGAAAAGAACTTACGCTTCCTGAATGACAATCGTTTTGACCGGCTGCATTACACCTCGGCAAATGGAACCGATCTGACGATTGGCATGACGAAGGGTCACGAGTGGGCCGGTGGCAAGGGCAGGACGCCCGATGGACACCCCTTCTTTCCCAACATCCCCACCGAGGAGGTCTTCACCTCGCCTGATCGTATGCGTGCCGACGGTATCGTGTATTCGGCTATGCCGCTCATTCACCACGGTAACAAGGTTGACGATTTTTGGATTAAGTTCGAGGCCGGTCGCGTAGTGGACTACGATGCCCGCGTGGGCAAGGCGACGCTTGCGAGCATTATTGACACCGATGAAGGTGCCGCTCACCTGGGAGAGGTCGCGCTCATCTCCAAGAACACGCCGATCCGCGAAAGTGGCGTACTGTTCTACGATACGCTCTATGACGAGAACGCTAGCTGCCATCTCGCGCTAGGTGTCGGTTTCCCCGAATGCATCGAGGGTGGGTATGACATGTCCAAGGAAGAGCTCCTGGAGCATGGCGTTAACGTCTCGAGCACGCACGTCGATTTTATGATTGGCACGGACGACATCGATATTACGGGCATTACGCCTGATGGACGTGAAGTTGTGATTTTCCAGAACGGCCAATGGAGTTGGGAATAGTCCCAGACCGTGGTACAATGCCACCCGCGGGCCGTTAGCTCAGCTGGCAGAGCAGGGGACTTTTAATCCCAAGGTCCAGGGTTCGAACCCCTGACGGCCCACCATAGAATGGAAAAGCGACTGGCGGATGC
>CAUFXK010000104.1 GCA_959596495.1 uncultured Collinsella sp. | reverse complement strand
GACGCTGCAAACGCCCCTAAGCGGCAATCTGACGTTCAATCGTCGGTCGCGTACCCAAAGTACGCTTCCCTCCTCTTTCACGTCACCTTGCTCGCTTAGGGGCGTTTTCGCTCATATGACCCAATCCGCTGTCAAGAGCCACAATGGCCCCGCCGACCGCTTGCAATCGGTCGGCGGGGCCTGCCGTTGAACCCGTCCCGGTCCGCCCCCGGCATGTCGTCGACGCCTTCGGCTCAGTCTCATATCCGCGGATACCGCTCCGGCGGCCCGCAATCCTCTCCTTCGGCGGGGCTCCCCAAGTCTGACTACGCGCATGCGGCCGCCGCCGCGCGCCCAGCGAAAGCGGGGGTATCCCCGAAGGCTGCCCGGCTCGCCGGGACGGGGGCTATGTCTATTCGGTTGCCTCCCGGCACATCGCGCCGAGGGCCCACAGCCACCTCACGAGCTCGGCGGCGGTGGCGGCGTTCGCCTTCGCCTGGGGCATGCCCCTGGCGAGCATCTCCTCGCGGCGCCGGAGCAGGCGCTCGGAACCCTTCCTCCCGTGCATCCTCACCTCGAGCGGGACGCCGCTGCCCTTGGGCATCAGCTTCGGTTGGTGGCTCGCCTGGACGTAGCTCCAGGACCCCTCGACAGCCAACCTCCTGACGAGGGCGTTGCCGGCCCCGCTGATCCCGCCGAGGCGCACGGAGTCCGCGCTCGACCTCTGCTTCGGGGCGAGGCCGAAGTAGGACGTCACCTGCCTGCCGGAGCGGAACCTCGAGAAGTCGCCGACCTCGGACGCGAAGGCGGCGGCGAGCGCGAACCCGCATCCCTTGATCGACTGGAGCGCCTCGACCTCCGCCGAGAGGGGGCCCGCCGCGACGGCGGCCCTGTACTCGGCGAGGAGATCGTCGCGCGTCTCGGAGGCCGCCTCGACCTCGCTCCTCAGCGCCGCCAGCGCCCGGATGCCGCCGTCGTCGGCGGGCCGGACCTTGTCGAGCCACCTGAGGAAGTCGTACGTCCAGTACCTCCGGGGGTTTCCGGCCGGCGTCGTGCCGCCGTAGGCGTAGCCCCGGCGGGCGAGGAACGCCAGGAGCCGCTGCTTCGCCGCCGCGAGCCTCGCGGTCGCCGCGTCGTGGGCCCCGGCGAGGTCCCTGAGCCCCTCGATCTCGGGGGACGGCACCCATACCGGGGTGACGTCGTGCGACAGTATCGCCTTGGCCATCCTGGCCGCGTCGTTGCGGTCGTTCTTGGACGAGAAGTCTGCCGCCGACCTCGGGACCTTGGAGACGGCCGCGACGACGCAGTCGACGCCGAGCCCGGAGAGCTCCCTCTGCGGGGCGAAGCCGAGGCAGCCGCTCTCGTAGGCGGCGAGCGACGGGCCCGGGAAGCCCGACATCCACTCCGCGACCTCGCCCCACGGGTTGCCGCGGAACCTCCTCGTCACTGTCTCGCCCGTCTCCGCGTCGAGCGCGCAGACGGTGGTGGACCTGAGGTGTACGTCCATTCCGAAGGCGGTAGAATATCTAGGCACGGGAGCCTCCCAACCTCGTTGCGGCGCGGCTGCGCCTCTGGCACTTCAACAACATTGTCGCAGCCCCGACCCGCGGTCACGAGCGGGGGCTCCTGTCGTTTCCGTGCCCCTGGATTGGGTCATAGTGTCTGACTTATGCTCAACCAGCGACGTTTGCGCGCTTGTCAAGAGATTAGCCGTTGGGAAAGTGTCCAAAAATCCCACGCTCGTTCCTTTTGGATTGCGTTGCCCGTGGCCGACAGCCGTGCGGCACCGGTCCGCATGGCGGCGTATAATCGGCGGCAGATGACTTGGACGTTAGGAAACCATGACCGATAGCATGCAGCAGATGGCGCTTGACACGCTCGGCGCCTATTTTGGCTACACCTCGTTTCGCCCGGGGCAGGACCGCATGGTGGATGCGATTCTTGCAGGCCGCGATGCGCTGGGTGTTATGCCCACGGGCGCCGGCAAGTCCATTTGCTACCAGGTGCCCGCGCTCATGCTGCCCGGCATCACCTTTGTGGTGAGTCCGCTGCTGTCGCTTATGGAGGACCAGACCCGTGCGTTGCTCGCGGCGGGTGCGCGACCCAGCTATCTCAACTCCAGCCTTACGCCGGCCCAGCAAAACACTGTGCTCAAGCGGGCGCGCGAGGGCCGCTACCAGCTTATGTACGTGGCGCCCGAGCGCCTACTCGAGCCGCGCTTTTTAGCCTTTGCGCAGGAGGCCGCGGCGGACGGCGGCATCGGCGTACCGCTCGTGGCCATTGACGAGGCTCACTGCGTGAGCCAATGGGGCCAGGATTTTCGCCCCGCTTACCTGCAGATTCATGAGTTCATCGATTCCCTGCCGCAGCGCCCCATCGTGGCGGCCTTTACCGCTACGGCGACCGAGCGTGTGCGCGCGGACATTCAGCAGATGCTCGGCCTGCAGAACCCGGCGACCGTGGTGACGGGTTTTGATCGCAAGAACCTCTACTTTGGTTGCGAGGAGATGGGCGACAAGGCCAAGACCGCGTGGGTGCGCGACTACGTGATCGCGCATTCGAGCGAGAGCGGCATCGTGTATTGCTCGACCCGCAAGACGGTCGACGCACTGGCCGCGGAGCTTGCCGAGGCGCTGGGCCCCAGCGGCATTCGCGTGGGCCGTTATCACGCCGGCATGGGCAACGACGCCCGCCGCCAGAGTCAGCGTGCCTTTATCGATGACGATATCCAGGTGATGGTTGCCACCAACGCCTTTGGTATGGGTATCGACAAGCCTAACGTGCGCTATGTGATCCACAACAACGTGCCCGAGAGCATCGAGGCCTATTACCAAGAGGCGGGTCGCGCCGGCCGTGACGGCGACCCGGCCAGCTGCCACCTGCTGTGGAACGGTAACGATTTTCGCATGCGCCGCTTTTTGATCGACCGCGGCGATGCGGCCGACGAGGCGCTCGACGACGAGCAGCGCGCGTGGGCGCTCCAGAACCGTTATCGCCTGCTCAGCCAGATGGAGGGTTACTGCAATACCACCGGCTGTCTGCGCGAATACATGCTGCGCTACTTTGGCGATGAAGCCGCGGCCGAGCATGCTGCCGCGGCCGGTGCGGGCAGCACCGCCACGGACGAGGCCGAGGGCTGCGGCAACTGCAGCAATTGCCTCACGCAGTTCGAGGTCGAGGACGTCACCGATATGGCCCGCGCCGCCGTGCGTTATGTGGCCACGCGACCCATGCGCTTTGGCAAGTCACTGATCGCCGACGTGCTTCATGGCGGCAACACCGAGCGCATTCGCCAGATGCATCTGGACGAGGACCGCGGCTACGGTGAGCTGTCGAGCGAATCGGTCGGGCGCATCAAGGACATTATCGGCCAGCTGTGCGGCCGCGGCTATCTGGCCACCTCGCAGGGGCAGTACCCGGTCGTGGGGCTGGGCCCGCGTGCCACCGAGATCGAGGACGAGGCGTTCGCCTTTACCGTTAAGCGTCGCGCGTCCAAGCGCAAGGCCTCGGCCCGCGCCCGCCGTGCGGTGGATCTGCTGCGCGAGGAGGCCGAGCTGGATCAGCGCCCGCGCGTGGGCGACGATGCCGGGCTGTTCGAGTGCCTGCGTGCCCTCCGCAAGGAGATCTCGACGGAGCTGGAGATGGCACCGTACATGGTCTTCTCCGACAAGGCTCTGCGCGGTCTGTGCCGCCTACGCCCGCGGACGCGCGACGAGCTTATCCAGGTCAACGGCATCGGCGAGAAAAAGGCCGAAGCCTTTGGCGAGCAGTTTATGGCGGCGATTGAAGAGTTTGAGTCCGAGCATGCACGGGATGGAGCGTAACGATGGCATTCGACGATAAAACCGAGCGCACTGAGGTATCCGCCGTGCCGCTGTACCAGCAGGTTATGGACGACCTAAAGGGCGAGATCGCGCGCGGCGTGTACGCATCCGGCTCGCGCATTCCTTCCGAGATGGAGCTCGCGAAGTCCTACGGCGTGGGACGCATCACCGTGCGCCGCGCCATCGAGGAGCTGTCGCGCGCGGGGTATCTCAACCGCCAGCAGGGGAGGGGCACGTTTGTGTGTGCGCCCAAGCTCAAGCGCAAGATTGTCCAGAAGGGTGACGTTCAGAGCTTTTCCGAGGGTTGCGCTGCCAACGACATGGTGGCCGGAGCACGCCTGGTGTCGCGCACGGTGGTTGCGGCGACGCGTGAGGACGCGGCGTTTTTTGGTGTGGAACCCGGCTGCGAGCTCATCGTTGTCGAGCGCGTGCGCACGGCCGACGGCATCCCCGTCATGCTCGAGAACAACGCCTTTGTGCTGGCTGATCATCCCTATCTGCAGACACTTGCCGATAAGGACCTCGCTGATAACTCGATCTTTGCGCTCGTTGCTGAGCATTCGAGCCGCGCACCGCTCAAGTCCGACCCTTGCACCGTGGAGATTGCGCTTGCCGATGCTCAGGCGGCCCCGCTGTTGGAGGTGCCGGTCGGCGAGCCGCTCTTCTATATGGAGGCGTACTTTACCGATGCGGACGAGCGGCCCTTGCTGCTCGGACGCCAAAAGATCGTGGGCTCGCGCTACGTGTTCGACATCTAACATCCACAGATAGAACAACATAGAACAAGTTTGGCGAAATGGCTTCACGAGCGTCGTCGTGCGTGCTATAAATAGGACAACATAGAACGACAGCAGGTACGAGCTGCCGTCGCTCAAAGCCGCCCCACAAGGAGGAAAATCAGGATGAACGCACATGATCTGGTTCAGGAAATCATCGAGCGCAAGGGCAAGATTGAGAATGTCTTTTGGATCGCTTGCGGCGGTTCGATGATCGACCTGATGCCGGCCAACGAGCTGCTCAAGCGCGAGGCCACCACGTTTACCTCGACGGTCTACAC
>CAUFXK010000103.1 GCA_959596495.1 uncultured Collinsella sp. | reverse complement strand
CCGGCACGGGCGAGATGTCCAAGCGCTACGGCTTTATCTACGTCGACCGCGACGACGCGGGCAACGGCACCCTCAAGCGTTCCAAAAAGAAGAGCTTTGACTGGTACAAACACGTCATCGAGACGAACGGCGAAGATTTGGCCTAGGCTTTCCCAGCCACGGCACCTTGGGCCTCATTTGTCGCTTGCGTACCTTAAGTACGCGGCGCTCCTCATTCGACCCAATCTGCGGCACCTGGAAAACCCTAGTCTCAAATCTTGCAGACCTGTCCTAGGCTTTCCCAGCGGCTATAGCTTCCTAACCAAGGCGCCCGGCGAGCAGTTAATGCCCGCCGGGCGTTTTGTTAAAAGAAGTGAAAGAAAGCAAAAGAAGTGAAAGCTTGCAATTGCACTACGGCGCGAGAACATCCAACGGAACAACTTGGACGCCGCGGTCAGTGACATAGGCTTGTGAGCCAAATCCAATGATTGCGACTTTCGAAACCGGCGGGGTGTTTCCAGCAGCAACCATACGTTTTTCGACAGCAACAAGACTGTCAGACGCCTCTTCGATTTGAGCAGAGCTGAGTTTAACTTCGATCGGAATCCACGTTCCACCGGGAGCCGCAATGACTGCATCGACCTCTAGATCGCGAGAATCGTGATAGTGATAGATACTCATTCCATTTGCTCGCGCATAAACCCACAAATCATGAAGGGCCAACGATTCGAAAAGTAGTCCAAGCGTCTTGAAATCTAACAGCAAAGTCTCCGGAGTCGCCCCGAGCGCAGCGGCCGCCAGCGACGGGTCGGCGAGATGATGCTTCTTTGATTCTCTTAAGTGCACCGGAGATCTCATTGCTGGATTCCACGCGGGAATATCGCGAACGAAGCTAACCCGTGCGAGAAGAGATATATACGATGCCGCCGTCTGTCTCGACACCTCTCCGCCAAGATCGGCTACGAGCGTCTTGAGCGTCGCCAAAGTGGATTCATTGCGCGCAAGCGATTCAATGACAGCTTTGACCTTTTCAGGGTCGCGGCGAGAGCCGTCGACACGGGACAAATCTTCTTCGGCGACTATGCCGATGTAGCGTTTGGCCATCGCGGACGCAGCCTGTGCATCGTGTCCGACCGCCGCGGGCCATCCACCACGAACAACGCACTCGGCAATCGAGGCAGAATCCAGCGACCCAAAAGCGCCATTGAACTTTTCGCCAGAAATTATGCCCGACAGCTTAACCGCACCGCTGGATTTCCCAAGTTCGAAAAGCGTCATGGTATCCATGCGCAGTTTGGCGAACCTTCCAGCGCCGCTGTGCATCGGGCGTTCGTCGTCTCGCGGCGTCGCCGACCCCGTAAATATGAACTGGCCAGGCTCGCCGCCACGGTTGTCACACTCAAACCGTGCCGCGTCCCAAAGTTTCGGAACCTCCTGCCACTCGTCAATCAGCCGCGGCACCTCGCCGGAAACGGCAAGAGCCGGATCCGTCTCGGCGCGTAAGCGATTCTCGAAGTTGCGGGACGGGTCCATGAGAAGGAGCCTGGACGCCGCACGGGTCTCGGCCGTGGTCGTCTTTCCACACCATTTCGGTCCTTCGATGAGAACGGCACCGAATATACCCAGCAGCTGGTCGAGCTCATTTTCGACAATTCTGGTGTAGTACTTTTTTGGCATATTAATCACCATTGCTACCAGCGCGTTTAACCAAATTTACAGTTTACATTTAACCAGATTTTGCTTTTTTGATTAACCAAATTTACGCATTTTAATTAACGAAACAGATTAAACACCTACTGTTTGAGTTGGCACTTAGGGACGTTCCTTTTGTTTCGGCACCTGGGGACACCCTTTGCCGTCTGCGGATTTTGGGACATGCGGCCCGCTTTTTCGGCCCATCTGTCGGTACACTAAAGGGACTATGGGTACCCGCGAGCGACATATCGGCCACGCGGCCGCCCGGACCGCGCCAGTTGCGGATCCCAGGGGTGGCAGGCTCTTCGCCATGCCGCGATTCCTTGTTGGCATAACACATCAGGTGTACCGTCATCGCGTCTTTGCTATCGCCGGCGCCATCACCGCGCTGTTCCTCATGCTTTTGGCGGTCTTGCCGGCGCTGTTCGCCTTCGACCCCAAACTTTCTAACGCCGTGCCCGCCTATAGCAAGGTGTCCGAAGAGGTCGTGGATGCGCTCGCCCATTCGAGCTCTCTCCCGCTGCTTGTCGCCGCAATTGTATTTTCGATCTGGGGCGTATCGGTCTATCTGCGCTGTTTGGACTATGTGTTGCGTCGCCGCCTTGTTGCCGTCGCCACCATCTGCGCCCTGTGGATGATCGAAGTCATTCTCAAGTACAAGTCGTTCACGCCGTTCTATGCCACCGTGCTGTGGTACCTGTACTACGTGCCCATGACGCTCATTCCGCTGCTCTACCAGTTGTGTGGTCTGCGCCTTGCGGGCCTGGAGCAACACCGTCTGGGTCGCCGCTACTGCGCTGCGCTGTGGATTGTGGCCATCCTGCTTATCGGATTTGTGCTCACCAACGATTTTCACCAGCAGGTCTTCCGCTTTGACCGCACAAGCGACACCTGGAGCAACGATTACACGTACGGCTGGGGTTATTTCGCCGTCCTCGTGTGGACGGCCTTTGACTTTGTGGCCTTTTTTATCCTGGTTGGTCGGTCCTCATCCTTTCGCATCCAGCGTTTCTCGGGCACGGCGGCGCTCGTACTGCTGGGTGGCGCATTCTTTGCCATCTCGTATGCGTTGCGCGTGCCCTGGGCATGGAGGCTCAACTTTTCGCTCGTCTATTGCGTCCTGTGCGTGGTGGCGATGGAAATCTGTCTCGATTGCGGTGTCATTCCGTCGTATCACGACATCGCCGGCATCTTCGACACCTTGCCGCTTGACCTCAAAGTTCTAACGCGCGACCTGCAGGAGGTCTATGCCACGCCGGTGTCAAAGCCAATGCCGGTAGGTGTGCGCGAGGAGTTGCGGACCCAGGAGCACGGCCGCGCCCATGCCTTTGCCGTGGCGTCCGATCCCGATGTAATGTATCGTGCCTTTCCGCTGCTGGGTGGATCGGCGCTGCTTGCCCAAGACGTGTCGGAGCTCGACGAGCTTAACCGTGAACTGGCACATCGTCGCATGGAGCTGCAGCGTCAAAACGAGCTGCTCGCCGCCGACTACGACCTTAAGACGCATTTGGCAGATCAAGAAGCCGAGACCTTGCTGGTCCAAGACGTGGACCAGGCGCTTGCCCGCGCGCTCGAAGGGATGTACGACCTGCTGAGCTCGCTGCCGCCGTTGACCGACGAGGCATCTTCGCACGAGCGTTACCGCATGCTGCAGCGCGCCAAGATGCTCGTCGCCTATTGCAAGCGCAAGGGGTCGCTCACGTTGGCACAGCACGGGGAGAGCGGTTTTGATCGCGATCGCATTCAGCTCATCGCCAACGAGCTCGCAAGTGACCTGCGCACCATCGATATCGATTGCGCCTCGATTATCGCCATACGGCGCCCGTTGCACGCCAGTACGGTAAGCGCCCTGTACGACTGCGTGTATGACTTCGCGTTTTTCGCCTACACCACCGGCCATCCGGCGCTTATGTATCACTTGGGCGACCATGACCGATGCAGTGTCGAGCTGCGCGCCACGCTTTTTTCCAACGATGATGAAGATCTTTCGCAGACGCCCGCTGCGCAAGAGCTCGAAAGCGCTCTGCAAGGGCGCAACGTGGCATACCGCTTTGAGGGCGAGCCCGGCCAGCTGCGCATGATCGTCTTGATGCCGAGGGCGGGTGAGTGACGATGCGGATTTCGCTCATTCTTCCCCAAATTGTTGCGCTCGATGTTGTCTTTGCCCTGGCTGCGTGCCTGCAGACGATCCACGTCCCGCTCATCGCATCGCGCCGCTCGTCCTATAACCGTAAGGTGATTTGCGCCTACGAGGCGAGCCTTGTGCTTCACCTGATGATTTCGGCGCTCATCTTATTCGCGTCGTCTGGCTCGTATCTGGTGGCGCCGCTTGACGTTTGCGCCAGGGCAATGGGCGGAGCGTTGTGGCTCAATGCCGCGATTTTTGCCTATGGCGTGGTACTTATGGTGCACTATCGTCGCCCCGTCATGCTGGTCGAGCTGCTGCTTGTTGTCGCCGTTACACCACCGGTGGTTTTTGCCATGGGCTCGGCATGGACCGTTGTCCTTATCGCAGAGGGAGCGTTCTTCCTGTTCCGTTCCATCGCGGCGCTCTTGATGGACGTCCGTAACCGCCAGGAGGATATCACCACGTTCTCGACGATCGAGACCATCAACGTGATTCCCGTGGGCATCCTGTATCTAGACCCGAGGGGCCGTCCGCTGCTCATGAACCGCTGCATGCGCAAAAACCTGGTGGAACTTCATATGCCAACCGATCTGCGCGACATGAGCAGCACATGGAACGACCTGCGCAAACTTAGCATGCAAATGCCCGAAAGTAGCAGGAACCGTGTGCGGATTAATCTGGACCGCTTTGGTGAGGCGCGTGCGGTGGTCGAGGTCTCTCCCGCCGAGATTCGCCTATTTGTGTGCGATCGTGTTATGGTTTCGGGCCGTTCGTTCGAGCGCATTATCGGTCTTGATGTGACAGAGTACGCGCATGCTCATGACCGCTTGGCGCAAGCCAACCACCTGCTTGAGCTTGCGGGTCAAGAGCTCCAGTCCCAGATCGAAGAGGTCAAAAAGGTCGCCGACAATGCTGCCTACCTGCGCATGCGCGCCCGCGTGCACGATGTAATCGGTCAGCGCCTGTCCATCCTCCATCGCTATCTGGAGGAGGGTCGCCTTGACGACGAATCGCTCGAGCAGATCGATCCGCTGCTGCGCACAATCTCCGACGACTTACGCAGCGGCGGCGACAGCGAGCCGGCGGAGCAGCTCGGCGATATCATTCATGCCTTTGGTCTGGTGAGCGTGCAGATTGATGTAGAGGGGTCGCTTCCCGAGGACACGCGTGTCGCGGCGGCCTTTTTGCAGATTATCCGCGAGGCCTCGACCAACGCCACCAAGCACGCGCAGGCCCACCAGGTCCATGTGCACCTGTGGCAGGAGGAGTCGAACGGATGCGACATCGCGCGCATGACCATCTCTAATGACGGCGCGCCGGCCCCCGTATCGTATCGCGAGGGAACGGGTATCCCAGGTATGAGGCATGTCGCGCAAGATCTGGGTGGCAGCCTAGAGGTCCACGCC
>CAUFXK010000102.1 GCA_959596495.1 uncultured Collinsella sp. | reverse complement strand
ACTGGTTCGTGCCGAAATCGATCTAGAACGGAATGCCGTATATGAAAATCAATCACGCGATTCTGCATATCCTGGACTTTGACTCTGCCGTCAACGTCATGAGCCAGCGCGAGCTCGATATCGAGAGCCGTACCGTGCGCAACTTTGTGACCACGCATCTGCGCCGCGCACGAACCTCGGCCGACAATAAGCGCGCCACGTTTGCCGAGAACTCTGCGTTTGGCGGCGAGCTCAAGGGCTATTTCTTTGGCGAGCGCGAGTTCGTAGACCTGTCGCAGCAGATTGCGGAGTTCATTTCCTCCGAGCTTACCAAGGCCGAAAAAGCCGAGTCCACCGATGTGCTCGTGGCCGACTTTGACGACGACGAGGATGCCCGCTGGTTTGCCGTGATGCTGCTGGGCTCCAAGCAGGCTTTTATGCACGAGGTGGGCCGCGAGGAGGGGGAGGTGCGCAACGACATCGCGCGCCACTACGCTATTCTGCCAAACCCCTCGCAAAAGGTGCCAAGCTATGCCATCGTGCGCGCGAGCACCATGGAGATCGGCTATGTGGACAAGAAGCGCAAGATTGCCGGCGAAGACCGTATGCTCATTCCCGACGGTCTGCTGCAGTGCGATACGGGCGTGTCGGGCAAGGAGGTCATCGACACCGTGACGCGCGTGGTCGAGGAAGTCGCCGAGGAACACGGCGCCAACACTGCTGTGGCGCTTGCTAAGGTCAAGGCTGCCGTGGCTGAAAAGGTCGAGGATGACGAGGAATTGCCGCCTTGGGATATCGTCGACGAGGTCTTTGAGGATGAGCCGGTTATCAAGGAAAGTGTACGCGCGGCACTGACCGAGGAGAAGGTTCCCGAGCGCGTTCCCGTGGAGCGCAAGCAGGTCGAGCGTGCGGCAGTGCGCAACCACAAGATTCGTACCGATACGGGCATCGAGATCAGTTTTCCGGCCGAGATGGGCTCGAACTCCGAGTACATCGAGTTCGTCAACGAACCCAACGGCCTCATCTCCATCGAGCTCAAGAATATCGGGTCAATTGAGAATCGATAAGGGATCGAGCGGATTGACCGTAACGAAAAGGCCGAAGCCCTTTGGGACTTCGGCCTTTTCGTCATAACCGCGTAACTATTAAAGTTGACGTAGTCCTTCCTCGAGACCGGTCTTGCTGTCGGTCTGGGCGTCGCGCATCTTGATGACGCGGGCGGGGACACCGGCCACGACGGCGCCGGCGGGGACGTCCTCGACGCACACGGCGCCGGCGGCGACAACAGCGCCCTTGCCCACGCGTACGCCTTCCAGGACCACGGCGTTTGCGCCGATCATGACATCGTCCTCGATGATGACGGGCGTGGCGCTGGCGGGCTCCACAACGCCTGCCAGCACGGTGCCGGCGCCGATATGGCAGTTCTTGCCCACGGTGGCGCGGCCGCCCAGCACGGCGCCCATATCGATCATGGAACCCTCGCCGATAACGGAGCCGATGTTGATGATGGCACCCATCATGATGACGGCACGGTCGCCGATCTCGACGCGGTCGCGGATGATCGCGCCCGGCTCGATGCGGGCGTTGATGCCCTTAAGGTCGAGCATGGGCACGGCGGAGTTGCGGCAGTCGTTCTCCACATCGTAGTAGTCGATGGAATCGGCGTTGGCGTCCAGGATGGCCTTAAGCTCATCCCAGTCGCCAAAGACGGTCTTGCCACGACGACCGCCGTAGACATGTGCGTCGCCCCAGGCAACCTTCATGCCCGGCTTCTCGCGCACGTACAGCTTGACGGGCGTCTTTTTGGGCGCGGTGGCGATGTAGTTGATAATCTCCTGTGCATCCATCTCGGCTGCATTGCTCATTTGCTGTCTCTCCTTTGGGTGGATCCGGTTGATACCTGGTTAGGCAAACATGACCTGGTCGAACGTATAGAAGCCGTGCTCGCGGGTGACGAGTTTCTGCGCGGCTGCCAAGGCGCCGTTGACGAAGATCTGACGGCTCGTGGCGCGGTGCGTGAGTGTGATTTCCTCGTCCTGGCCAAAGAAACTCACTTCGTGCACGCCGGCGACAGTGCCACCTCGCAGTGAGTGCATGCCGATCTCCTTGGGGTCGCGCGCTCCGCACATGCCCTTGCGGCCATAGACAGGGTGGTAGCCTACCTCGGGTTCAGCTTCGACGACGGCATCGAGCAGTAGCTTGGCAGTGCCGCTGGGGGCATCAACCTTTTGGTTGTGGTGCGTCTCGACGATCTCGCAGTCAAAGCCGGGCAGCTCGCGTGTAGCCTGTGCTACCAGATGACGCAGGGCTGCGATGCCGATGGAGTAATTACCGGAGTGCATGACGCGGGCGTTCTGACCCAGCTCGCGCAGGCGGTCCATCTGATCGGGTGTGTAGCCCGTGGTGCCCGAGACCAACGCGGCGCCCGTGCGCTCGACATAGGCGACAACGGCATCGAAGGTCACGACGTTCGAGAAGTCGATGATAACGTCGGCTGCCGGGGCGCTCTCGAGCTCGGACAGATCAAAACCGATCTGGGCGACGATGTCGAAAACGGGCTGACCGGCGGCGTCGACAATGCCCTCGGCGGTAGTGCGGATGAGCGAGCCCATGCGGCCCGTTCCCATAATGACGGTCTTAATCAAGCAGACCAGCTCCCTTCAGAGCATCGGTAAGTGCAGTACGCGTGTCGTTTGCCATGGGGCACAGCGGCATGCGGTAGTTTGCCTCGATCATACCCATCTGAGCGAGCGCCTCTTTGACGGGGATGGGGTTGACCTCACTAAAGAGGGCATTGATGAGCGGCTGGCCGGCAATTTGGATATCGCGGGCACGCGCCACGTCACCGTCCAAATAGGCGCGGCACATGTCATGCACGAGCTGCGGCTGAACGTCTGCCCACACGCTGATGGTGCCCGAGGCGCCCAGGCTCATGAGCGGTACGGTAAGTGCGTCCTCGCCCGAGTACATGCGGAAGTCATCGGACAGCAGGTGGGCGATCTTGGCTGCGTAAGCGACGTTGCCTGAGGCTTCCTTGATGCCCATGATGTTGGGGTGCGCGGCCAGGCGCTCCACGTTGCGCACGCTGATGCCGCAGCCGCAGCGGCCGGGGATGTTGTACAGGATGCAGGGGATATCTACGGCATCGGCAACGGTCTTAAAGTGCTGATAGATGCCCTCTTCGTTGGACTTGTTGTAGTAGGGGGTGATGAGCAGCAGGCCGTCGGCTCCCAAGCCCTGGTAGGTGAGCGACTTGGTAAGCATGGTCTGCGTGGAGTTGGAACCCGAGCCGGCGATGACGGGGACGCGGCCCGCAACCTGCTTGACCACTGCGGCGACGACGGAGTTGTCCTCGTCGTCGGTCATCGTGGCGCTCTCGCCGGTGGTGCCCAGGGTGAGGATGGCGTCGGTACCATTTTGCAGGTGGAAATCGATAAGGCGCTCGAGTGCGTCAAAGTCGACGCTGCCGTCCTTTTTAAACGGCGTAACAAGGGCGACGATTGAGCCCTCGAGGTTGCGGATATCCATGTTCTTCTCCTTCGCTTCCGCGATCTGGATGCGTTTGTTCCATTGAGCGGCGACGGCCAGGCGTTCGTCCTGGGCGCGGCGACGGGCGCTCTCGGCGCGCGACTTGGCCAGCAGCTCGCGGCCGCACGGCAGCACGTCGAGTGTGGCAAAGTAGTCGCCCGGGCGCTCGGCGCGACGAATGAGATCTGCCGATCCGTCGGGGCGCAGCAATACCTCGGCGGAGCGCAGGCGTCCGTTGTAGTTGTAGCCCATGGAGTAGCCGTGCGCGCCGGTATCGTGGACCACGAGCACGTCACCCATGTCGATCTGCGGTAGCTCGCGGTCGATGGCGAACTTGTCGTTGTTCTCGCACAAGTTGCCCGTGATGTCGTAGGTGTCCGTAACGGGCGCTGCAGCCTTGTCGGCGCCACCCGGCTGACCCATCACCGTAATGTGGTGGTAGGCGCCATACATAGCGGGACGAATGAGGTCGACGGCGCTTGCGTCCACGCCGATATAGTCCTTGTAGATCTGCTTTTCGTGGATGGCCTTGGTGACCAGGCAGCCGTAGGGCCCCATCATAAAACGACCCATCTCGGTGCAGATCGCCACATCGCCCATGCCGGCTGGGACCAGAATCTCGTCGTAGGCTGCGTGTACGCCCTCGCCGATGGCGTGGATATCGTTAGCTTGCTGCTCGGGCAGGTAGGGGATGCCGACGCCGCCGGACAGATTGATAAAGGCGACATGTGCGCCCGTTTCACGCTCCAGGCGCACGGCAAGTTCAAAGAGGATGCGTGCGAGCTTGGGATAGTAGTCGTTAGTGACGGTGTTACTGGCAAGGAAGGCATGGATGCCAAAATTCTCGGCGCCCTTGGCCTTGAGCATGCGGAAAGCCTCGAAGAGCTGCTCGGTGGTCATACCGTATTTGGAGTCGCCGGGGTTATCCATGATGCCATTGGAGAGCTGGAACAGGCCGCCCGGATTAAAGCGGCAGCTAACCGTCTTGGGGATGGGCCCCGCAACGTGCTCAAAGAACTCGATATGGCTGATGTCGTCAAAGTTGACGATGGCGCCCAGTTTATCTGCAAGGGCAAAGTCCGCCGCCGGCGTGTCGTTGGACGAGAACATGATGTCGTGTCCCGTGATGCCCAGCGAGCGGGCAATCATGAGCTCGGTATAGCTCGAGCAATCGCAGCCGCAGCCGTATTCGTTGAGAATGGAGATGAGCGCCGGGTTGGGATTGGCCTTGACGGCAAAGTATTCCTTAAAGCCCGGGTTCCATGCGAAGGCGTCGCGCACCTCTTGCATGTTGCGGCGGATACCCGCCTCGTCGTATAGATGAAATGGCGTGGGGAACTGCTCGACGATATGCTCGAGCGTCTCCTTGTCCACAAACGGCTGCTTGGCCGCATATGCCTCGTTGGGGGTCAATGCCATGTCCCGTAAACCTCGCTATCCAGACGGCGCCATCTGCGCATCGAATCCGCATAACGTGGACCCAATGTCCGGATAGCGCTCCCGCATTGCTGCAGACAGTCCTGCGGGTGTTTCCCGCAGGCCCACCAGGCTGTTCGTGCCCGAAATGCCCAGTTCGGCGGGTTTCGCCTCCCCGCAGGGTCAAAGTCTGCCGACTCGCCCGCGGCTCATCGTGCCCGCGCCTCTATCAAGTGGTAAAGACCCTACCACGTTGCACTTTACCAAACAAGAGTATTCGTATATAACGTTTAAAAAATGCAGGGATATGCT
>CAUFXK010000101.1 GCA_959596495.1 uncultured Collinsella sp. | reverse complement strand
TGCGTGTGGTGGCTGAGCTTATCGAGCGCAATGCCGACCAAGAGGACAAGTCGGCCGGTCTGCCCATCGAGGCCTGCCTGGACGTGATTGACCATGAGTAACGCTGGCGAGGGCGGCACCGAGGCCACGGGCGAGAACAAGCCGCTTGGTGCTCCGCGCGGCAAGCGCCCACGTATTCGCATTAGCTGCGTGGACCAGCTGGGGACGTGCCGCTGCCATCACGGGCACAAGCCGGGCGATGTCTTTGACTTCGATCGCGACCGCGGCAAGATGTGCGCCATGGCCTGCCATGTGGGCTTTCCCTATATCGATATTCTGCGCTATGGCGGAACCGTGCCTGGCAACGAGCCCGGTACGGCAAAGTTCTGCTGCCCCGAGGTCGATACATTGAACGTCTGGCTTGCCGAGATCGTCGACGAGTAGTTGAACGTGGATTTTCTCCCACCGAGAAAATGAGCGTGGATTTTCTCCCGTTTAGAGCGCACTTGAACGCTCAAAGTGGGAGAAAATCCACGCTCAATTTGTATGCGGGAGATAATCCACGCTCGTTTTATGCCAATGGCGCACCTCGCGCGCCCGCGAACCTACATCTGCTCGAGCATGGCAGTGCAACCGGCGAGCACGTCGCGGTAGGTGGCATCGAAATTACCGGTGTACCAGGGGTCGGCCACGTCGCCGGGGCGCTCGGTCCAATCGAGCAGGCGCGTAATCTTGCCGTCGGGGTCGTCGCCAAAGATGCGACGCAGGCCGCGCGCGTTCTCGTCGTCCATATAGACAATGTGATCCCAGTCGCCATACTCCGCGCGACGCACCTGGCGTGCGCGGTGGGCAACGACGGGAATCCCGACCTCGCGCAGCCTGGCGACCGTGCCATGATGCGGCGGGTTGCCGATCTCCTCAGTTGAGGTTGCTGCAGAATCGATGACAAACTCCGCCTCGCGCCCAGCGCGGCGCACGAGCTCGGTAAACACGGACTCAGCCATCGTCGAGCGGCAGATGTTTCCATAACAGATAAACAGTACGCGTTGCATAGGACGATACCTTTCATATAGAAGGCTGCTAAAGAGTCGAAGCCGGACGCATGCCAAGTTTTATTTCTTGGCCAGTTTGAAGTAGCGTTCAAATATCAATTCGAAAACGTAATAGAACATCAATCGACTGTCGAGGTCCATACTGCCCAAGCGGATTTCTTTTTGCACGGTGTAGATAGGGTAGTCGGCTAGTTTCGAGAGAGAGTTTCGAGAAAAGCCGGTGAGCGTGACGACCTTACATCCGCGCGTTTTGGCTATCGATGTGGCGTCAATAGACACCTGCGTCTCGCCGCTTACGGAAACGCTAAAGACCAGGTCGTTTTTGCCGAGGAGTTCCGCGTAATGCCTCATGACGTGGCGTTCGCTGAGCGTGTCGGTATTCTTGCCCATTATTTTGAGCTTTTCAGCCATCTCGAGACACGGGTATTTCGAAAAGCCCGAGCAGAAGAACACGATATGCGAGGCGTCCTGGATAAGACTCACAACCGAATCGATGACCCGGTCGTTAAGCAGATCTTTGGTCTGTACGAGCTGGGTATCAAGAGGAAGCGTCTCGATAGTGAATCGATTGCGGTCGAGCGAGGCAGAATACGATTGTTTGAGCTCCGTAAACCCCGAAAAGCCAAGCTTATGGGCAAGCCTGACGATTGTATTGGGAGCGACAAAGAACCGTTCAGCAACGCTCTTAAGCGTGACATCGTCAATATCATCACGCAGCTCGATGATGTAGCGCATGATCTCGCTTTCGAGATCGTTGAGCTTGCTCTCGCCAGCTCGCACATGATCATAAAAAGATTCTTGATCTTTCATAAGATGTTTCAGCCCCTCGCACCTCGTCGTACATATGGTACCGCTTTGTGTAGCCAGGTGAGAAATCGGTAATCGGTCAAGACTGCCTATCGCCCATGAACTGGGCAAACGTGCGTGTCTGCCTACACATATCTGTGTTGTGAGCGAAATCGTGTGTCCCCGTTTCGCATTGGCCCACACGGAGACTCTCAAATGACCTTATGTCGCAAAATATCAATCGAAACGAAGCAAGCCGAGGACAACCGCGGAGCCCAAGGTCTTCGAGAACACCGATCAGCCAACCCTGGAGGGACGGAACATGAAGGATAAGCTCAATATTGTGATCGTTGGCGGCGGCTCCACGTGGTGCCCTGGCATTCTTAAAGCCCTGACCAAGCACATGGACATTCTGCCGCTGAACCGCGTGATGCTCTATGACATCGATGCCGAGCGCCAGCGTCCGATTGGCGAGTTTGGCAAGATCCTCTTCGCCGAGGAAGAGCCCGGTGTGGAGTTTGGTTACACCACCGATAAGGACGAGGCTTACACCGACGTTGACTTTGTGCTCTGCCAGATTCGTACCGGCGGCTACGAGATGCGTAGCAAGGACGAGAAGATTCCGCTGCATATGGGAATCATCGGCCAGGAAACGGTGGGCCCTGGCGGCATGGCTTACGGTATGCGCTCCATGCATGACATGGTTGAGATCGTCAACGACGTTCGCGCTCATAGCCCGGAGGCGTGGATTATCAACTACACCAACCCGGCTGCTATTGTGGCATATGGTCTCGAGCGCGTCCTGCCCGATGAGCATCGCGTCCTCAACATCTGCGACCAGCCTGTCAACCTCATGCGCTCTTACGGTCGCCTGCTCGGTCGCGATATGAGCAAGACGGAGCCCGTGTACTTCGGTCTCAATCACTTCGGTTGGTTCAAGCACATCTACGATGAAGAGGGCCATGACCTCGTCCCGCAGATTAAGGAGTACACGGAGAAGAACGGCTTCCTTCCTGCCGATGCCGAGCAGCGTGACCAGTCCTGGCTCGACACCTACGCCATGGTCAAGGACATGCTCGAGGACTTCCCCGACTATCTGCCCAACACTTATCTGCAGTACTATCTGTATCCCGAGTACAAGGTCGCTCACCTCGACCCCGACTACACTCGCTCCGACGAGGTTATCAACGGTCGTGAGAAGCGCGTGTTCGCCGAGTGCGAGCGTGTTGCCAAAGTCGGCACCGCAAAGAACTCCTCGGTTGTGCAAAACGACGCTCATGGCGATATGATCGTGGAAATCACCTCGGCCATTTATCGCAACACCAACAAGACCTTCATTGTCATCGTGCCCAACAACGGCATTATCGAGGGTATGCCCGATGACGCCATGGTCGAGGTCGCGGCAAGCGTGGGCGCCAATGGCCCGCAACCCTATGCTGTTGGCAAGATCGGTACCTTCTATCGCGGCCTTATGGAGAACCAGTACGCCTATGAGCGCCTGACTGTTGAGGCTTGGATGGAGGGTTCCTACGAGAAGGCTCTGCAGGCACTCACGCTTAATCGTCTGGTCGGTGACGCAAAGAAGGCTCGCAAAGTGCTCGACAAGCTCATCGAGGCAAACAAGGATTATTGGCCGGAGCTTAAGTAACTAGTTCCATAGCGCTTGATAACTGTTATGGGGCGCGTGGATTGTAGAGCCGCGCGCCCCGTTTCTTTAAGAGGGGTATCCCATGAACAAAGACGAGCTGCTGGCAAAGTTCCAGCGCCTGGGCAAAGTCCTCATGACGCCCGTCCTGATTCTGCCAATCGCCGGCATTCTTCAGGGTTTTGGCAATGCCTTTACCAGCCCCACCCTTACGGCAGCTGTTCCCTGGCTGGCTGCTCCGGGCTTTGCGATTTTCTTTTCGATTCTCAAGGCCGCTGCCGGCATCGTTATGAACAACATCCCGGTTATCTTCTCGATTTGTCTCGCCTATGGCTTCGCCAAGTCCGAGAAGGCTACCGCGGCGCTTTGTGGCTTTTTGGGCTACATGTGCATGAACTCCGTGATGGGCACGTTCCTTACGGCGACTGGCGTTATCGATCCCGCGAATCTTACGACGGGCCAGAGCACGATCCTCGGTATCACCACGCTCGACACTGGCGTTATCGGTGGTCTTCTGGTAGGCGCAATCGTTGCATGGTTGCATAACCGTTACTACAAGATTGAGCTGCCTGCCGTGTTCTCCATCTTCAACGGTACGCGCTTTATCCCGGCGGTGACGCTGCTCTCATGCAGCATCCTCGCATTGGTCATGTCCTTTGTTTTCCCGTTTATTCAGAACGCTCTCGGTGCGCTGTCCGAGTTCATCAAGACTACGGGTGCCTTTGGTGCATTTGTCTACGGCGCCGGCGAGCGCATGCTCCTGCCTTTTGGCCTGCATCACTTTGTCTATTTGCCGTTCTTCTTCACGTCGCTCGGTGGCGTCGAGACCATCGATGGCCAGACTGTTCAGGGCGCTATCAATATCTACAACGCGATCCTGGGCTCTCCCAGCACGCCGTTTAACATCGAGGTCAGCCGTTTTGTCATGAACGGCAAGGTTATCTTCGCCATGTTCGGCCTGCCTGGCGCTGCACTCGCCTTCTACAAGACGGCGCTTCCCAAGAACAAGAAGAAGACCGCAGCGCTCATGATTGCCATCGTGGTGCCTTGCATCCTCTCCGGCATTACCGAGCCGCTCGAGTACTCCTTCCTGTTTATCGCGCCCATCCTCTACGTGTTCCACGCTCTCATGGCTGGTCTTGCTTATGCGCTGACCTATATCCTGCAGTTCAACGTGGCCGGTTCCGCGTCCTTCGGCGGCCCGCTCTTGTCGTTGATCTTTAACGGCATTATGGGTGCAGCCAAGGGCTCCAACTGGCAGGTTATCCTGTTCCTCGGCCCCATCTACTTCGTGGTGTACTACTTCGTCTTCAAGTTCATTATTCTTAAGAAGGACCTTAAGACTCCCGGCCGCGAGGAAGAGTCCGACGATGAGGCCGCAAAGGCTCCCAAGACTGTGATCAGCGACCTCATTCCCGCCATCGTTGAGGCAGTGGGCGGCGACAACAACATTAAGTCTGTCGAGGCCTGCTTCACCCGTCTGCGCATCCAGCTCAATGACTGTGACAAGGTGGTTGACGACGCCGAGTTTACCGAAAAGCTCGAAGCGCGTGGCATCGTGCATGTCAACGGCGGCGTGCAGATTGTCTACGGTAACATGGCATCTAACTACGCAACTCAGATGCGCGAGCTGCTGGGCATGGAGTAAACGCCCCACATATCTATAAAATCCGGTATAAAAGGCGGCGGCAGACAATGCGTCTGCCGCCGCCTTTGAGTTGCTCCACGCGCATTTCGTGTACTTGAAATACACGAAATAGTATAAAAGCGTGTATCTGAAATACACGAAATT
>CAUFXK010000100.1 GCA_959596495.1 uncultured Collinsella sp. | reverse complement strand
GTCAAGCTGCTGATTCCCACCGGCACGCTCATCTTGCCGGCGTTGCTTCTGTCCATATTGGGCCCGCTGCTGGGAGCAGGCGGGATGATGTAGGGAGGAATACATGAACACGATGACTGACGCTGCTGGCAAGGTCCAGGGCTGGGCGTTTTGCCGGGCGGCACATGTTCGTCAGCGCGCCAAGGAACTATTGCAGGAGGAGAGTGCACAGGGTACCACCGAGTATGCCATCTTGGTCGGCGTGCTCGTGGTGATCGCGATTATCGCCATCGTCGCATTTAAGGGCAAGGTCCAAGATCTATGGAACGCTATCAGCGAGGGCATCAACAGCCTGTAGAGGGCGAGCGCCCCATCGGGGTGCTGCTGGTGTTTGCTTGCCTGACCGTGGCGATAGCGGCGGTGCTTTGGGGGCTTAACGCCGCGCGGCAGCAGCGTCCTGGGACCGCCTCCGATTTGGGCTCAGATTCGGCGGTGGCGTCTCAAAAAGATGAGATGCGAGATGCGGACGATTCGGATGTCGCTGTCACGGCGCAAACCTTTCTGCGGACGCTCGACAAGCGGTCTGGCGCTGCGACGGATTCGCCTGAGGGCAACGCGATTGCGGTCCGGCTTGCATGGTCCGAGGACCGACCGATGACCGAAGCGGCGGCGGATATGCTGCGTGCCTATCGCGAGGTACCCACGGCGCAACTTGCTCTGAGCGGCTATCTCGACATCAAGGGAAACGTGTGGGGCGCCATCGTGCGCGACGGACGCGGCTGGGTCGATATGGTGACAATTGCCGCGGATGCTGGCGATGCTTCGTGTCGTCTGCGCGCCGTGCGCCTGAGCCCGCAGGCAACGGACTCAAAGGAGGGATCGTGAAATGCATGATGTCCTGCGTGAGGAATCTGCCCAGGCGACGGTCGAATACGCCATCGTCACGGTGGCGCTGTTATCGATCGTGCTGGCGATCGCGGGACTTTGGCGTGCCGGCACCGATGGGCGCTTGGCGGCGCTGGTTGAGCGGGCGGCATCCCATGGCGTTGCCTCGACGTCGGTTATCGACGCCGCTGCGGCCGCTAAGGACATCGCGTTGTATTGATGCCGCGCGCGAGGACCGGGCGCAGTCTACGGTCGAGGCCGCTTTTTTGCTGCCGACGTTTCTGACACTCATCCTTCTCGCGCTGCAACCGGTGTGCCTGCTCTATACGCGCGCGGTCATGGAGTCTGCCGCCGCCGAGACCGCGCGGCTCATGACCACGACGACGGCGGAGGACGACGATCTTAAGGAGTTCACCCGCCGCCGACTTGCCGCAGTGCCCAACGTTTCGATCTTTCATGCCGGCGGGCCGTTGTCGTGGGATATCGAGCTTGGCCGGGCCGGTGCGGGTGGCGTCTCGTCCGTGTCCGTTTCCGGCGAGGTCAAGCCGTTGCCTGTGATCGGTGCGTTTGCGCAGGCTATGGGTGGTACCGCCGAGGGCGGCTACGTTGAGCTCAAGGTCGATGTCTCGTATCAATCGCGTCCCGAATGGCTGGAGGGAGATTATGATTCGTGGATTGCTGCATGGGATTAGGCGCTGCCTGTTGCGGGTGACGCAAGGGTTTGCGGCCCGCCGTCGACCAGGCGCTCTCCGCAAACGAGGCGGCTTTATGGGTCGAGCCGGTGTCGATCTGTTTATCGAAGACGGCGCCTATACCACGCTTTCTTCTGCCGTGGTCATCCTAGTGGTGCTCACATTGTTGTTTTCGTCGACCGCGGCGATATGGAGCATGTCGCGTGCCGGGGATACTCAGGTGGCGGCTGATAGTGGCGCGCTGGCGGGTGCCAACGTAGTGTCGTCCTATCACACGGCTGCCACGGTGGTTGATGCGAGCATCTTGAGTCTGGGGCTGGCGGGGTTTGCCACGATCGGGACGGGCCTGGTCGCCATCCTCATCCCGGGTGCCGAGCCGGTTGCCGGCAATATGGTCGACACCGGGATTGAGATCATTAAAACGCGCAACAAGTTTGCCAAAAGCGCATCGGAAGGCTTACAGAAAATCGAGACGGCTCTGCCGTATCTGATCGCCGCGCGTGCCACGCAGGCGGTGTCGGCGCAGGATACCGATAGTGTGACCTATACCGGTACGGCGCTTGCCGTGCCCAGGACATCCGAGTCTGACTTCGCTGCGCTCGAGGGGTCCGAGATCTCGACCGATGCCATTAAAGACACATCAGATGATTTAGAGTGTGCGGCCGAGGAGCTGCGGAAGGCTTCTGAGGACACGGCGAAGGCTAAAGAGCGTGCTTGGCTGGCGGATTGTGGTGGGTCTGACAAGGGCTCGGTCGGCAGCTGTTCTTGCATGTGGGAGCGTGCGAAAAGCCTAACGGATCTCTCCGGTGTTCAAAATCCGCATTACTCATCGAGCGTTACGTGGGAGCCCCAAGTTGCCCTTGATCGCGCGAAGGACTACTACCATTGGCGTCTGACAAATGAGAAGCCCCACGGCTCGAGTGTCGAGATGAAGGCAGAGTCTGCGGCGCGTAAGGCGTTTTATACCTATGCGAGTGCGGAGGTCGATCGGGCATATATAACCGAGAACGGAGACAGGGTTTCCTCCTATATTCCACTGTTGCCGCGCAACTCTGATGAGGTTCGGGCGACGGAGCTCTATACCGATGCGGTGTGGCCGACGAGCGTGAACGATGACAAGGCGTATCTGCATTACGGGACGACCTGCCCTAACTATAAGAAAGGGACGCCGAGCGGATTTGCTTCGGTTGCCGATTACGATGGACAGGATAAATGCAGCAAATGCCATTTTGGCGTTTCGTCGCTTGGTGCTGTTGCGGCGCCTTCAACCTCTATCGAAAACGGCTTCGAGTATCACTTTGACAAGTTTAAAGACGCCCTGGAAGGCTACGTCGAATGCCGCAACAAAGAGCTCGAGCTCGAACGTCAGACCGAAGACGAGACCGACCGTGCGAGCAATGCGTTTGACCAGGCCATCAAAGCGCTTTCGGGCGAGCGTCCACGTATCGCTCCGTCCGGTCGCAACGGCGTGGTTGCCTTTGCGGTTTCGGGTGCCATCTCGAGCCCCGATGAGCTCAACTCTTCGTTTAACACGGCAGTTAGGCTTGGCGATCGCGGTGCCATCTCTGCCGCGGTGCTGGCGCCCGATGAGGCGACGGCGCAAAACAATGTGCTTTCGCGATTTTTCTCGACATTGAAGGAACGCTCGGGTGGCGTTGCCGGCGTACTCGATGGCGTCATGGATGTTTGGGGACGGCTGCTTGTGGGATACGGAGACATCCAAGGTTCGGCCGACGAACTTATGGACGAGATGATTAAAGGCCTAGGAGGGGGCAGCGGCGCGTTGGGCTCCATCGCATCGTGGCTCGGCGATACCGTTTCGGCGTCCGTGGCGGCGCTGGGGTTGGAGCCGTGCGACTTGCGCCTGCGAAAGCCGGTGCTGACCGATTCCGCCAACGTCATTAAGAGTCCGGGGTCTGACATTGCCGGTCTCTCTCAAGCGCAAGACAAGCTGCGAAGTATTCCGTTGGGCGTGACCGATCCCAAGGCGCTTTGCGAGGCGTTGGAATATCAAGTCGAACGCACCATCAGCGGCACGACGTTCACGCTTGCGGAGATTCCTCTGCCCGGCGGCGGCTCCATCCCGCTCACCGTCGATGTCGCCACGCTGGTTGGCGCTCTGGGCGGTGGGTCGTAATGAGTATCCGCATGCGTCTGCGCGAGGAGCGCGCCCAAGCGACGGTGGAGATGGCAGTGGTTACGCCCGTTTTGCTGGTGCTGGCACTCATCGTGTACAACGTCATGATCTATGCCAGCGCTGTCGCGCGCTTCGACCGCGTGGTGCCCGACATCGTGTTGGCGCACGCCGTGGCGTCGGAGGGGGAGGGCGACGAAAGCTCTGTCGATGCCTCGGCGACGGTCCAGACTCAAATTCTGAATGCCATGGAAGGCTATGACTTGCAGATCGAAGTGTCGAGCGAGCAAGGCGCGGAGGCATCGGATGGTGGCCTGCTCTCCCTATCCGGTACGTTTAGGACCTACACCTGCACCATGCACTATGAGCCGTGGCCGACTTCTCTCAGCATCGCTGGCGTTCCGCTGGGGGCGCCGACAACGTTGTCGCACGAGCGCGCGGTGACGGTCGATCCATGGCGCCCGGGGGTGGTCATGTGACCGCGGTCTCGTCCTACATCGCCTACGCGCGGGCACTCAATAGGCTGGGTTGGACGCCGGCCGAGTTTGCGGTGGCGGAGTCGTTTGTCGTGCGCCTGCGCGGCATGCTGGGACGGCGTCCGGTTGCCGCCAACGGCCTGCCGCTCGTCATGGCGTTTCCACGCTGCTCTTCGGTTCACACGTGTTTTATGGCCTATCCCATCGACATCGCCTTTATCGATGCACGTGGCTATGTCCTCGTATGCTACGAAAACGTACGTCCCTGGCGTATGTGCTCCTGCCCCGGCGCCTGGGCCGTACTAGAGCGTCCTTCAATCATTGTTTCGACCCCTGCTCTCCAACGCGTGCCGGCTTAAGAATTGGCGACAGCGGACTTTCGTCATACGAAATTGGGTAAGATGGAGGAGAAGATGCATGGATGTTGAGATCCATCCCAACGCTAAAAAGCACCTGACAGAACAGCAGGTGCTTAGCGCTTGGCTTGCGGTTACTGAGTGCATTCGTCGCGAGTCGAAGGACGAGCCGCCGAGATGGCTTGCGATTGGATGGCTCCCAGACGGACGAAGCGTGGAGCTTGTCGCGGTCGAGCTTCTCCGTGGGTGGCTTATCATTCATGCCTTGTCTCCAGTCCAGAAGAAATTTTGGCAGGAGATTGAACAGGCTCGGCAAAGGGGTCGATGATGGGCAAGACGTATACGGCCGCTAATGGTCAGGTTGTAACGGATGAAATGATTGACGCGTGGTGCGAGTCGTACGAGCGCGGAGAGTTTCCGGATGGCGAACATACCGTTGGTGGGATCGTGCATGGACGGCCCCCGCTCTCAGGTGAGGGGACGGCAACGTTGTCGGTCAAGATTCCTCTGGGAATGAAGGAGGCCATTCGTCGACGGGCGGCTGCCGAGGGGATGACGCCAAGTGAGTTTGCCCGTGCGGCTCTGAGCGAAAAACTTCTTGCTGCCGGCTGATGTCTCTGACGTGCCGATTTATAGAACCGAGGCTGTGCTTAAAAACTTTTTTAAAATTCTCGGTTGACCGGAACGCGTCCTTGGTTATACTAATCAAGCCTTGAAACGAGGCACACCTCAAATGGCTGGGTAGCTCAGTTGGTAGAGCAGAGGACTGAAAATCCTCGTGTCAGGGGTTCGATTCCCTTCCCCGCCACCTTGAATTGACTAGGACCTCTGCAAAGGGGTCCTTTTCTTTTATGTGGGCCCCGCACGGAATCGAACCCCGTGAGGGCGCGGAGCTGAGGAAACGCGGTAGCGTTTGCCAGCGCAGCTCGCAAGGCGCGAAGCGCCGCAGCGGTCCGCACGCGCGGAGCGCGGGCGCGATTCCCTTCCCCGCCACCTTGAATTGACTAGGACCTCTGCAAAGGGGTCCTTTTCTTTTATGCAGGGTTCTGCGGAAAATGCGCCCCATTATTGAGCGATAGAACGGGACACACTTTCCGGTGCCTGCCTCCGGCGCGCGTACACACCTCGTCGCACCATTCCGAGCCCGCCCGCCCCAGACATTCCTCCCACTTTCGCGTCACTTTACAGACCGTTCGGTCGCCTGTCCGCACACGCGGGTATACTCAAAACGATACTTATC
>CAUFXK010000099.1 GCA_959596495.1 uncultured Collinsella sp. | reverse complement strand
ATGGTGCGGGCGAAAGGACGTCCGCGTATCCGCTTCGCGGATCCGCACCGGCATCGGCCGCCTGCCGGCGTCCTCGCCAGCTCGCTAAAAACGCTCCGCGTTTTCTTTACGCTCGCTCCTTCACAGGTTCAAGTCCCTGCGACGGGCCCATAACAAAAAAGCTCCCATTGCTGGGAGCTCTTTCAATCCATGGTGCGGGCGAAAGGACTTGAACCTTCATGGGGTTGCCCCCATACGGACCTGAACCGTACGCGTCTGCCAATTCCGCCACGCCCGCGTGCAGGAATTAGAATAACGGAGCGCCACCGCGAACGCAAGAACTATTTTTGAAAAAGTTTGCAGGCATTTTCCCAAGCGGCATGCGCGATTGTTTCGGCGTCCTCACCAGTGCGATCGACACGGTCGTTAACCAGCGCGTTTGCCGTAATGGAGATCATTGCTGGCTCGCATTCAAGACCGCGAATGGGCTCCGGCGCCATATACGGGCAATCCGTCTCGAACAAAATGCGGTCGAGCGGGGTCGCCGCAAATGCCTCGCGCACGTCGTCGTTGCGCTTAAAGGTGGCCGCACCACCATAGGCGATATAGCAGCCCAGTTCCACAAAGCGCTCCATCGTGGCGCGGTCCTCGCCAAAGCAGTGCAGCACGCAACCGGCCTGAGGCACACCCACCTCGCGCAGCACGTTGTACGCATCCATATGCGAGGTGCGCTCCCCATCCGAGTCCTCGTGCCGCAGGTGCAGCTCCACCGGCACATTGCGGCGCACGGCAACTTCGAGCTGACGCGCCATGCAATCAATCTGCACACTGTGGGGCGCCGGCGCGATGTCGTCGTCGTAATCCATGTGGTAGTCCAGACCGATCTCGCCGATACCGGCGCACAAAGGGTCATCGAGCGCAGCAACAACCTGCGCGTGAATGTCATCGGTATAATCCGGCGCGCCATAGGGGTGAACGCCAGCGAGATACTTGATCTGCGGAATATCCCGCATCGGCAGAATTTCGCGCACGAGCCAGTCGCTATAGTCCGTCACGCTGCGCTTGTCGGCGATGGGGTCGAGCATCGTCACCAACAGGTCGACGCCCGCGGCTTTGGCGCGCACGAGCGTCTCGGGCACTTCTTTCCCCCAAAACGAAAGCAGATGCGCATGCGTGTCAGCAAGCGGTGCCAAGGGCACGGGACAAGCAACCGTCTTCTTTTTCTTGGTAAACGTCACGCGTTCGGCATTAGGCATCATGGATGAGCTCCTGAGCCAGGCGGATAAAGTCGGCAACATCAAGCGTTTCTGCGCGCGTGGTGGGTGCGATACCGCAAGCCTCAAAGGCGGCGTCGAGCACGTCCTTGGCAAAGCCGTTGGCGCTCATGGAATTGCGGATGGTCTTGCGGCGCTGAGCAAATGCAGCATCAATCACGCGGGCCACAAACTCGCGATCGAGTCCTTCGGGCGCCACGCCGTCAACACGGTCGATACGCACGACGGCCGAGTCCACGTGCGGTGCCGGCATAAAGCAACGTGGCGGCACCTCAAAGCGACCCGTAACCTGCGCATACAGGCCGAGCTTTGCCGTGTAGCCGCCATAGGTCTTGTTACCCGGCACCGCGGCAATGCGATCGGCAACCTCCTTTTGAACCATGACCACGGCACGCTTGAGCGCGGGCATCGTCTGGAAGAACTGCAGGATGATCGTCGCCGCCACGTTATAGGGCAGGTTCGCGACAAATACCGTCGGCTCACCGCCTGCAGCCTGCTCAATCTGCCCCGTCGTCACCTTGAGCGCGTCGCCCATGATAAAGCGGAAGTTGGCATAGTCGGCGGCATGGGCATCGAGCACCGGTTCGAGTTCGGGATCGGCCTCGATCGACGTGACGCACGCCGCCTCCTGCAGCAGCGCGAGCGTGAGCGTACCAACGCCCGGGCCAACCTCGAGCACGCGCTCATCGCCCGTGAGCTCGGAAAGCTCGCAAATGCGCTCAATTACATGGTTGTCGATCAGGAAGTTCTGGCCCAGGCGATGCTTGGTCGCAAGGCCAAACTCCTCCAGCAGCTCCCTTGTTGCCGTGGGGTTTGCCAAAGGCGAAGTTGTCATAGTTGCCTCCTTAGCATGATGGCGGCGTCTTGAAACAAAAGGGCATGGACCGTTGCGGCCATGCCCTTACATCTAAACAGCAAATTGCCGATATGGCGCGCGGCGTCTTAGCCCAGACGCGGGAACAGCGGCTCACCCTTCTCGACGGGCTGACCACCGGCAAGCAGGCCCCAAGCGCAAATGCCCTTGAGGTCGTCGCTCGCGGCCTCGTCCTCGCAGGACAGGCGGCGCAGGGCTTCGGCAGAGGTCTGAGGCATGAGCGGCATCAGCAGGTGAGCGGCAATGCGGATGGCCTCGAGCAGGTTGTAGATCACAAATGCCAGCTCGTCAGCCTTAGCCTCATCCTTGGCAAGCGCCCAAGGCTCGGAGTCCTCGATGTAGTGGTTGGCGGCGTGGATGAGCTCCATAACCTCGTCCTTGGCTCCGCCGTAATCGAGCACGTCCATCTTGGCCATGTAGCGCTCGACCAGGCCGTCGGCGATCTTTGCCAGCGGGTTGTCGAACGCATCGAACGATGCGGGCTTGGCGGGCGCGCAGCCGTCAAAGTACTTGCCGCTCATGTTGAGCGAACGCGAGATGAGGTTGCCCCAGCTGTTGGCCAGGTCGGCGTTGTAGACCTGCTCCATGCGATCGAAGCTGATGGCGCCGTCGGTGCCGGGGACGACGTCGGTCATAAAGTAGTAGCGATAGCCCTCGACGCCCAGCATGTCGATAACGTCCTTCGGAGCGATAGCGTTGCCGCGGCTCTTGGACATCTTCTCGGCCTTGCCGGTCTCGGCATTGCGCACGGTCAGGAAGCCGTGGGCAAAAACGTGCTCGGGCAGGGCCTCGCCGATGGCCATGAGCATGGCGGGCCAAATGACGCAGTGGAAGCGGATGATGTCCTTACCCACGATGTGGAACTGCGCGGGCCAGCGATAGGCCAGCTCGGCACGCGCCTCGTCGGTATCGACACCGTAGCCGACGGCCGTCATATAGTTGAGCAGCGCATCGAACCACACGTAGGTCACGTGGCCCTCGTCAAACGGGACCTGAATGCCCCAGTCAAAGCTCGTGCGGCTCACGGAAAGGTCGTTAAGGCCGCCCTCGACAAAGCTGCGCACCTCGTTCATGCGGAACGCAGGCTCGACAAAGTCAGGATGCTCGTCATAGAGCTTGAGCAGCTTGTCCTGGAAGGCGGAAAGCTTAAAGAAGTAGGACTCCTCCTGCACGCGCTCAAGCGGACGGTGGCAGTCGGGGCACAGGTGCTGGCCGACGCTGCCGTACTCCTCGTCGCCCTTCTGGACCTGCGTATCGGTGAAGTAGGTCTCGTCAGGCACGCAATACCAGCCGTCGTAGCTGCCCTTATACAGGTAACCGGACTCCTTCATGCGCTCCCACAGGTACTGCACGGCATGATGCTGGCGCGGCTCGGTGGTGCGGATGAAGTCGTCGTTGGAAATCTCGAGCTTGCTCCAAAGCTCCTTGAAGTGCGGGGCCTGGCTGTCGGTCCACTCCTGCGGCGTCATACCATGCTTGGCTGCGGCCTCGGCGACCTTCTCGCCGTGCTCGTCCATGCCGGTCAGGAACTTGACGTTATAGCCGGCGGAGCGGCGATAGCGAGCCTGAACGTCGGCGATGATGGTGGAATAAGCCGTGCCCAGGTGCGGATCGGCGTTGACGTAGTAGATGGGCGTCGTGATAAAGAACGAAGGCTTGCTTTGATCCATGGGGTTTGTCCTCCAGAAAAACGTTGCATACAGAGGATGATTCTAGCGCAAGGGCTGGATATCCTCCATCTATTGCATATCGAGCACCATGGCATAGACATCGCGCTTGCGGCGCGAATACTTCTGAGACAGGCGCTTGGCCACCGCAGAGGCGGGCTCCCCCTCCTCGAGTGCGGCGCGGATATCCTCGCGCAGGGCCTCATCGGGATCCGCTGCCGCGGCGCCAACCGGCACGATGCCGACATCCTCGTCCTCGCTCGGCGGCGCGATGACCAGCGCAATCTCGCCCTTTACCTCGCCGCGAGCACGCAGCTCTTCGGCGAGCTGGGCGGCGGGCCCGCGCAAGACCTCCTCGTGCAGCTTGGTGAGTTCGCGGCAGACGGCGACCTCACGCTGGGGAAAGACCTCTGCCACGGCCTCGAGCGTCGCCACGATGCGATGTGGAGACTCGTAGAAGATGAGCGCGCCGGGCACCACGGCAAGGCGCTGCAAACGGCGCACACGGTCGCCGTGCTTTCGGCCCAAAAAGCCCTCGAAGAAAAAATGCTCGCAGGGAATGCCGGACGAAACGAGCGCCGTGACGCAAGCAGAGGGTCCGGGAATAACTTCGACAGGCACATCGGCCTCACGCGCCGCCTCGACCAGCGCCTGGCCGGGATCGGACACGCTCGGCATGCCGGCGTCCGAGGCAAAGGCGAGGGTCTCCCCCGCCAGCAGACGGTCGACCAGGCCGGCAGCGCGGCTAGCGATCACATTCTCGTCGCAACGGACAAGCGGCTTGGAAATACCCAGGTGCATCAGCAGCTTTGACGTCACACGCGTGTCTTCGCAGCAAATGGCATCGGCGGCGGCAAAAGCTTCGCCAACGCGCGGGGACAGGTCGCCTAGGTTGCCGATGGGCGTGCCGACCACATAGAGTTTGCCCGTATGGGCGCTGTTTTGCGTCATATCAACCTATTCAATCATGCCGCGCTCGAGCGTACCGAGCGCCGCGCGGGCGTCCCATGCTGCAATGCGCTTCTCGGTCTTCCACGTTTGGAAGAACCAACCGGCAGCCGGCGCAAACGAAGCCAGCTGGTTGGCGATAAACACGCGCTCGTAGGCATTGCGGCCCTCGGGCGTAACCGACGAGTTAGCAAAGATCGCCGCGCCCGACCATTCGCCCACCAGCACGGGGAACCCAGTCGAAATCGCCTCTTTAAGCTCGCGCTTGTTACGCGAAATCGCCGTCGTCAGCCCGCGGGGGCTCGTGATGTCGAGCGCATACTCGTCGCGGTAATGGTACAGGTGAAGGTCCATGTAGACGTTCTTGTACTTGGCGCCGCGCATAAAATGCTTCCACTCGCTGGGATGCCCCGACGACGAGAAGACGACGATCTTATCCTCGGGCATATACGAACGGACGAGCTCGTAGGCATCGCGATAGAAATTGCGCAGGTAGTGAGCGGGAATGCCATCCGTCATGGTGAAGAGGCTCTTGCGAACGCTCATCTGCGGCGTGTCCAGCAGCTCAATGCCCAGCAGGCTCTCGGCCTCGCCATAGCGATCGGCCAAGCGCTCGAGCACGTCGAGTGCGACATGACGGCCGTTGGTGGACGAATGCCACTCGGCAACAGCCTCCGGCGTGGTGGGCGAATCGTTGGAATCGCCCTGGCCACCGGGCACAGTTGCCAGATCGAGCAGCACGCGGATATCGTACTTGGCAGCCCACTCAATCGCACGGTCAATGTAGTCGACAACCGAGATGTAGGACGCATCGGACTCCTGTGAGCCAAAGGCATACCAGGGCACCGGCAGACGCACGGCATTGAGACCGATCTGCGCCATGCGGCGAAAATCGTCCTCGCTCACAAACGTCTCGTAATGGCGGCGCATGCGCTCGTTATAGGCGGCGGTACCCATGGCCTCCTGTAGCTCGGCCGCGTTGGATGCACCGGTCGCCGCGTACAGCGACGGGGTCACCCAAGGCTCGGGAATAAACCAGCCAGAGAGATTAACGCCGAGTATCCTCTCCATCACTGCCCCCTTCGGATCATGCAGGTCGAACCCGCATCGTATTGCATAGGATAAGTATCGTTTTGAGTATACCCGCGTGTGCGGACAGGCGACCGAACGGTCTG
>CAUFXK010000098.1 GCA_959596495.1 uncultured Collinsella sp. | reverse complement strand
GGCCTCGGCGATCTTGCGCGGGGCGCAGTGGGCCAGCTTGGCGGACTTCAGGGCCATGGTAGAGGTCCACTCGCCATGAGAAGTGTCAGCCGGTCGCTCGATAGCGCAATCGTCAAGTTCAAATGCGGAAAGGTCGCCGGCCTCCTGGGCCGCAGCAAGCGCAGCGCGTACCAGCTCTTCAATCTTCTCGGGCATAGATCCTCCTTGTGTTAAAGCCCCCGAGCTCTTGGTCACTCGTAGGGCAAAAGCCAGAGTTTGTAGCACTCTATCACAAGCGACGGGCACTGTCGCAGGGTAAAGCTAATAGATATTGCATATGCACAAAAATGACTACAGCTTGTATGGAGTCACTCAAAGATGCCAGTCTGCCTGCAGATTATGCAGGCGTTGAAAATGCATAAAGGTGTGAATGAGCTGCGTCTGTTATCGAATACTCTTACCTATCAGAGTTGTGTGCTTTTCCTGCATAAAGTAAGGGTTTGCGCACGTCAGCGTGTTATTCTAGACATACGTAAATTCGTATAAGTTGGAGGTAGCATGTTCTCAATCGGTCAACACGTCATTCATCCGGGCCAGGGAGTCTGCACCGTCGTCGGTTTTAGGGACGACACACCGCAGCCCATGCTGCTGCTCGAGACCAAGCAGGGACATGCGCAGACGATCCTCATGTACCCCGTGGCGCAGGCCGACCGTTTGCACGCCGCCATCTCGCAGCAAGATGCCGAGCACCTGCTGAGCCACTATGACGAGCTGGAGTGCGACACCTTTACCGAGCGCAACAGCTCGCTTGAGGAGACGCACTTTAAGCAGCAGCTCAAGCTGGGCGCGCCCGAGACGGTCCGCGTGGCAAAGACCATGATGTACCGCATTCGCCAGGCCGAGGAAGCTGATAAAAAGCCCAGCTCCTACTACATGCGCGTACTCAAGGAAGCCAAGCGCCGCTCCATCGAGGAGTTCGCCGTGGCCTTGGGCGTCACCGAGGAGGCCGCCGAAGCCCGCCTAGCCCAAGCCGCCCTCAACTAACCCAACCGCGCCAAAACCACCACAAAGGGGACAGGCACCTTTGTGGTGGTTTTCTTGTTCTAGTAGTATTCATTCTTATCGATACCCACGAGCACAAGGAGTCTCCTATGGCAGAGCCGCTTACCGCCGGAATCACCCGCGACCGCGCGTTCGAACTGCTCAACGAGCACAACAAGGACCCGTTCCATATCACCCATGGCGAGACGGTCGAGGGCACTATGCGCTACTTTGCGCGCGAGTTCGACCCCGAGAACGAGGAGTTTTGGGGCATCGTCGGTCTGCTGCACGACCTGGATTGGGAGGAGCATGAGGACGACCCCATGAACCACACCATCTATGCTGCCGAGATTCTTAAGGGCGAAGGTGCGTCTCCAGAGCTCATTCGCGCCATCCAGACGCACACGTCCGACTTCAACACCTCGCTGCCCAAGCCCGAGCTGCAGATGGAAAAGATCCTGTTTGCCTGCGATGAGCTCACCGGCCTGATCGGCGCTGCAGTCATCATGCGCCCGAGCAAGAGCGTTATGGACTTTACGACCAAGTCGCTCAAGAAGAAGTTCAAGGACAAGCGCTTTGCCGCCGGCTGCTCGCGCGACGTGATTTCGCAGGGCGCCGAGATGTTGGGCTGGGAGCTCCCCGAGCTCTTTGACCGCACCATCGCGGCCATGCAGTCCTTCGCCCCCGACCGCGATACCTTCCAGGCCTAACCGCCCACGCCACCTAAAACCACCACGAAGGGGACAGGTGAACTGCGCCCCGAAACTTGGACTGAATAAATAGCGACTACGCCGCAAGGGCCCGGTTCCGGAACTCCTCCGGCGTCAGGCCCTTCAATCTTACCTGCCTGCGCCGCGTGTTCCAATGGGCTATGTACTCCTCCAGGTCGCGCTTGAAGTCCCCGAAGCTGCCCCACTCCCTGCCGCGGTAGAACTCGTCCTTCACGTGGCCGAAGAGCTGCTCGGTGGCGGCGTTGTCGATGCAGTTCCCCTTGCGCGACATGCTCTGGGTGATGCCCGCCCCCTCCAGCCTGGAGGCGTAGGACTCGTGCTGGTACTGCCAGCCCATGTCCGAGTGCATGGTCGGCGCCGCCCCGTCTGGCAGGGCCTCGAGGAGCCGGTCGAGCATCCTGTGCTGCTGGGCGAGGTCCGGCGAGGTCGATATGTCGCTCGCCACGATCTCCTTCGTGCAGAAGTCGAGCACCGGGGCCCAGTAGGCCTTGGCGCCGGCGACCTTGAACTCGGTGACGTCGGTGCCGAGCTTCTGCCACGGCCCGTCGGCGCCGAAGTCCCTCGCGATGACGTTCTCGAACGTGCTCCCCACGAGCCCCCTGTAGGAGCTGTACCGGCGGCGGGAGCCCCGGCGGCGTATCCCGCACCGGATGCCCATCTCGCGCATCATCTTGAGCACGGTCTTGTCGGCCACGACCGCGCCCAGCTCGGCGCGCAGGCACATGGCTATCTGCCGGTGCCCGCAGCCGTTGGCGGTGCGCGAGAATATCTCGGCCGCGGCGTCGCGCAGCTCGGGCCTGGTCGGCCTCCGCGGGTGCGCCAGCGCGTAGTAGTAGGTCGACCTCCTGAGCCCCGAGCACTCCAGCAGGTGGCGCAGGGAGTGCCCCTCCGCCCTCAGCACCCTCACCGCCTCGGCCGCCGCCCTGGTCAGAGCCCGTCCCGCTCGACCAGGGCGCGCAATTTTTTTAGGTAGGCGACCTCGGCCTCGAGCCTGCGGCAGCGCTCCTCGAGCTCCTGCTCGCGGGTGCGGGCCCGGGGTTTCGACCTCGACCCCCTCGGCCTGCCCTTCGGGCCGGGCCGCAGCGCCTCGGCGCCGCCCTCGCGGTAGAGCCTGCACCAGCGCTCCAGCGGGGACTTCGACCTGATCCCGAACTCGGCCATGGCGTCGGTCTTCGCCATCCCGCCGTCGACCACGGCCGACGCCGCGGCGACCCTCTGCTCGAATGTGTACCTGGATTGTTTCCCGCCCATGGACAGCAGCGCCTCGCTTCCGAACGCCCGGTATACCCACTGCCATTCTCTCACGGTCTCGCGGGGGACGGACAGGGCCTCGGCCGCCGGCTTGCAGCCGACGCCGGCGTCGAAGAGCTCGACGGCCCGCCTCCTGGACTCCAGGTCGTGCTTCGACCTGAGGTCTATACTCATGGAAAACCTCCCATTTCCCGATGTCCAAGAAATGGGAGGCAGTTCACAGGCACCTTTGTGGTGGTTTTCGTTTACGAGGGGTTTAGGGGCGGACCTGGCCGGTGCCGCGGAGCTTGTATTTGTAGGTGGTGAGGGCCTCGGCGGCAAAGGGGCCGCGGGCGTGGAGCTTTTGGGTCGAGATGCCGATCTCGGCGCCCAGTCCAAACTCGCCGCCGTCGGTGAAGCGCGTGCTGGCGTTGGCGTACACGGCCGAGGCGTCAACCTGGTCCAGGAAGCGCTCGCAGGCGTCCGCATCCTCGGCGATGATGGCCTCGGAATGCATGGTGCCATAGCGGTTGATGTGCGCGATGGCCTCG
Organism: uncultured Collinsella sp.; assembly: GCA_959596495.1. Lineage (GTDB taxonomy): Bacteria > Actinomycetota > Coriobacteriia > Coriobacteriales > Coriobacteriaceae > Collinsella. Next base: position 2,545 of record CAUFXK010000098.1, on the reverse strand, counting down.
TCCTCGTTCGCAACGACCTTCACGCTCATCTCGAGCGCCAGATACTCGCGGCCCCAGTCCTCCTCGGTCGCGGCAACGTACTCATCGCCCTCGGAAAGACCGGCGTCGGCGCATGCGGCGCACGTGGCCTCGTCGCCGTGAATCAGCACGCCGTGGTCGTGCAGCACGGCAACGACCGCAGGCAGGAAGCGATCAGCAACGGCACGATCGACCAGCAGCGACTCGGCGGCATTGCACACGCCCACGCGCTGGGTCTTGGCATTGACGATAATGTTGAGTGCCTTGTCAAAGTCAGCGGATTCATGCACGTAGATATGGCAGTTGCCCGTGCCCGTCTCAATCACCGGCACGAGCGACTCACGAACGCAGCGCTGGATCAGGCCCGCACCTCCACGCGGAATGAGCACGTCGACGATGCCGCGGAGCTTCATGAGCTCGCCGGTGGCCTCGCGGTCGGTGGACTCGATCATCGAGATAGTTTCGCGCGGGAAACCCTGGGCCTCGAGCGCATCGGCTAGCAGTTCGGCAATCATGGCGCACGAGTGATAGGCCAACGAACCGCCGCGCAGGATGCAGGCGTTGCCGGTGCGGATGCAGATGCCCGCAGCATCGGCCGTCACGTTGGGGCGCGCCTCATAGACCATGGCGACCAGGCCCAGCGGCACGCTCACGCGGGTGAGGTCCACGCCGCTTGCAAGCACGCGATGGTCGAGCACGCGGCCGACGGGATCGGGCAGCTCGGCAAGCTTCTCCAGGCCGGCGGCCATGCCCTCAACGCGCTCGGGCGTCAGCAACAGGCGATCGAGGAGCCCCGCCGAGGTCCCCGCATCGCGCGCGGCGGACATATCGAGCTCGTTGGCGGCGACGATGGAGTCGGCACCATCGCGCAGCGCCGCGGCCATGGCGCGCACGGCCTCCTGGCGCTGCTCGTCGCTCGCCGTGGCAAGCGAGGCCGACGCTGCCTTGGCGGCAACAGCAAGATCGTGGACATACGTGGCTATATCGACCGACATGGGCGGCCCTTTCTCTTAGTAGTTTGCCCACCATGGTAGCCGATTTGTGCATGCCCTCGCGCGCGGCGGTAGAATTGGTCAACCCGAAACACCGCAACGAACGGAAGTACCGCATGGCCCTCATCACTTCGTACCACGTCCCCGGCCTCTATGTCGAGGACCACAGCATCGATGTCCCCCTCGACTGGCGCGGCCTGGAGCCCATGCTTTTGGCCGTCGGCAGCACCATGCGCCGCGGCGCCATGCCGGCGCCCATCGCCGGCGCGCCCGAGAGCATCAAGCTTTTCTACCGCGTGGTTTGCGCACCCGACCGTATCAACGACGATCTGCCGCTGCTCCTCTTTTTGCAGGGCGGCCCCGGTGGCGAGAGCCCGCGTCCGCTGTCACCCACGAGCGACGGTTGGATCGAGGAGGCCGTCAAGCACTTCCGCGTGGTCCTTCCCGACCAGCGCGGCACGGGACGCAGCAGCTGTGTAGACGGGCATACAATCGCGGCCTTGGGCGAGCGCGCCGAGGCAGCAGGCGCCAATGCGGCCCGCTCGCAGGCGGACTTCCTCAAGCGTCACCTCGCCAGCTCCATCGTGCGCGATTTTGAGTACCTGCGTCTGGTGGGCTTTGGCGGCAAGCCGTGGGTCACGCTCGGCCAAAGCTACGGCGGCTTTTTGACGCTGAGCTATCTGTCGCTCTTCCCCGAAGGCGTGGCGGCGAGCTTTACCTGCGGTGGCATTCCCCATGTCCCGGCGAGCGCCAGCGAGGTCTACGCACACACCTTCCCGCGCATGGCCGCCAAGACGCAGCAGTATTACGACCGCTACCCCGCCGACGTCGAGCGCGTGGCGACTCTTGCCGATGAGCTTGAGGAGCAGAAGCCCGCGCTACCCGACGGCTCGCCGATGACAGCCGAGCGCCTGCAGCTTATGGGCAGCGACTTTGGCATGAAGCCGAGCTTTGAGCGCATGCATTGGATTATCGATCACGCTTTTGTTGACGGCGACGGCACGCTGAGCTGCGGTGCCTCAGTATCCGATAGCTTTATGATGCGCGCCTTCGAGCGCACCAACACGCGCACGAATCCGCTGTACTGGACGCTTCAGGAGTTCATTTACGCAGACGGCGACACCATGCCCATTCGCTGGGCCGCGGCAGAAGAGAAAGCTCATCGTGCCGAGTTCGACACCCTCGCGCGCCCGCTCATGTTTACCGGCGAGGCCATGTTCCCGTGGATGTTTGAGCAGATGCCCGAACTTAAGCCCTTCAAGCCGGCGATGGACCTGCTGATGGAGGACACCAGCTGGGACAAGATCTACGACCCGCAGCGCCTGGCCTGCAACGAAGTGCCACTCCAGGCCGCCGTGTATTTCGACGACATGTACGTGGACTCGGGCATGCAGCTCGACACGCTCAGCCACGTGGACAACTCGCACGCCTGGGTGACCAACGAGTTCGAGCACGACGGCCTGCACGGCAGCGTGGTGTTCAAGCACCTCCTCGACGAAGCCCTCAACCGCGGAGACCTGCGCCGAATCTTCTAG
>CAUFXK010000097.1 GCA_959596495.1 uncultured Collinsella sp. | reverse complement strand
CTCCAATGTCGCATGAATAAGCGGGATTCAATCCCTGCAACTCTAACAGAATGTGTCAGGTGCCTGCCCCCTTTGTCGCAGGCTGCGCTTGCCTGTATAGTCGCAATACAGGCGAAGATGGTCTCAGGTACATCGCGGGCGACAGGAGATCCCATGGGTATGCACACGACAAAGGTTGCAGTGGGCGAGGGCAAGTTTGCGCTCGAGGCCCAGCTGACGGTGACACCGCGAGGCATGGCGGTCTACGCCTGCTCGCCGGAATTTGCGCACCTGGGCGCCACGGCACAGGCCATTCCGCGTCCCGAGCCCGGCCGTACGGCGACGGTGAGCATCCTGGCCGTTCCGTGCCATCGAGACGAGATCCCGGCGCACGATATCGCGGCGGCGCTGGCCACGCGCTTTAGTGTGCCGGTAGTTGCAAGCACAGGTTTTCATGTCGAGCAGGCGAGCACGGATGACCTGCAGCGCGTGCTCGATACCACCAAGGAGCTCATCGCCGCGCTCGAGGAAGCTGCCGCCCGCATTCTGCGCGCCGGCTGGGATGAGGGCGGCGCTGGTGCCGAGGTCGTGGCGGTCGATGCCGCGACCGGCGAGGCGCTCGGCCCCGTCGATCGCATCGAGGCCCATGCCGGTGAGGGCATCCTGCATCAGGCATTTCTGACGCTTCTGGTCGAGGGACAGGGCGAAGACGCGCGCCTGCTGCTCTGCCGCCGCAGCCCGCTCAAGCGCCTGTGGGGCGGCGTGCTGGCCGACGGCTGCGCCGGGCATCCGCTCCCTGGGGAGGACGTTGCCGCCGCGACGGCGCGTCGCATCAACGAAGAGCTCGGCATCACGCGCGCATCCGACCAGCTCAAGCACCTCGGTCACGTGACCTACCGCGAGGACCACGGCGACGGTCGCTGCGAGTGCGAATGGTGCGAGGTCTACCTTGTCCATGTTGAGCCGGGCGAGCTGCATATCAACCAAGAGGAGATCTCGGAAGTGCGCCGCGTGGCCCCGTCCGAGCTCAAAGGCTACCTGCAGGGTCACCCTGAGCAGCTGGCCCCCTGGCTCCGCGAGGCTCTGGAGGTCCCCTCCATCCGCGCAGCCCTCGCTATGTGAAAAAAGACAGTTCCTTTGCCATATCCAAACCGTCACAGCATTCGATGAAAATCTCGAAATCGAGGAAAAGCGTCGAATGTTGTGACGGTTTTTGTCCAGGGGATCGCTTCTCATCCAAAAATCCCGCTTGACTGTATTGCCGCAACACAGCGCAACGTAAGGGGTGTCCGATAACGGGCGCCCCTTTTTAAGTGGCAACGTGGCCGCGAATCCGGAGCGCCCCCAACAAGAAAGGTGGGGAGATGGAAGCGGAAAAGAAGGCGTTTAAGATCACCAAGCGCGAAATTGGCTTTGTGCTGGGTATCGTTGTCTTTTTGCTGGTGAAGTTTCTTCCTTTGGCGGAGCTGAGCTCGACGGTCGAGCTCACGGTCGGCGGTCAGACCTGTCTGGCACTGACGCTCGCCACGGTGGTGTTCTGGGCATGCGGTGTGGCGCAGCCGGGCTTTGTGGGCCTGCTCTATTGCGCGCTGCTCGTTCTATTCAAGGTGTGCGTGGACGACACGGGCGCCGCGAGCATCTCGGCGACGGTCGCCTCCACGTTTAGCTCGTGGACCAAAGCCACTATGTGGCTCGTCATCGGCGCCTACCTCATCGCCAGCGCGGTCAAGGAGTCGGGCCTGGGCGAGCGCATCGCCTATGCGTTCATGCTCAAGTTCGTGCGCGACGCCAAGTCGCTCATCATCTCGATCTTCGCGCTCACCTTTGTGCTGTCGCTGCTGATCCCTCATCCGTTCCCCCGCGCCTTCCTCATCCTCGCCGTCGTCTCGGTCATCGCCGAGTCCGCCGGCTACGGTGACGACGACAAGGGTAAGCTCGGCTTCCTCGTGTTTGCCGCTGCCGCCCCGGGCTCCATGTTCTTCCTGACGGGCGACTCCACGCTCAACCCGCTCGTTGCGCAGTACAGCGCCGAGGCCGGCGGCATGAGCCCGTCCTTTGTCGACTGGTTCCTGTACATGAGCGTGCCTATGCTGGTCGCGCTGCTGTGCACCCTGTTCCTGGGCCTCTTCCTCTTTAAGCCCAGCAAGGAGCTCGTCTACGATCGCGAGCAGATCGTGGCCAAGCAGGCCGCGCTCGGCAAGCTCTCCGTCAAGGAGATCCGCACCATCGTGTGGCTTGTCATCGCCATCGCGCTGTGGCTCACCGTCTCGGGCGACTATATCGGCTGGGTCACCCTGGCCATTGGCGTCGCACTCGCCATGCCCATCATCGGCGAGGTCCTCACTCCTGCCAGCTGGAACGCTGTCGACATCAAGTCCCTCATGTTCCTGACGGCCGCCATGGCCGTGGGTTCCGTGGGCGGCGCCACCGGCATGAACGCCTGGATCGCCGACGTCGTGCTTCCCAGCTCCGTGCCCGAGAACATTTTCCTGTTCGCCCTGCTCGTCGCCGCGCTCTCCATGATCATCCACATGTTCATGGGCTCGGTCATGGCCGTGCTCGGTGTGTGCGTGCCGGCGTTCATCAGCTTCGCGGCCGGCTCCAGCGTAAGCCCGCTTGCCGTGGCGCTCATCGTCTTCACGTCCATCAACATCCACTACATCCTGCCGTTCCACAACCTGCCGATCCTTATCGGCGAGGGCAAGGACGCCGGCGGCTACACCTCCAAAGAGGCCATGCGCATGGGTATTCCCCTCACCGCGGTCGTCTTTATCGTCGTGCTGGTCGAGGCCGCCTGGTTCCACCTCTTTGGCCTGATGTAAGCAGTCGAGCGCTTGGGCTGTAAGCAGCCGAGTGCTCGAACTGCGAGTGGCCGAGCGTCCCATCTATGAGCGCCGCGGCCCCACTACGTTACCCAGCCCGGCGGCATCCTCGCCGCCGGGCGCTCTCCCGAAAGGAGCATGCTATGTCCACTACCGATGCTTCCCAGATCCACGACCTGCGCTCCGCGCTCGACTTTTTGCGCGAGATGCCGGGCCAGCTGCTCGAGACCGACACTCAGGTCGACCCGGACGCCGAGGTCTCGGGTGTCTATCGTCACGTCGGTGCCGGCGGCACCGTTATGCGCCCGACCAAAGAGGGCCCGGCGATGGTCTTCAACAACGTCAAGGGCTTTGACGATGCCAGGGTCTGCATCGGCATGCTTGCCAGCCGCAAGCGCGTTGCCGCCCTGCTCGACCTGGACGAGGAGCACCTGGGCCTCGAAATCGGCAAGCGCTTCGAGAACCTGATCGCGCCAGAGCAGATCGCCGAGGGTGCGCACGTCGACTGCCAGGAGGTCGTGTACAAGGCGACCGACGAGGGCTTTGACCTGCGCAAGATCGTCCCCGCTCCCACCAACACGCCCGTCGACGGCGGCCCCTACATCACCATGGGCCTCGCCTATGGCACGAGCCCCGACGGCTCCCAGTCCGACGTGACCATCCACCGCTTCTCCTGCGTCGACAAGGACAAGCTCGCCATGTGGATCACCCCCGGCAGCCGTCACCTTGGCGCGTTCTTTGACGAGTACTGCCAGCGCGGCGAGGACATGCCCATCTCCATCTCCATCGGCCTGGACCCCGCCGTGTACATGTGCTGCGGCTTCGAGGCTCCCACCACGCCGCTCGGCTTCAACGAGCTGCAGATCGCCGGCGCCCTGCGCGGCCACGCCGTCGAGCTTGCCGACTGCGTCACCGTTCCGCAGAAGTGCATTGCCAATGCCGAGTACGTGCTCGAGGGCTATCTCATGCACGACGAGACCATCAACGAGGATGTCAACGGCCACGGCTACGCCATGCCCGAGTTCCCCGGCTACACCGGCGGCGCCAAGGTCTGCCCGGTGATCAAGATCACCGCCGTCACCACGTGCGTCAATCCCATCATGGAGAGCTGCATCGGTCCTTCGCACGAGCACGTTTCCATGGCGGGCATCCCCACCGAGGCTTCCATCTACAAGATGGTCGAGACCGCTATCCCGGGCCGCCTGCTCAACGTTCACGCCGCCCCCTGCGGCGGCGGCAAGTTCGTTGCCATCATGCAGTTCAAGAAGTCGAGCAAAAATGACGAGGGCCGTCAGCGCAACGCCGCCATGCTCGCCTTCTCGGCATTCTCCGAGCTCAAGCACGTCATCCTTGTTGACGAGGATGTCGACATCTTCGATATGAGCGACGTGATGTGGGCCATGACCACACGCTTCCAGGCCGACGTGGACCTCATCACCATCCCCGGCTGCCACTGCCACGTGCTCGACCCGTCCAACGACCCCGCGTTCGATCCTTCGATTCGCGAGCACGGCATCGCCTGCAAGGCCATCTTCGACTGCACGGTTCCGTTCGACCTCAAGAAGAACTTCATCCGCTCGCAGTTCATGGAGATCGACAAGGACAAGTGGGCAGCAGAGCTCGCTTTCTAGTACGTAGCCCTACCAAGTAGTTAAGGAGTCGCCATGCCTGAGCCTTCTGTCCGTCCTCGTCGCATTGTCGTTGGCGTTTCTGGTGCCAGCGGCGCTGCGCTGGGCCTCGAGTGTCTCAAGTGCCTGCGTCAGGCCGGTGCCGAGTCGGCGCTTGTCGTCACGCGTGGGGGAGAGATCACCATCGAGCAGGAGCTCGGCATGACGCTCGACGAGTTTGCCACGCATGCCGATGTGGTCTACGACAACAAAAATATCGGCGCCGCCATCGCAAGCGGCACCTATCCGGTCGACGGCATGATCGTGGCCCCGTGCTCCATGAAGACGCTCGCCGGCATCGCAAGCGGCTACAGCGAAAACCTGCTGCTGCGTGCGGCCGACGTGCAGATGAAAGAGCAGCGCCGCCTGGTGCTCATGGTGCGCGAGACGCCCTTCAGCGCCATTCACGTCGATAACATGGCGCGCCTGGCGCGCGTGCCCGGCATCATGCTCATGCCGCCTATGCTCACGTTTTACAACGGCCCCGCCACGCTCGATGACGCGGTGCATCACATCGCCGCCAAGGCGCTCGAGGCCGTCGGCGTGCCATGTGCAAACTATAAGCGCTGGTCATAGGCGTCTTTAGGGTAGGATACGAATAGTGTTTAAGCCCGCTGCCCCTGTGGGCGGCGGGCTTTGGTGTGTCGGGAGGATCTATGCAGACGGGCATGTATGCGATTAGCGAGATGGCGAGCTTGTTTAACGTTTCGCGCCAAACGCTCATCTACTACGACAAGATCGGTCTGTTTAAACCCGCCGTGGTGAACGAAAAGGGCTACCGTTTCTATTCGCCCACGCAGATTCCGCTCATGCGTCTGATCTGCATGCTGCGCGACCTGGGGCTCGAACTCGACGAGATCGACCGTCTGACCTCGACGTTCGACATTGGCGAGATGACCGATCACCTGCGCTCGCGGGTGCAGGCGCTCGATGAGCAGATCGCTGAGCTCAAAGCCGAGCGCGCGAGCGTACAGGAGCGTCTAAGCTTTTACGACGAGGCGGTTTACTGGCGCGAGCGCGAGGGCAAGCCGGAGCTCAAGCAATTCGAGCGCCGCTTCGTGGTCTTTGAGGAGTTCCCGGCCGATATCGAGCGCGGCCGCTCGATGCTTCACCCCACGCTCATGCGGGCAATCCTGCGCATGCGTACGTTGACGGGCACGCGCCCCATGCGCGGTTGGGGCGCCATGCTGCGTCGCGAGGCGCTACATTCCGACGACCCCATCGCCGGCGCCGGCTCCTTTGCCGTGCTACCGCGCGGTGTCGAGGAGCTGCTGCCGAGCGATCCCGCCGAGCTGGCAGAAACCGGCATCGAAGTACTGCCCGAGGGCACGTATCTGTGCATGAGCCGCTGGGGCATGCCGTACGAGCCCGAGGGCATTCGCGCCGTCGTGGCCTGCATGGACAAGCACGCGCTCCAGCCCATCGGCAACGCCTTCGATTTTTGCTACCTCGATACCACGAGCTACGACGAGTCCCACCAGGAGGACTTCTGCTGCATCCAAATTCCCGTCGTCCTCCAGATGTGACAAGGGGGCTGCTCCTTCGTCACATTCGTGGTGTTGCTGCCGCCCAAACCATCACAACATTCGATGAAAATCTCGAAAACGAGGAAAAGCGTCGAATGTTGTGACGGTTTTCCTGTCTGT
>CAUFXK010000096.1 GCA_959596495.1 uncultured Collinsella sp. | reverse complement strand
CCAGGCTGTGGTTGCGGACGGACGAAATGCCCGTCCTAGTCCAAGACAGACGCGGTCAAAGGGATCCACGTAAGCGACCGCGTGCGCGCGGCGCGATCATGGCGCGTCCTAGATGTAAGCCGCACCGTCCGTTCTACTTTCTTTGGGGCAATACCGCCTCGCGGGCGAGCGGGCCAGTCGTGAAGGTGGCTGCGGCCTCCCGAGCAAACACCCCGGTGCGCAAGTGTGGGGTCAAATACCAGGTCAGCTGGTGGGAACAATCTGATATTTCGTGCAACGCACGGATCGTATACGACACAGAAGGCAGGGTAGTGGACATGGTGAGGGGCAGCTTGATGCACGCGGCTCGGTTAGGTGCTGGGACCGCGGCGGTCATCGCCGTTTTGGGCCTGAGCGGATGCGCGTTCAACCCGCTGTCTGCGTTCACGACTCCCACGATCGACCAGATCGAGTACGAGACCGTCACGCCCACGGTGTCGGATGATGCCCTGGTCACTCCCGGTACCCTGACGGTTGCCCTCGATACCTCCGATGCGCCGCAGGCCATGCAGAGCGCTGACGGCGAGCTCACGGGGTATGCAGTCGACGCTGCCCGCGCCCTCGCAAGCCGCATGGGCCTTAAGGTCGCCTTTGTCGATGCGTCCTCGGCAGGTTCCGCGCTCGGTGACAAAAAGGCTGATATCTTTATCGGCGAGATCAACTCCACGGATGGGGACGTTAGCTCGCTCGGCACCTGCCTGTACGATGCCGCTTCCGTGTTCGGTAAAACCAGCGATGGTGGGTCGCTGAGCGTTTCCACCGATACCCTTAACACGTCTACTCTGGGTATCCAGATGTCCTCGGCCTCGCAGGAGGCGCTTGCTAAGCAGAGCATCACCGCCAACCAAAAGACTTACTCCAACATCAACGAGTGCTTTGAGGCGCTCGAGTCCGGCGAGGTCGACTATGTGATCTGCGACTCCACGGCCGGCGGCTACCTTGCACGCCTGATGAGCGAGATCTCCTATGTCGGTGCGCTCGAGGCGCCCTCGACGCTTGGTGTTGCAGGCCTTTCGTCCAATGACGAACTGTGTCGTGCCGTGAGCGATGCCCTCGACGGTATTACGGCCGACGGCACGCTCGAGGCGGTCCACTGCGTCTGGTACGGCACGATGCCCTACGACCTCACCACTAAGACGGTTTCGGGCGCTAACGTGCAGCCGGGCGACTCTGAGTCCAGTGAGACCACGTCTTCCGGCAGCGAGTCCTCCGATTCCAACAATGAGACCGCATCCTCCGAGGACAAATCGTCCAGCCAGGAAGGCACCATCACCGACGACGACATTAACAAGCTTAATAGCTAGTTATTGCTAGGGGTGGTGTCTCCTATGCGCTAGGAGAGATGCCCCTTCACGGTTTCAACACGCACTGCCGGGCTTCCCCAATAGGGGAGCCCGGCTTTTTCATCTCTATAAAACCAGCAGGTCAAAGCCAATTTTCGGGACCAAATACAAAGTCGCCGGCTCCCTCCTATAGCGCACTTTGCCACAGAAAAGTGCGAGACTTCGGTATGCGGTATCAAGCAATCGTTATTCGGGTCTTTGGGAATCCGCGTGATTAAATGCACGGCAATGGGTACATAGCCAGTACAGTAAGTCCCCGAGGCAGATTGGAGCCACGTATGGATATCAAGGTTTCTGGACGCAAGACGACGGTAACCGATGCTCTGCGTGCGCATGTGGATGAGAAGATCGGCGAGGCGCTCAAGGTTTTCGATATCGAGCCCATGACGGTCGACGTTGTACTTCGCTATGAGAAGAACCCCTCGAACCCCAACCCGGCAATCGTCGAGGTTACGGTTCGTGCCCGCGGTTCGGTGATTCGCGTTGCCGAGCACGGTGCAGATATGTACGCCGCCATCGACCTCTCCGCCGATAAGGTCACCCGCCAGCTGCGTAAGTTCAAGACCAAGGTCGTGGACAACCGCCAGGGCGGTGCCAGCGCCGCGGATGTCGCGCCGGTCGAGCGCGTCGAGGATCTGGCCGACCTGCTGCTGCCCGAGGAGGAGGACGACCTGCTCGTCCGCGAGAAGGTTATCGACGTCACCCCGATGACTGAGGAGCAGGCGCTGGTGCAGACCGATCTGCTGGGCCACGACTTCTACGTGTTCGAGAACGCGACGACCGGTCTCATCAATGTGGTGTATCACCGTAAGAATGGTGGATATGGCATCATCAAGCCCCGCATCGAAACACTTGACGAGTAAAATACGTTAACTTGCATGAGTTAACGGTTGGCGGCCATCCCATGCGGGTGGCCGCCTTTTTACGTAAGGAGTCGCTTTGATGGACAAGGCCGCATCCGCCGGTCATTCGGACCGTTGCCGCATCGTCGTCGATACCTGCTGCGACTTTAGCCCCGAGGTCGCCGCGAACCTCGATGTCGATATCTTGGGTTTCCCCTTCATTATCGATGGCGAGGAGCGCACGGATGACATCTGGTCGAGCATCACACCCAAGGAGTTCTACGACCGCATGCGCGCCGGTGCCCGCGTGTCCACCTCGGCTGTGTCGCTCGGTCGCTATATCGAGTTCTTTACCGAGTGCGCCAAAGAGGGTACGCCCACGGTCTACCTGTGCTTTACCTCGGCGCTGTCGTCGAGCTACAACTCCGCGTGCCAGGCGGCGGACGCCGTGCGCGCCGAGTATCCCAACTTTGAGCTGTACGTGGTCGACAACGCTCTGCCCTGCGCGACCGGCGAGCTCCTGGCGCTCGAGGCCGTGCGCCAGCGCTCGGCGGGACTGACTGCTAAGCAGCTGGTCGATTGGGCAAACGAGGCCAAGACCTACGTGCACGGTTACTTTACGCTCGAGAGCTTCGATGCGCTGGCTGCCGGCGGCCGCATTCCGCCCGCGGCGGCACAGCTCACGGCAAAGCTCGACGTCAAGCCCGAGCTCTCCTACGACCTGGCCGGCTCACTGTCGCTGATCGGCGTCAACCGCGGTCGCAAGAAGGCGCTCAAGTCCATCCTCAAGTCGTTCCGCGAGAACTATGTGCCCGATCGCACCATGCCCATCGCCATTATGACGGCCGATGCCGAAAAGGACGGCGACTGGCTCGAAGCCGCCATCCGCAAGGAGGAGGGTTGCGCCGACGTCACGATCATTCGCAGCTCCGTCGGTCCTACCATCGGCTCGCACGTGGGCCCCGGCATGGTGGCCTGCGCGTTTTGGGGTAAGAACCGCGCCGACAAGGCGTCGCTTTCCGACCGCATCGCCCGCCGCGTGCGCGGTCAGTAGGCAAGTAACGCGGCCGTAATCGATCCCAACTCACAGCCCAAACGCTGGCACCGAGTATTCAACCTGGTAATAACACCCAACCCAAAAGGAAAGGCTTCATGGCAAACAAGCTCTCTGTCGCATTCATCGGCACCGGAATCATGGGTGCCCCCATCGCCGGCCACATCCTGGATGCCGGCTATCCCGTCACGGTCAACAACCGTACCAAGTCCAAGGCCGTCGCGCTTATCGAGCGCGGTGCCGTTTGGGCCGATACGCCGGCAGATGCCGTGGCGAACGCCGACGTCGTCTTTACCATGGTGGGTTATCCCTCCGAGGTCGAGGAGCTCTACCTGGCGGGCGACGGCCTGCTCGCGTGCACTAAGCCCGGCGCGGTCCTGATCGACCTCACCACAAGCTCGCCCGAGCTGGCGCGCGACATTGCCGAGGCCGCCCAGGTTTCCGGCCGCATGGCGTTTGACTGCCCCGTCACCGGCGGCGAGTCCGGTGCTATCGCCGGCACGCTCACGGCCATCGTGGGCGCCACCGAGAACGACATCGCCCCGGTCCGCGACATCCTTTCCACCTTTGCGGCAACTATCTGCTGCTTCGATGGCGCCGGCAAGGGCCAGGCTGCCAAGCTCGCCAACCAGGTGTCGCTGGGCGCCTGCATGGTCGGCATGGCCGATGCGCTGGCGTTTGCCGAGCTGAGCGGCCTTGATCTGGAGAAGACCCGTCAGATGATCCTGGGCGGCAGCGGCAAGTCCGGCGCCATGGAGAGCCTGGCACCCAAGGCGCTCGACGGCGATTACAAGCCCGGCTTTATGGTCGAGCACTTTATTAAGGACCTGCGCTTGGCGCTCGCCTATGCCGACGATCGCGAGCTTGCGCTGCCCGGCGCCGACGTGGCCCTTACGCTCTACGACATGCTCGATGCCATCGGTGGTGCCAAGCTGGGCACCCAGGCCATCACGGTCCTCTATAAGGAGGAGGCCGACGCCATCGCCGCCGGTCTGGACTGGTCGCAGTATCGTCCCGAGGAGCACGGTGCCCACGAGGAAGGCTGCGGTTGCGGCGAGCATGGCGACGACCACGAGTGCTGCGGTGGCCACCACCACGGCGAGGACCACGAGTGCTGCGGCGGTCACGGTCACGATGACGGCCACGAGTGCTGCTGCGGCCACCATCACGAGGAGTAGCGCCTATGAGCTGGACGTTCGTGGTGCTTGCGCTGGTGCTCTTTCTCTTTGCGATCTACATCGGCTTTTTGTGCGGCCAGTGGGCCTGCGAAAAGCGCGTCATCACCAAGCGCGACTACTGGATCGCCAACTTTGCAGGAGCGGCGGCAGTCGTCCTGCTGACTTGGGTGTTCTCGCTGTTCCCGCTGGTGCAGTTTGCGCCGATTGGCTGGCTCGGCGGCTTTATCGCCGGCCTTAAGATGAGCTTTGGCGAGTCCGTCGGCCCGTGGCGCAAGCACGACGAGGTTTTTAACGTCAACAAAGCCCATCGCGCCGCCGCCGATGCGGGCGATGCCGAGGAGCGCCGCCGTGCGCGTCGCAAGGGCGCAGCCAACCGGCAGCTCATCTCGGTCACCGATGACAGCAAGGGTGCTGGCAAGCACGCTAAGAAATAGTAAGAAGAGGTAACTATGGCAGAAAATAAAGACGAACAGCTCACCGACGAGGAGCTGGCACAGCTCCAGCTGGCAGAGGAGAACGAGAACGCCGTCGACCGTCTGGTCCAGGAGCTCGGCTGCCCCACGCGCCGCATCCGCCAGTTTGCCGCCCGCGTGCTGCACCTGCTTGCCGAGCGCGATCCGCAGCGCGTCGAGCCCTGCGTACCCGCGCTGATCGAGGCGCTCGACCGCCCCGAGGCGCAGACCCGCTGGGAGGCCCTCGATGCCCTGACGGCGCTCGCCACCACCTGCCCCGAGCAGCTGGGCGATGCCTTTGAGGGCGCCGAGACCGCACTGTTCGACGAGATCTCCTCCACGCTGCGCTATGCCGCCTTCCGCCTGCTGTGCGTGTGGGGTGCCACGAGTGTCGAGCGTTCGCGCGAGGCTTGGCCCATCCTGGATGAGGCCATCCAGTGCTACCACGGCGACCTTGAGTATCGCGACATGCTCGGTTGCCTGTACGAGTTTTGCCAGGGCGAGATCGACGCCGAGGTCGCAGAGAAGCTTGCGCTGCGCCTTAAGTTCGACGCCGAGAACGGCAAGGGCAGCTATCTCAAGGCCCGTTCGAGCGAGATTTGCGAAATGCTTGTTAAACGTTTTGGCCTGGATCTCTCCAAAAAGAAGAAGCGTGCTAGCGTTAAAAAATCTGACGACGCCGAAGACGAGGAGTAACAGATTATGGCGCACGATGTAGTCCTGATTCCCGGTGACGGTATCGGTCCCGAGATTACGCAGGCCATGCGCCGCGTGGTCGAGGCCACCGGTGTCCAGATTAACTGGAATGTCCAGGAGGCCGGCGCCGGCGTCATGGACGAGTTTGGCACGCCGCTGCCCCAACATGTGCTCGATGCGGTTGCCGAGACTAAGGTCGCCATCAAGGGGCCCATCACCACGCCGGTCGGCACGGGTTTCCGCAGCGTCAATGTTGCTCTGCGTAAGCACTTCGATCTGTACGCCTGCGTGCGCCCCTGCCTGTCGCAGCCGGGCGACGGCTCGCGCTTCCGTGACGTCGACCTGGTCATCGTGCGCGAGAACACCGAGGACCTCTACGCCGGTATCGAGTTCGATGAGGGCGCTGCCGAGGTCGAGGAGCTTTCGCAGCTCGTCGAGCGCTCGGGCCAGAAGACCTTCGCCGCGGATTCCGCCATCTCGATCAAACCCATCTCCATCGCCAAGAGCCGCCGCATTGTGGAGTACGCCTTTGAGTACGCCCGCCGTTGCGGTCGCAAAAAGGTGACGGCCGTGCACAAGGCCAACAT
>CAUFXK010000095.1 GCA_959596495.1 uncultured Collinsella sp. | reverse complement strand
GTCCTAGAGCGTGTGGCCGTAAGCGTTGGCGGCCTTGATGGCGGCGGCGAATTTCTCGTCGGTGAAGGGCTCCGGGTTGCCTTGCTTCCATTCGTTGGTGGCGTGCGCGTACTCGCACAGGGCAGGGATATCAGCCTCGGAAAGCCCGACCTGCTCAAGCGTCACGGGCAGGCCCATCTGATTGTTAAAGGCGGCGTAGCGCTCAAGGTTCTCGGTATCGCCCGTATAGGCGAACAGTACCAGCACACCCAGGCTTACGACCTCGCCGTGCAGGTAGGAGCCCTCGCGCGGTATGCTGCAGGAAGCGTTGTAGAACGCGTGCGCCACGCTCGAGTTGTAGTAGTAATCGTTTTGGTTGGTCAGGTTGGAGACGTAGCCCGTGTTGACCACGATGTCGAGCGCGATCTGCTTGACGGCTTCGGTCGACTGGTCCTGGCGCACGTCCTCAAGACCCTGGACGCCAAAGGTAAACAGCGGCTCGGAGCAGGTGTGGGCGAGTGCTAGGCCAAGGCCTGCCGTGTGCTCCAGGTTGCCGGCGCTCGTGGCGTACTCGACCTCGGGCTGCTTGGACAGGGCATCACCCACGCCGGCCCAGAAGTACTCCGCCGGAGCCTCGGCGATGATCTTGGGGTTGATAAAGATATGCGCAGGTCGGTTAGGGTACGAATAGCCCTCGAGCGAGCCGTCGTCGTTGTAGACAACGGCAATGGCGGTCGCGGCGGAGCAGTTGGAACAGATCGTCGGGACGGTGAAGACGATCTTCTTGAGCTCAATGGCAGCGGTCTTCACGGTGTCGAGCGCCTTGCCGCCGCCGCATGCGATGAGCACGTCGGCTTCCTGGCAGGCAGGGGAGTTTACGACCTTGGCGATATTTGCGCGCGTACTGTTGGTGCCGTAGACGCGCGTCTCCAGAATCTCGACGTCGGTACCTTCCAGCGCAGCTTCGATACCGGGAAGTGCTGCGGCCAGTGCCCGCTTGCCACCGATGATCGCGACCTTTGTCGCTCCGTACTCGGCCAGCGCGCCGGGCAGCTCGTCAAAGCAGTCCTCGCCGACGGTATAGTCGCTCATTCCAATTGTGCGCATGGGTACCTTCTTTCGTGAGATAGAGTGCTTTCAGGTATTTTGCTCCTGTAGATGGTTCACAACCGCGAGAAATTTCGAACGTATAAAACCAGTGTTGAGGGTTTTTCGCTGGCGCGGAACGTGCTAGCATACACCGCATGAGCGTTGATGGGGACGAGTAGTCGGCCGTCCGCATGCTACAGAGAGCGGGGAGCGCTGAGAACCCGTGCATGCGACCGATGAAAATCACCCCGGAGCTGCGGTCCCAACGGACGCGCCGCGCAGGCACGTCTTAGTAGACATCGCCGAGATGGTCGTCGATACAGGCCAGCCGAGTAACGGATGCGAGCGCGCGAATACGCGGGCGAGGGCATCTAAGCTGGGTGGTTAAGCGAAGAGCTTTTACGGGCAGTTTGCCCGTTTTGTGGCGCTTCGTCCCAGCTTGTAGGGACGGGCGCTTTTTGGTGCCCAGAGGGCGTGCGCGCCCACGACATGAAAGGGGTACCGTGGCAAACGAGTACAAGCAGACGATGAATCTGCCCAAGACCGGTTTTCCCATGCGTGCCGGTCTTTCCAAGTCCGAGCCTAAGCGACTCAAGGACTGGCAGGACAACAAGGTCTACGAGCAGGTTCTGAAGAAGAACGAGGGTCACAAGAAGTTCGTGCTGCACGACGGCCCTCCGTACGCCAACGGCCCGATCCACATCGGCCACGCCATGAACAAGATCTCCAAGGACATGATCAACCGCTACTGGATGATGCAGGGCTATGAGGTCCCCTATGTCCCCGGTTGGGACTGCCATGGTCAGCCGATCGAGCATAAGGTCGAGGAGAAGCTCGGCACCGAGAAGTTCAACCAGACCCCCACGGCTAAGATCCGCGAGCTCTGCAACAAGTTCGCCGTCGAGAACATCGAGCTGCAGAAGGCGGGCTTCCGTCGCCTGGGCGTGCTCGGCGACTGGGACAATCCCTACCTGACGCTCTATCACCAGCATGACGCCGCCGACATTGAGGTCTTCAAGGCCATGTTCGATAAGGGCATGATCTATCGCGGTCACAAGCCCGTCCACTGGTGCAAGCACTGCCACACCGCACTCGCCGAGGCCGAGATCGAGTACTCCGACGAGACGAGCCCCTCCATCTTCGTTCGCTTCGAGATGACCTCCAAGCCCGCCGGCCTCGAGAACTTCGACGGCCCGGTCGACTTCATCATCTGGACGACCACGCCGTGGACCATCCCCTCCGACCAGGCCGTTTCCCTTAAGCCCGGCGCCGCCTATGTCGCTGTTGAGCATGATGGCCGCGCCGAGGTCATGCTCGAGGACCTGGCTCCCAAGTGCTGCGAGGAGTTTGGCTGGGAGTACACCCCGGTCATGGTCGACGGCAAGCCCTATGTGGTTCCCGCCGAGACCTTCCACCACATCCACTACAAGCAGCCGATTTTTGATGGCGTTGAGGGCGTGGCGCTGCTGGCCGATTACGTCGGTGTCGATGATGGTACCGGTATCGTCCATAACTCGCCCGGCCACGGCGTCGACGACTACTTTGCCTGCCTCAAGGAGGGCATCACCGACATCTGCATGCCGGTCGATGACGACGGCAAGTTCTACACCGGTGAGGAGTTTGGCACCGGTGGCCCCTTCAGCGGTATGGATACCGATGAGGCCAACCCGCACATCATCGAGTTCCTGCGCGAGCGCGGCACCCTGGTTCTCGAGAAGAAGATCACGCACAGCTATCCGCACTGCTGGCGCTGCAAGCACCCGGTCCTCTTCCGTGCTACCGACCAGTGGTTCGTCTCGATGGACAAGACGGGTCTGCGTGAGCAGGCTGGCAAGGAGGTCCGCGAGAACGTCAAGTGGTATCCGGCCCATGCCGCCAACCGCATTGGCGCCATGGTCGAGCAGCGTCCCGACTGGTGCATCAGCCGTCAGCGCAACTGGGGCGTGCCTATCCCCAGTTACACATGCGCCGACTGCGGCGAGAAGGTCATGAACGACGCCACGCTCGACGCCGTCATCAAGCTCTTCCACGAGAAGGGCTCCGACGCCTGGTTCACTGACGCTCCCGAGAGCTACCTGGGCGAGGCCTGCGTCTGCCCCAAGTGCGGCGGCCATCACCTCAAGGCTGATAAGGACATCCTCGACGTGTGGTGGGACTCCGGCGTCTCCTGGAAGGCCGTCTGCGAGTATCGCCCCGAGCTGGAGTATCCGGCGGACGTGTATCTCGAGGGCTCCGACCAGCACCGCGGTTGGTTCCAGAGCTCGCTGCTCACCTCGGTGGGCGCCAACGGTCACGCTCCGTACAAGGCGGTCGTCTCGCAGGGCTTCACGCTCGACGGCCAGGGTCGCAAGATGTCCAAGTCGCTCGGTAACGTCATCGACCCCAACAAGGTCTGTGACGAGATGGGCGCCGACATCATCCGCCTGTGGGTCGCCTCCGTCGATACTAGCTCCGACGTCTCCATCGACCACGAGATTCTCGCTCGTACGTCCGATGCCTACCGTCGCTTCCGCAACACGCTGCGCTTCCTGCTTTCCGAGCTCGAGGGCCAGTTTGAGCCCGAGACCGACGGCGTCGCTTTTGCCGACCTGCTGCCGCTCGACAAGCTCATGGTTGCCCGTCTGACCCAGGTCCAGGCCGAGGTCGACGACGCTTACTCTTGCTACGAGTTCCCGCGCGCCTACCGTGCGCTTTACGACTTCGTGGTTACCGAGCTTTCCAACGTGTACCTCGACGCCCTGAAGGATCGTCTGTACTGCGACAAGCCCGGTTCGCTCGAGCGCCGCAGCGCCCAGACCGTGCTCGCTGAGCTCTTCTCGATGCTCATGCGCGATCTGCAGCCGATTCTGTCCTACACCGTCGACGAGGCCATGGCCTATGCGCCTGCCGGCTGCGTCGATCACCAGAAGTACGCCGCGCTGCTCGATTGGTACAAGTCGCCCATCACGGTCGACGAGGCCAACGAGTTTGAGGGCGTGCTCGAGGCTTCGCTCGAGCTCCGTAGCGCCGTGACCAAGGCCCTTGAGGACGCCCGCTCCGCCGGCACCTTCACTAAGAGCCAACAGGTCCGCGTCAAGGCGGTCGTTCCCGCCGAGATGTATGCGCTGCTGACCGGCGACAAGGCCGTCGACCTGGCCGAGTTCTACATCGTCTCCGCTGTTGAACTGACCCAGGGCGAGGAGCTCTCCGTTGCCATCGAGGCTGCCGAGGGCGAGTGCTGCGACCGTTGCTGGAACTACCGCACCACCGTCGGCGAGTACAACGGCCACGCTCACATCTGCGAGAGGTGTGCGGACGCACTCTAGTTACGCGGTTTTACCAAACCGCGTAACCGGTTGACGCTGCAAACCCGCCAGAGCGGCAATCTGCCTTTCAACTTCGGCGGCATGACCAGAAGGTCAATGCCGCCTCGTTTCAAGGCACCTTGCTCGCTCTGGCGGGTTTTCGCTCATATGACCCAATCCGCTGTCAAGGGCCACAATGGCCCCGCCGACCGCTTGCAATCGGTCGGCGGGGCCTGCCGTTAACCCGTCCCGGTCCGCCCCCGGCATGTCGTCGACGCCTTCGGCTCAGTCTCATATCCGCGGATACCGTTCTGTCGGCCCGCACTCCATTCCTTCGGCGGGGTTCCCCAAGTCTGTCGGGGCGCATGCGGAGGGCTCCGCGCGCACAGCGAAATAGGGGGTGTCCCCGAAGGCCGCCCGGCTCGCCGGGACGGGGGCTTATGTCTATTCCGCGCCCTCCCGGCACATCATGCCGAGGGCCCAGAGCCACCTCACGAGCTCCGCCGCGGTGGCCGCGTTGGCCTTCGCCTGGGGCATGCCGCGGGCGAGCATCTCCTCGCGCCGCCGCAGGAGCCGCTCGGACCCCTTCCTCCCGTGCATCCTTATCTCGAGGGGCACGCCCGTGTCCCTTGGCATGAGCTTCGGCTGGTGCCGTGCCGCGGCGTAGCACCATGAACCCTCAACGGCCAGCTTCCTCACGAGCGCGTTGCCCGCACCGCTGATGCCTCCGAGCCGCACGGAGTCGCCGCTCGACCTCTGGCTCGGCGCGAGGCCGAAGTAGGCCGTGACCTGCCTGCCGGAGCGGAACCTCGTGAAGTCGCCGACCTCGGCCGAGAAGGCTGCGGCCAGCGCGAAGGCGCAGCCCTTGATCGACTGGAGGGCGGCCACCTCCGCGGCGATCGGGCTGGCATCCACGGCCGCCCTGTACTCGGAGAGCAGGTCCGCCCGGGCCTCCGCCGCGGCCTCGACCTCGTTCCTCAGGGCGGCGAGCGTCCGGACCCCGCCATCGTCCTCCGGCCTGACCTTGTCGAGCCACCTCAGGAAGTCGTAGGTCCAGTACTTCCTCGGGTTGCCGGCGGGCGTGGTGCCGCCGTAGGCGAACCCTCGCTTTGCGAGGAAGGCGAGCAGCCGCTGCTTGGCGGTCGCCAGGCGCGCGGTCGCCCCGTCGTGGGCGCCGGCGAGGTCCCTGATGCCCTCGACCTCGGGGGAGGGGACCCATACGGGGGAGATGTCGTGGGCGAGTATCGCCTTGGCCATCCTGGCGGCGTCGTTCCTGTCGTTCTTGGAGGCCGAGTCGGCGGCCGACCTGGGGATCTTCGAGACCGCGGCGACGACACACTCGACGCCGAGCCCGGCGAGCTCCCTCTGCGGGGCGAAGCCGAGGTACCCGCTCTCGTAGGCGGCGAGCGACGGGCCGGGGAACCCGTCCATCCAGGCGGCGATCTCGCCCCAGGGGTTGCCGGGGAACCTCCTCGTCACGGCCTCGCCGGTGTCCGCGTCGAGGGCGCAGACGGTGGTCGACCTCAGGTGGACGTCCATCCCGAACGCGGTAGAATACTTTGGCATGGGAGCCTCCCAACCTCGTTGCGGCGCGGCTGCGCCTATGGCGCTTCAACATCATTGTCGCAGCCCCGACCCGCGGTCACGAGCGGGGGCTCCTATCTTTTTAGTGCCCTCGGATTGGGTCATAGTGTCTGTCGGTAATGAATCATCGGCTATTTCGTTGCTGGTCAATATAAGATATTGCTTTGCGTTAAACGTAATTCGATTGTTTTGAGGGTAGGGGATTGATTTGGGTCGTTCTGCGGATATGACGCCGCCTTTGCGTTGGCGGTTGGGTGTTGCTGGTGGCGTGGCG
>CAUFXK010000094.1 GCA_959596495.1 uncultured Collinsella sp. | reverse complement strand
TCGAGGCAGAGATGTACCCCGACACGCCGCACCAGCCGCTGTTCCCGCAGGGCATCGTGGGCCCGGGACACCCCTACAGCAATGTGATCGAGTATCACTTTATGAGGCACTAAGCCCGCAACGCGACATATCGCACAGCAACGCCCGCCGGCACCACCACCGACGGGCGTTTTTCTACCTACTCATTGGGGACGTTCCTAAACGACTAGTCGTTGGGGACACTCTTTGCCGAATGTGGCCGCCGCATCATCGATGATGCCGTGTCCTCGCGCGCAATGGTGGCGTCCGTCCCGCTTCGACCGTCGCGTTACGGCGCGAGAACATCCAGCGGAACAACTTGGACGCCACGCTCGGTAACATAGGCTTGCGAACCAAACCCGATGATCACGACTTTCGAAACCGGCGGGTTGTTTCCGGCGGCAACCATGCGTTTCTCGACAGCAACAAGGCTGTCAGACGCCTCTTCGATTTGAGCAGAGCTGAGTTTAACTTCGACCGGAATCCACGTTCCGCCGGGAGCCGCAATGACCGCATCGACTTCTAGATTGCGAGAATCATGATAGTGATAGAGGCCCATTCCGTTTGCTCGCGCATAAACCCACAAATCATGAAGCACCAGCGATTCAAAAAGCAGTCCGAGCGTCTTGAAATCTAGCAGTAGTGTCTCCGGGGTCGCCCCGAGTGCGGCGGCCGCCAGCGACGGGTCGGCGAGGTGATGCTTCTTTGAGTCTCTTAAATGCACCGGAGATCTCATTGCAGGGTTCCACGCGGGAATATCGCGAACGAAACTAACCCGAGCAAGAAGAGATATATATGATGCCGCCGTCTGTCTCGACACCTCTCCGCCAAGATCGGCTACGAGCGTCTTGAGCGTCGCCAAAGTGGATTCATTGCGCGCAAGCGATTCAATGACAGCTTTGACCTTTTCAGGGTCGCGGCGAGAGCCGTCGACACGGGACAAATCTTCTTCGGCGACTATGCCGATGTAGCGTTTGGCCATCGCGGACGCAGCCTGTGCATCGTGTCCGACCGCCGCGGGCCATCCACCGCGAACAACGCACTCGGCAATCGAGGCAGAATCCAGCGACCCGAAAGCTCCATTGAACTTTTCGCCAGAAATAATGCCCGATAGCTTAACCGCACCGCTGGATTTCCCGAGTTCGAAAAGCGTCATGGTGTCCATGCGCAGTTTGGCGAATCTTCCAGCGCCGCTGTGCATCGGGCGTTCGTCGTCTCGCGGTGTTGCCGATCCCGTAAATATGAATTGGCCAGGCTCACCGCCGCGGTTGTCGCACTCAAACCGTGCCGCGTCCCAGAGTTTCGGAACCTCCTGCCACTCGTCAATCAGCCGCGGCACCTCGCCGGAAACGGCAAGAGCCGGATCCGTCTCGGCGCGTAAGCGATTCTCGAAGTTGCGGGACGGGTCCATGAGAAGGAGCCTGGACGCCGCACGGGTCTCGGCCGTGGTCGTCTTTCCACACCATTTCGGTCCTTCGATGAGAACGGCACCGAATATACCCAGCAGCTGGTCGAGCTCATTTTCGACAATTCTGGTGTAGTACTTTTTTGGCATATTAATCACCATTGCTACCAGCGCGTTTAACCAAATTTACAGTTTACATTTAGCCAAATTTCGGTTCTCTGATTAACCATGTTTGCGCAATTCAATTAACGAAACAGATTTAGGAGCCATTTTTGCGAACGGCTTAAGCTGTGGTGCAGTCATTGACGTTCTAAAAGACTAGTCGAAAGGGACACTCTTTTCATAGCTCCGACACATGTGCCAACATGCCTGAAATCGGCGCGCTACAGATTGCGCCCATCTACTACTTTTACTCCCGCACCCCTGACCATACGCCCCTATTTTCAAAAATCGCACGTTCGCTACCTGCAGTTTTAATATTGCGATTTTCATCGTGCTTCGAGGTAAGCGACCAAAAGTAGTAGATGGCCCCAATTCCTGGCCGAGGGCATCTCGCCGCTCCTCCACGGGAAAATACGATCCGTTTTCCTCCGCCCCCAGGTAATCACGTGAGCAGGTTCTCGATGGGATCGGGGTCGGAGCCGGGGAGATAACGGATTTCTAGCTCTATGCCGAGCTTTTGCAACTCTTTGAAGGCGGCGATGTCCGTATCGTCTACGGCAATGGCAGGCGTTGCAGAGCGCTTGCCCTCCCTCGCCCGCATATGGCCGATGCTGATCTTGGTTATTGGCACACCGCCCTTAACCAGCGCGAGTGCATCCGTGGGCGACGCCACCATGATGAGAATCCATTGGCGCGGCGTTGCGGTATAAATGATGTCGATAGTCCTTTGCACCGAGAAAAACCGCGTCCAAACGCCTTCTGGCGCCGCCACCCTCATGGGTGCCCATTGGCACGAATCCGCCGCGATCTCATCGTTGACGATTAAGACAAGATTGGAACCCACGGCTTCGTTCCACAGCTCAACGTCTTGCCCGTAAATGAAACGGTCATCGATACGCGTGAGAAGGATCTTGGGTTGAGCCATGGCTGCCCCATTCTGTTTGAGACCCATACGAGCGGGACGTCGGCCACCAACTCAACAGCAGGTCAAGTAACAAATGGGCACTGCAGACATCACGCCTCTAATATTAGTGCATTTAGTGCATTTAAAGTGAGAAAAGCCGTCAGAACACTTGCGCGGATGTGCGATGTCCCGTATCATAGACAGCCGTTGACGCCTCAGTTGCGTCATCATATGGCCGCCAGCGTAGCTCAGTTGGTAGAGCACCGCTCTCGTAAAGCGGGGGTCACCGGTTCGAGCCCGGTCGCTGGCTCCATTGCACAAGATAGCCGCCTTCGGGCGGCTTTTTTGTTGCCGATTTTGAGTGCGTGCGCGCCAATCCAAGCATCGCCACGTCAACAGCGGCCCACTCGGTGGACTTCGGGTTTAATGCTTAGGGGCGGGGATTTACCGAAGTGAAATTCTAATAAAAAGAAACCCAGCTGCAACAATTGCCATGGTGAGGGCTCGAATTGGCCATATAGATCTAAAATGGTCACAATATACAAATGTCGAGAGGCATTGGGGATATAGATGAAAAGAACTAAGGGTTTTCTTTTGTTGGTATTGATGCTGCTCGGACTGTTCTGCCTGAGTGGCCCTTCTTGGGCCGAGGCTGTCTGTCCTGAAGGTGAGCCTTAGCAGTCTTATACGGGCAGCCTGCTGATAACTGCTAAGGAGGGCGATGCCGACTCTCAGTCTGGGGTAAATCCCCTTGCCACTTTTGAGGGGGACGGCGGAACGGTCAAGCTTGACCATATTGGTAGCGGGATTTTGAGGTGGCAAGTTCTTCCGGACAAAATTGCGAACGATCCCTTCTCTTTTGCTGGAACGATATATCTATACAAGGTTGTGAGCGGAAAACAAAAATACGTCGATTGCTATCCGACAAACGGGTCTGGAATTGCATTCACCGGCATTTCGGGGCAGATTGATACACATGTACGAAAGGGAACCTATGTGGTGCGTTGGGTTGGAGCTACTGCAGGCCCGATATGGATTGCGGTCTTGCGCCCCGATGTCCAAATAGGTTTCTCTCTCTAGACGGGAAGTTGCTCATGGACACCATATATGACGGAGACGGCTGGGTCGATCATTATAGTTGGCGCCTGGTCGGCTCGAACGACAATGGGGATGTGGTGTTTGATGGACTATGTCCAAAGCATCTCCATCCTTTTGTCTCGTCGTTAATTGAGAGTTCCGCTCGTGTTGCCCCCTACAGCTCGGCGTCGCTTCATGATACGGACGTTTTGAAGACCATAAGGGAATCAATTGACGATGGCACGATGAGCGGCCCGCTGTTTTCTCGGCTTGTGGGGCTAGATGAGATTGGCTCGAAACGACTGCTTGCGGGCGAAAAAGTGGAACTCACTTATCGGTCGATGATTTCAATCCTGCGGCTAGCCGATGTTCTTCGCAAATAAATGAGGCTTCCCTATTCAAAAACAGAAAACCCCGCCAAACGTGATTTCCCTAGGGAAAACCCGTTTGGCGGGGTCCTAGCGTGATTTCCCTAGGGGAATCACGCCATCAGACGAACAGCTCAGCCGAGCAGCTCGCTACTCCTCCCAGTAGGCGTCGGCAAGCAACTTAAAGCAGATCTTCTTGACCGGCTGTGCGCCATCTCCCGGGAACTCGAGCGTGGGCATGTGGGGCTCGCCGGCAACGAACAGCGCGAATTTGTCGTCGGCAAGATCGCCGGCGATCGAGGCGTCGGAATCGACCAGGTCGTAGTCGTCCTTCTCGTCAAACTCCTGGACCAGCGTCAGGCTGCCCGTGGCAACCTTAAAGGCCTCACGACCCTTGACGTCAATCTGCAAGTCGTGATAGCGCTGATGCGTCTCGTAGTGAGCCTCGGCCTCGGGACGCGTCGTGGGAGCCATGACGTTCGCAAAGACCTTGTCGCCCAGAATCGGATGGCTGCCGACCTCGAGCTCCGCCGGGTCGTTCTCCTCGAGCCAGTCAATCAGCACGTCGAGGCCCTTGAGCATTCCGCGGTATTCCTCGATATCGCCCAGTGCACCGTAAATCATCTAAATCCCCTCTCGGATCGTTTCTTTGGCGGCTACTCGGCAAACACGTTACCGACGCTGTTGCCACCCACATACGTCTCGACCAGGCTAAGGTCGGGATTGAACACGACAAAGTCGGCGTCGCGCCCCGGCATAATGCTACCGCACTTGTCATCGGCTCTAACCACAGGCAAGCAACCGATACCGGGGCCGCGGCACAAGCTCTTACAGCTCGGTCACGACAACGCCGTTGTAGACCTCGTCCCAACGATCCATAACCAAGTGGCCAGTCATGGGATCCATGGCGTTGAGCTTGCCGCAGGTGTTGGCGGTACGCAGCACCGTCTCGTCATCCGCGCCGGCTGCGATGGCGTGCGCGAAGCCCGCGATAGTGGAGTCGCCAGAGCCCGTAGCGTTAACGGCGGGGATATCGGGGGTCTTGGCGCGGAATGCACGGCCGTTATGGAAGCCAACGGAGCCGGCAGCGCCCATGGATACGACGACCCAGGGAATATCGGAGAAGCGAGCATCCGAGGCGAGCGCGGCGCGGAGCTCGTCCACATCGTCGGTGGTAAAGCTCGTGCCCAAAAGGCCGTTAATCTCGGTCAGGTTAGGCTTGACCAGCTCGGGCTTGACCTCAGACTTGAGCGCAGCCTCGAGCGAAGCACCCGAGGTATCGAGCAACACCTTGGCGCCGGCGTTCTCGGCAATGCCCGTGATCTTGGCATAGTAGTCCGCCTCGACACCGCGGGGCAGCGAACCCGAAATGGTAACGACAG
Source organism: uncultured Collinsella sp. (assembly GCA_959596495.1). Taxonomy (GTDB): domain Bacteria; phylum Actinomycetota; class Coriobacteriia; order Coriobacteriales; family Coriobacteriaceae; genus Collinsella. The sequence continues at coordinate 1,220 of CAUFXK010000094.1, read as the reverse complement.
CGGCCTTGCTCGCAAGCTCGGTAAACTTGGCGGTAAAGGCATCGAGCTCCTCGGGGGCAATTGTCGGGCCGCTCTCGAGCAGCTCGGTCTGGTTGCCGGCATGAAGGATATTGAGGCAGATGCGGGTCTCGCCCTTGATGGGCACAAAGTCGTTGTTAATACCGTTGGCGTCCATGAGCTCGGCCATGTAGGCGCCCATGTGGCCGCCGAGCAGACCGGTTGCCACAACGTCGTCGCCCAGCTGGCCCAACACACGGGCCACGTTGAGGCCCTTGCCGCCGGCGGTCTTTTCGGGCGTCACACGGTTAACGTCGTCGATAATGAGCTCATCGAGCTGATAGCGCGTATCGACAGACGGGTTCATCGTAACGGTGAGGATCATTTTTAGCTCCTTATCTCGCAGGCTCCTTGTGCCTCGCGATACGAGTCGACAAAACGGAATTACAGAATCTCAATCGTGAACGAGCGAACGATGGTCTCCTTGGGCTTGGCGACAAGGCAGCCGCGCTTATGCTCAAGTACGTCGTCCTCATCGGAGCAGGTCGAGAGGCCGCCCCAGGGTTCAACTGCCACAAAATCGCCCTCGGGCTTACTCCACACAATGAGGTACGGAAAGCCCTCAAAGCTCAGGCGGACGCCCTTGTCCTCCCCCTTCTTGGAAAGCGTGACCTGACGACTCTCGAGTACGTCAAAGATGGTCTCCGCAAAATCGAAGAGCTCGTGCGACAGGGGCAGCGTCTTTCCCACCATGGGGTTCTTGGAGCGCCTGTCCACATCAATCAAGCCAGTCGAAGGAACGGCGGTGCAGAGCTCCGCAGCCTCATCCTTCTCAAAGCGCAACTCGTAGTCCGTATAGGCCTCGCCCTCATCGAGCGGGCACCTAAAGCCGGGATGCCCACCGATAAAGAACGGCATGTCCTCGGTTCCCTCGTTGGTCACCTCATAAGAGACGCGCACGGCATCCCCCTCGAGCGTATAACGAGCGACAAGCTTAAACGGGTACGGATAATCGCTCAGCAGCGCGGCGTTATCCTCGGAAGCCAGGCACATCGTCAGCTCGTTCTCGCTTTGGCTCAGCAGCTTCCACTCCTGTTTGCGCGCAAATCCGTGGCGAGCGAGCTTTACATGATGCCCGGCGAACGTCATGGCGCTGTTATCGCGCAAGCCTCCGCAAATCGGGAAGCAAATCGGTGCCTGGCCGGACCACACGGCGGGATCGC
>CAUFXK010000093.1 GCA_959596495.1 uncultured Collinsella sp. | reverse complement strand
CATGAAGGTCAACACCAACTCGGTGAGCGTGCACAGCGACACGTCCAAGTTGGTGCTGGAGCTGGGCGACGCCGATCGCGGCAGTTGGTCGCAGCAGGGTGACGTGTCTCTAGCTTCCAACGCGACCGGCGCCGTGACGCTCTACCCGGTCTCGACCTTCGACCTCAACGGCTTTGCTGCCTGCGCGCAAAACAGCTCTGCCGGCGATGCCACAGTGTTTGAGCAGGCAAAAGACAACGGCTCAGCGTTCTACCACGGTTGGATCGACCTGCGCCCCACCATTGCCGGAACGGGCGCTAGCAAAGTAGCGGGCAAGGTCAACTTGTATCTGGCCGAATCGCTGGTCCCGCAGGGTGCCGACGCCGAGTTGCTGCGCGCGGCCCGCGTGGGCATAAAGATCTCGAGCGGCAACCAGGTGCTTGCCACCAACATCTTTGAGCTCGACAGCTCCGACGGCGGCCATCGCGACGAGCATCCCGCGACCGCGCCTGCGGGCCTGGCGGGCTACACCGAGGGCATGCTCCTGGGTTGGCAAAACGGCCAGCTTGCTTGCGGTGCCAACGTGACGCAGAACCCTGCCACCTTTACGCTGGACACGAGCGAGACGGCCACGCGTCCGCAAAACTCGCTTGCTACGCTGGGGCTTGGCCAGACCTATCGTCTGGATATCTATTACTACATCGAGGGCACCGACCCCGATAGCGCCGACTACCTGCATCAAGACCCGGGCACCCTGCACCTGGCCCTCTTTGCGACCTTGGACGGTGAGTAGTCATGACGCGTAAGCAACCCGCCGCCAACTGCACGCCCGCCACCGGCAAGCCCAACGCCGCCGCGCCCACCGACACCGATCTGCGCCGCAAGCTCACCACAACCGTGGTGTTGGTGCTGTTTGCGCTGGTGGCGATAGCCATGGCAACGTTCGCCTGGTTCTCCATCGCCGATAGCGCCAAAACCCGCATGCTCATGATCGACGCCAACGCCGATGGCTCGCTGCGCTTTGACCTGGACGAACACGCCACATTCGACGAATACGTGCACAGCCTGGGCTTCGATCAGATCTCGGCGCGCATCGCTAGCGAAAAGGGCGTGGACATCGATGCGTCCAAGCTCAAGCCCGTCACCACGAGCGACTACCAGACCTTCACCTTCGAGGACGGTTCCACTGCCGATCCCGCCACCGGCGCCTACCTGGAGTTCACGCTGCACTTTATGAGCAGTACGGACCTGCGCGTTCGCCTGACCGGCCAGGATGGTGACGGTGGCGTGTCCGGCACGCGGTTTAGCTCCGACACGCAGGGCATGGCCAGCGCCATGCGCATGAGCTTTACCGCCGACGGCCACACCTGGGTCTACGACCCCAACGGGGGCGGGAGCTCGTCCGGCGCGGCCACCGTCTTTGGGCTCGACTCGGGCGCTGCCACCGCGGCCAGCGATATGTTCGACCTGATAAAAGATACGGATAAGCCGGTGACCGTTCGCATATGGCTCGAGGGAACGGACCCAAATTGCACTAATATGCTAAAGGGAGCTAACTATTCGGTTTCGATGCGCTTCGAGGGCATCGAGGAACAGTAGATATGCACGGCGGCTGCCCGGCCGCGCACGACCTAGACAGACACGGTAGTAAGGGACATCATGCAATCTGTTAAAAAAGTCGCATCCATCGCGTTGAGCGTCGTCATGTGGATCATCATCCTGGTGGCGGCCCTGTATGCGTTTACCACGCTCGCCACGCGCGAGGACGGCAGTGTCTCTGACATCGCCGGCTTCACCCCGCTTGCCGTGCAGTCCGACTCCATGGCGCCCACGTTTAACAAGGGCGACCTCATCTTCATCAAAAAGTGCGACACCTCCAAGCTCGAGGTGGGCGACATCGTGACGTTCCATACCATCATCGACAACGAGTACGCGCTCAACACGCACCGCATCGCCGCCATCGACGAGGTTAACGGCATGCGCAGCTTTACCACCAAGGGCGATAACAACGACGTGGCCGATACGCACATCATCAGCGACGGCGACATCGTGGGCAAGTACCTGTTCGCGTTGCCGCAGATGGGCAAGGTCATGGACTTCCTGTCAAGCTCCATGGGCTTTCTCATTGTGATCGTGCTGCCCATGCTGCTGTTCTTTATCTACCAGGTGTATCACCTCATCGTGGTGGGCATGAACCTCAAGCGCGCTATGGCCGAGGAGGACCGCCTGGCCGCCGCGGCTGCCATTGTGGACGCCGAGGGCAAGGGCGACACTACCGTCACGGCCGATAACGCCGCCGAGCAGCTCGCCCAGGCCGAGGCCAAGCTCGAGGAAGCCCGTCGTCTGAAGGCCGAGGCCGAGGCGGCGATGAGCGCGTCCAAGCAGGAGGGTACCGACGGTGAGTGAGTTTCTGGGATTTGCCTGGGAGCTGTTGGCAAAGGTCGTCTACAACGTCGTTGCCGTCGTGAGCTCCATCCTTAACCTGCTGGTGTTTGGCTGGGTTGAGTACTTCAACATCTTTATGACCTACTTCACCACGTTTGACCTGGTGGGCAAGATCGGCGCGGTCATTCTGTTTGCCATGCTCATCGCGGTCCCCGTGCTGATCGTGGCCATCCTGGTCCACCACTACCGCATCAACCGCCGCCTGCATCGCGACGATACGTCCAACAAGGCGCTCTATCGCGAGATCGGCCGCCTGAACAAGCAGGTGCTCGACCTCATGGACGAGAAGAACAAGCTGCTAGCGCTCAAGGTCAATGCCATGGGCGGCACCAAGCAGATTCCGTACGTGGGCGCCTCGGCCCTGGCCGACGACCACCTGCCCACGGTGGGCAACGTGGTGGGCGCCGCCGCGGGTGCGCCTTCGGGCGAGGGCGCCACGGCTGCCGTGGTGTCGGGCAACGCGTCGCTCGCGCTCGATGGCGAGGGCGTCAAGGATGCCGCGGCCGCCATGGCCAAGGCTACCGTCGAGGCCAAGACTCTTGCCGAGGAAAAAGAGATCGCCCAGGCCAACCGCTTCCCCAAGCTGTCCCTTGTGGACCTTAAGTACCGCGACTGGGAATCGCCGGTCTATGACGATGCCATCTCGCTGGAGGATTTTGTCGACAGCTTCCGCGCGTTCGCCTGCAGCCAGATGAAGCTCTACTACACGCCCGAGGTCATCCGTCGCTTTGTGGCCGGCATGGCCGCCTCCAAGCTACTGATCCTGGAGGGTATCTCGGGTACCGGTAAGACCTCGCTGCCCTACAGCTTTAGCCGCTACCTGGATAACCCCGCGACCATCGTGTCGGTGCAGCCGAGCTTTCGCGATCGCACCGAGGTGCTGGGCTACTTCAACGAGTTTTCCAAGCGCTTTAACGAGACTGAGTTCCTCCGCGCCGTGTACGAGGCCGGCCTTCGCCAGGACCCGTCCATGATCGTGCTCGACGAGAGGAACCTCGCCCGCGTGGAGTACTACTTTGCCGAGATCCTGTCGGTGCTCGAGATGCCCAGCCACGACGAGTGGGTGCTCGACCTGGTACCCACCCAGTGGGCCGCCGACCCCAAGGGCCTGCACGACGGCAAGCTCACCATTCCCGACAGCCTGTGGTTTATCGGCACGGCCAACAACGACGACTCCACCTTTACCATCACGGACAAGGTGTACGACCGCGCGATTCCCATCGAGCTCAACGAGCGCGCCGATGCGTTTGAGTGCGAGCCGCACGAGCGCGTGCACGTGACGGCCGCCCACCTGCAGTATCTGTTCCAGAAGGCCAAGGTCGAGTACGTGATCGACGACGAGCTGCTCCAGAAGATGCACAAGCTGGACCAGTACCTGCAGACCCGCTTTAAGCTGGCCTTTGGTAACCGTATCATCAAGCAGATGTACGACTTTATCCCCGTGTACGTGGCGTGCGGCGGCACCGAGCTAGGCGGCATGGACTACATCATCGCCCGCAAGGTGCTCAAGAAGTTTGAGTCCATGAACGTGAGCTTTGTGCGCGACGAGATGAAGGGCCTGATCGAGTACATCGAGAAGACCTTTGGCGAGGGCGGCCTGCCCGATTCCGTCATGTATCTGCAGCGGATCCAGAACTTCTACTAATGCCGTGAGCGCGTGCGAGCGCGGGGCGTGGGACACGACAATCAGTAGCGTTTGCCCTGTGTGGTGTCGTCCCGCCCCTTCCCGATCGATCCAACCTATGGAGTAACCCATGTCCGAGACCATTCAGGACCTCTATACCAGCTTCTCCGAGCAGATGGAGCCCATCCAGGAGGACAGCCGCTACTTTCGCTATCTGTTTGAGATGGCGCAGGCCTCGGGCACCACGATCGAGCAGCAGCGCGAGGAGCTCGTCAAGGTGGTGGACGAGGAGTGGATCAGCATGATCGAGGACTCGCTCGACGCCATCAACACCATTATCGAAAAGCCGCGCCGCTTCATCACCACCGAGGAAGCGGTGGTGCCGGTCTCGCTCGCCAAAAAGATCAGCGCCGACAGCGTCCGTCACCTGAGCCAGAACACGCAGTTCTTGGCGCCGAGCGATGACGGCGGCGTCCACCCTACGCGCATCCTCAACGTCAATACCGTCGAGACCTACGATCTGTACGAGAACCGCTTTATCTACCACCTGATTCAGCGCCTGCTGACGTTTGTGGACAAGCGTACCGACGTGATCTTTTGGTCGACGGGCAACGAGATCCGCAACCGCTTTAAGATGCACAGCAAGATCGACGACGCGTACGAGGAGATCGAGTACAACGTCGAGATGACGGTCAAGAACCGCCAGAGCTTTGCCGAGAACGACGCCGACAACATGGACGTCTTTATGCGCATCGACCGCGTGCGCCGCCTGGTCATGGCACTGCGCGGTGCGTCGTTCTGCCAGATCATGAACGGGTGCAGCGCGGTCCGCAGCCCCATTCAGCGCACTAACCTCATCATGAAGGACCCCAACTACCGCAAGTGCTACCAGCTGTGGCAGTTTATGGAGCGCTACGACAAGGTGGGCTACAACATCGACGTGCAGCAGCAGGCGCTGGCGTTCGATGACGAGTACATGGTGCAGATGTACACCAACCTCATTAACAACTACACCGTCTTTAAGAGCCTGACCGATGACGAGCGCAACCTGCAGGAGCTCGAGAGCGTGCAACACGCGCCGGTGGCGCCCAAGTTTATTAAGGAGATTAAGGAGGTGCAGGTCGATAGCCCCGACCTGCCCGACGTCGAGGTCCGTCGCGTGTTTGTGGAGGAGGTCACGCAGGCTCAGCTCGATGCCGAGCAGGCGCTGGCCGAGGCTCGCGAGCAGATTGAGGAGCTGCGGGGACAGCTGAAGTCCTGGAAGGTACAGGCGCACGCGCTGACCGATGAACGCGACGACTTGGCAGACGAGCTGGACGAGGCCAAGACGCGTGAGCTGGCATTGACGCAGCGCGCACAGATTGCCGAAGCCGATGCCGAGGAGCTGCGTGACTCGCTGGAGGATGTCGAGGCGGGCAAGAAGGCTGCCGAGAATGCTGCCGTTGAGGCGCGCTCGACCGCGGCGGCCCAGCTTGAGCAGATGCGCGCCGAGGCCGATGCCGAGGTGGTTGCCGCCCGTGCCGACGCGGACGCCAAGATTGCGGCCACAGAGCAGGCGGCCGCCGAGCAGGTCGCGCAGGTCAAGAGCGAGTCCGCCGCGGCTCTGGCTGCCAAGGCGGCGGCCGATGCCGCCGAGCTGCAGGCCACCAAGGACGCTGCTGCGGCCGAGCTTGCCGGCGTGCGTGAGGCCTCTGCCAAGGAGGTGGCTGCACTGCATGCCAAGCTGGATGCCGCCGAGCTGCAGATTGAGGAAGCGCAGCTGACGGCCGAGCGCGATGCCCGTGCTGCGGCCGAGGCGGCCGATGCCGCCGTGGCCGAGGCGGAGCAGAAGCTCGCCGATACCGTCGCCGCGGCCGAGGAGAAGGTTTCCGCTGCTCAGCAGGCAGCCGATGCTGCGATCGATGCCGCCCGTGCGGCCGCCGATTCTGCCGTCGAGCAAGCTGCGGTGGACGCCAGCGAGAAGGTCGCCGCAGCCGCTACCGAGCGCGATGCCGCCACGCGTGCCGCCGAGGAAGCCCGTGCCGACGCCGACGCGCGTATCGCCGCGGCCGAGCTCGAGGCGGGGGAGCGCATTGAGCAGGAACTCGCCGCCGCCACGGCCACGCACGAGCACGAGCTCGAGGCCGTCCGCGCGGAGATGCAGCAGCGCTTGGCCTCGTTGGCGCACGAGCTGGAGCAGGCCGAGCGCGATCGCGCCCGTGCCGAGCGCCGTGCCGAGGGCAACAGCCTGTCGCGCTATCTGTTGGCCCGCCTGCGCGGCGAGGCTGGCGAGCTGGCTGCGGGTGCCGAGGGCGACGCGGGTGCCGCGACCGATGCCGCGCCTTCTGCAAAGGATGCCGCCGACGCCGCCGACACTGCGCTTTCCGCAAGGGACGACGACAAGTGATGAAGCACGTGCTTCGTGTGATCAACGTGCTGGCGACCATGGTGATCCTGGTCGCCTTTGTGGTGCTGCTGCGCACGGTGTTCACGCCCGCCGGCGAGATTCCCACCCTCATGGGCTACGGCTTTATGCGCACGCTGACCGGCTCGA
>CAUFXK010000092.1 GCA_959596495.1 uncultured Collinsella sp. | reverse complement strand
CGCATCAGATAATTACTACGCTGATAATGTTTAGCTGATGCGTGAACATGTCTAAAAAATCCTCTTCAATCATGATGCGAACGATCCGTGCGTGTTCACATCCCCCAGTGGTTGAAAAAGGAGTATGAAACTTTAGTTACCTAAAGTCAACGCAAATTTGTAATGAATTTTCAACTTTTTTTGAAATTCTCGGTATAAAACGCCACTGACCTCGGACTTTACCCAACAAAAGTTTTTGCATGAGAGATGCCCCTCGGGAGCCGCGGGAGCTCCCATCCCAAATGCGGAGCAAAGCTCCGCACACCATCTTTTTCTTTCAGCTAAAGCACGCCGGAAATTCGACGCAGCTGGCTAACCTTGCCGGACGTTGTCGACGCCAAACCAGCTCAGAAGCTATATCGATACAGAAAGGTCCCCGGACGGAGGGGCCGGATATAAGGTTTATCGCGAGTTCCGCACGCAAAGAAGGCCACTTAATGTGGCCTTCGTCTTGCGCAGGACTGTAGAGCAGGAAACCTTATATCCGGCCCCTCCGTCCGGGGACCGCGCCGTACCAGCTACAGCGTCATGTTTGGATCGGCGTCGACGTCGAACGGCGAGATTTCTCCTCGGTCGAATTTACGGCGGGCAACCTCTGCGATCATGGCTGCGTTATCGGTGCACGCCGAAAGCGGTGGCACCGTTACGCGGATCCCCTGACGCCCAAGCTTCTTGATCATCATCTCGCGCAGATGCGGATTAGCCGAGACGCCGCCGCCGATGCAGTATTCCTTGCATCCGGTGGCATGCAGCGCGTTCTTGGCCTTCTTGTACTGAACGTCAAAGACGGCTGCCTCAAACGAAGCCGCCAGATCGGGCAGGTGAATCGTGCGCCCGGCCTTGGTCTCCTGTTCAATGTAGAGCGTCACAGCGGTTTTAAGGCCCGAAAGCGAGAAGCGATAGTCTCCTCTGCTGTTAAGCGCACGGGGGAAATCGATCGCCTTGGGGTTGCCCGTCTCGGCCAGCTTGGAAATGATGGGGCCACCGGGATAGCCCAGACCCAACGCCTTGGCTACCTTGTCGAAGGCCTCGCCCACAGCGTCGTCGAGCGTCTCACCGAGCACCTCGTAGTCGCCCCACGCCTTCACGTGCACGAGCATGGTGTGCCCACCCGAGACAAGCGTGAAGATAAACGGCGGTTTGAGGTCGGGTTGCGCCAGCAGGTTGGCAAACAGGTGCCCCTCCAGATGGTTGACGCACACGAGCGGCTTGCCGGCAGCGTAGGCAAAGCCCTTGGCGAAGGCGACGCCAACCACGAGCGCGCCCACCAGGCCCGGGCCCTGTGTCACGCCCACGGCGGCAAGCTCGCTGGGGGCAATGGCTCCATCCTCAAGACCAAGCGATGCTGCGGCATCCTCGAGCGCCGCATCCACGACACTCACAATCACCTCGACGTGTTTGCGCGAGGCGATCTCGGGCACCACGCCGCCAAAGCGGGCGTGAAAATCAATCTGCGTCGACACCTGGTTGGCCAGCATATTGCCATCCGCATCGATAATCGCCACGGCCGTCTCGTCGCAGGAGCTCTCGATAGCGAGCACTAGGCGGCGGCGCTCAATTTCGGCACGCTCCCCCTCGGAGCGCCCAGGCGCAGGCAGCGGCCACACGCGCTGCTCTGCCGCCGTCGGCTCGGGCGAAGCATTGTCGACCGGAAGTACCAGGGGCAGCGGGGCCGTCATGACGATGGCGTCCTTGCCGGCACCATAGTAGCCGCGGCGACGGCCAGCCTCGGTAAAGCCCAGAGCGTTATAGAGCGCAATCGCTCCCTCGTTGCCGTCCTCGACCTCGAGCGAAGCCGTGGTGCAGCCGAGCATCTGGGCATCATAGCTCACATGCGACAGCAGCTTGCGGGCAATGCCCTCACGGCGATGTGCCGGGTCGACGGCGACATCCAGAATCTGCACATCACCGTCCACGACCATACCGCCGGCAAGGCCCAGCAGCTTGCCGTCGTCGTGTGCCACCCACCAACTACGCGGCGCAGCGACGTCCTCGCCCAGTTCGGACAGGAACATGCCCGGCGTCCATGCCTTGTGTCCGGCACCTTCAAAGCAGGCAGCCTCTAGCGCGCTCGCGCCCTCGGCATCCGCCGCGCCCATGGGACGGAACTGCAGATGACGACCGGCGAGCTCATCGGCAACGCCCGTAATTTCGCTCTGTGCACTCTCAGCAAGACCAAGACGCTTGCGCTCATTTTCCTCGGCATCCGAAAGGCGCGTGTAAATCGGCAGGACGCGAGCCGGATCGCCGTCACCCGCAGCGTGCGCGAGCAGCAAGCCCTCGCCCGAAGGCCACCACAGGTCGCGCTCCACGCAGCGGGCGGTCTCGTCCTCACCCAGCAGCTTGCCATAGCGCACGAGACCGTCACCGGTCAGCTGAACCTGGTCCCAGTCCGCTGCTCGGCGCCACTCATCGAGCGCCACGGCGGCCTTGACCACGTGTTCGCGCTCAAATTGACGCTCGGGACCCTCATCGACCAGCATATACAGCGCCGGATATACCTCACCGCGCATAGCATCGGCCAAGATACCAAGCTTGCCGCGCACGCCAGCCTTCCACGCCGTCCAAGCGCAAGCGTCGAGCGTCGACACGCCCAGCAGCGGAACATTGGCACCGCGCGCGAGGCCCTTGGCAGTGGAGATGCCGATGCGCACACCCGTAAAGGACCCCGGGCCGCGGCCGACCACATAGCAACCAACATCGCTGCGATCCAGACCGGCTTGAGCCAGCACGCCATCAACGGTATTCACGAGCTCAACGTTGGCGTGACGGCGACACATGTGGTCGCCACTCACGAGCTTCGTCTCGCCCGTCTGCCCATCAATCCAGCTTGCCGCGCAGGCAAGCATGTCGGTCGAGGTATCGAGCGCCACCACCAGCGCGTTGTCGTTATGCAAGCTCATCTTGTACAGCCTTATCAATCAAATGGGAAAGCTCCATTGCGCGGTCACCGTGCGCCTCAAGCGTTATCGTTCGCACATCGCTGTCGCCCTCATCACGCTTGAGCGTCACCGAAAGATACTCATCCGTCAGCTCGTCCTGGAATTGTTCGCCCCATTCCAGCAGGCAAGCACCCTCATAGCCCAGCACATCGAAAATGCCCGTATCCTCGAGCTCGTAGGCATGCTCCAGGCGGTATAGATCAAAGTGAAACAGCGGAATACGACCTTGATCATGAACGGCCATGAGCGCAAACGTAGGACTCGTAACCATATGCCCATCGCCCAGCCCGCGCGAGACGCCCTTGGTAAAGTGAGTTTTGCCCACTCCCAGGCCACCGGTCAGGATGAGCACATCTCCGTCCTCAAGGCACGGTGCAATTAGCTCGCCAAAGTACTCCGTATCGGCAGCGCAAGTCGTTTTGTAAGTACCTACCCCCAGGCGCTCCAGGGACATATATGCTCCTTATTATTCCGAGGCGTCCTCTGGTGCGGGATGTCGCCCCAGATAGTCGCCCAGCATCTTAAAGTCTTCCTCCAGCAGCTCCTGCCACGCTGGATTGCGTAGCGCTGCTGCCGGATGGAACGTGGGCATCACCACAAAGTGCCCCATCTGATGGAACCTGCCGCGCAGCTTGGTAATGCCGATCTCGGTCTTGAGCACAAAGTGCGTTGCGGGGTTGCCGAGCGTCACGATGATATCGGGCCAGATGCTTCGAATCTGCTCGCGCAAAAACGGTGAGCAAGCCAGCACTTCCTCGGGGCGCGGATTGCGGTTTCCCGGCGGGCGGCACTTAAGCACGTTGGCAATGTAGACGTCTTCGCGTTTGAGCCCCGCCAGCGACAAAATGCCGTTGAGGTCCTCGCCTGCCGCCCCCACAAAGGGCTCGCCCTGCAAATCCTCATTACGGCCCGGCGCCTCGCCAATAAACATCACGCGAGCGCGGGGGTTTCCCACGCCAAACACGATGTTGTGGCGCGACTGGTAAAGCTGGCAAAGGTGACACTCGCCCAGAACGGCCTCGATCTCCTCGAGTGCGACCTCACGCGGCGCCTGATGGCTATGGCCGGGAATGTGCATGACGCCCATAGCGACTCCTACACGTAGACTTTATCGAGACGCATACCAAAGCCGCAAGCGACCTCGTAGTTAATCGTGCCGCGTAGGCGCGCCATCTCGTCCATGGTAATCTCGGCATCTCCATCGCGGCCGACAATGATCATCTCGTCACCATACTCAGCCTCGGGAATCTCATGCGCCGGGTTGGACTGAATGGCGACCATAAACTGGTCCATGCAGATATTGCCCACCTGACGCACACGCTCGCCGCGATACAGCACGTCCATACGATTGGAAAGCGTACGCGAAAGGCCATCGGCATAACCGATCGGAAGGGTGCAGATCTGAACGCGCGTGCGCGGTACGCGGTAGGTAAAGCCGTAGCCCACGCCCTCGCCCATCGCAGGATGCGCCACGCGCGTCACACGCGCGTGGACGCTCATGACGGGATCAAGCTGCATCACGCGACCACTCAGCTCACATGGCTGCAGACCATACAAACCGATGCCGGCACGAATCATGTCAAAGTGCATTGAAGAATCGAGCATCGAGGATGGCGTATTGGCACAATGCACGATACCGCATTCAAAACCTGCGTCCTTAATGGCCTGAACGGCCTCGGTAAAACGCTGGCACTGCAGCTTGTAGTCCCAACCCGAAGGTTCATCGGCCGTGGCAAAGTGCGTAAATACGCCGTCGCACTGAATACCGCGATGGAAGCTGATGCCGCGGACAAAGTCGAGCACCTGCGTGTAATGTACGCCAATGCGGTTCATGCCCGTCTCGATGGCAAGATGGTACTTGCCCACCTTGCCCGCCGCGACGGCGCATTCGCCATACGCAAGAGCAAAATCGGACGTATAGACCGAGGGCATGATATCGAATTCGAGCAATGCAGGAATAGCCTCGATAGGCGGCTCGCTTAGAATCAGGACGGGCTTAGTAATCCCGCCCTGACGGAGCCCAACGCCCTCGTTAACCGTCGCCACGGCAAACATGTCGGCACCGGCCGAATACATGATCTTGGCACACTCAACAGCTCCATGACCATAAGCATCGGCCTTGACCACGCAGCACAGGCGCTGACGCGGATTCAACAAGTTCTTATAGGCCCTCGTGTTGCGACGGAGCGCCCCGCGGTCGATCTCGACCCAGGACCAGCGCGTCAAATCGGCTTTATTCATGATTAGTCATCCGACCCTTCGTCCATGATTCCCAGATCTTCGAGCGCATCCTTTGCCGCCAGCTCCATGGCAGGACCGATCAAGTCGATAAGATCGGTCGCGATAACGCTCTTCTCACCATACTCCGTCGCCGCGGCAAAACCGGCGTAGCTGTGAAGTGCGACGGCGTACGAATACAGCAGCTCCCAACGATCCATCTCGTCGCGCATGGTGGCAAGCGTGCCGGCCAAAATACCCGCGAGAACATCACCCGAACCGGCAGTTGCCAGAGAAGCCGGACCCGAGAGTGGCAGCAGCACGCGCTCAACGCCACAGATAGCCGTCGTCGGCCCCTTGGCTATGACCACCAGATTGTCGGAGCCTGCAGCCCAGACAACCTTCTGCGCGGCCGCAATCGCGGTACCAAGGTCGTTCACCTCGTCACCGGCAACCAGGCGCGAAAGCTCACGATAGTGCGGCGTCATAACCAACGGCTGCTCGCGGCGATACATCTCGGGGTTACTATCAATACCGTCAATGGCAATCTTAGCAAGGCAGTTGAGTGCATCGGCGTCCATAATTAGCGGTACATCAAGCTCGAGCAAGCCCGAAACCACCTGCATAGCGCCGGCAGACGTCGTCATACCGGGACCGCACAGCACGCAGCTGTACTTCTTTGCGATCTCGCACACCGTCATGCGCGCAGCGGCGCCAAAGGAGCCGCGGGAATCAGACGGAATAGCAAAGACCGGAATCGAAGGAAGTGCCATGCGAATGAGATTGGCGCAGGCGTCAGGAGCCGCGACTGCCACGTAACCAGCACCCGCGCGAGCTGCAGACTTGGCCGCCATAATGGCAGCACCAGGATATTGCGCAGATCCGGCGACAATAAGCACGGAGCCACGGGAATACTTATCGATATTCGATGGTAGCGGAGCAAAGTAATCAACTAAGTCACCGGGCTCGACAATCTCGGCGGCGTGGTCGACATCATCGATGACCTCGTCAAGACGGTCGTAAAGATTGCCGCAGATCAAATCGCCAGCATACTCAGGACCATCAGCGCTATACAGACCAATCTTGGGCGCAATCATCGTCACCGTGCGCTCGGCACGAATGCAGTCGTCATCAACAACGCCCGTCTCTGCATTCAGGCCCGAGGGGACATCAATGGATACGACACAATCGGCGCATTCATTGACCGTAGGAATCCAAATGGAGAACGGCGCACGCAGATTCCCGTGGAAACCGGTACCAAAAATGGCATCGACAACAACATCGGCCTTATCGATCAAAACCTCGAGTTCATCACGCGAGGGGCCAACGCAAACGTGCACATCGCGGCCGGCAGTTCGACGAGCAACATGACGTGCCAGAGCAGCAG
>CAUFXK010000091.1 GCA_959596495.1 uncultured Collinsella sp. | reverse complement strand
ACTTTACCAAACAAGAGTATTCGTATATAACGTTTAAAAAATGCAGGGATATGCTAGAAACAAGGGTGCCACAATCCTGCGTCACAATATTGTGTGAATGGATATGCCCCCCATGAAAGGATCCTTTATGACCGAGCTCCAAGAACTTCGTCGCTATCGGCGCGACTTGCACCGCATTCCGGAGCTCGATTTCGATCTTCCTCAAACCATAGCCTATATCGAGGGCGTGCTCGCCTCGCTTACCTGTGAAGTAACCCATCCGTGCCCCAGCTGCGTCTGCGCTTTCTTCGATGCCGGCACGGGCGCCGCGCATGCCACGGCGATTCGCGCCGACATGGACGCCCTGCCCATCGCGGAGGCAACGGGCGCGGCCTTTGCCTCGACGCATCCCGGTAAGATGCATGCGTGCGGTCACGACGGTCACATGGCCATGGCGCTTGCCGCCGCGACGTATGTCGATCGCATGATTCGTGAGCAGCCGGGTGCCATCAAGCGCAACGTGCTCTTTGTGTTCCAGCCTGCCGAGGAAACGACCGGTGGTGCCAAGACGGTGTGCGAGAGCGGCGTGTTCGAGCGCTATGGGGCGGATCGCATCTTTGGCTTCCACGTGTGGCCCGATCTGCCTGCCGGCACGTTGGCGAGCTGCCCTGGTCCGCTGCTGGCGCGCTCAAGCGAGACGCACATTCATATCCATGGCGCGAGCATCCATATCGCCAAGACCTACGGCGTTCCAGTCGAGGAATCGCATGATGCCGCGCTGGCAGCGGCCAAGTTCTTGGTTTCCGAGCGCGAGCTCATGGACGAGTTGGGTGCCGACGAGCCTTGCATTGGTAAGTTCGGCCTGCTGCAGGCCGGTACGGTTTGCAACGCGGTGGCGGGGGAGGCCCATGTCGCGGGCAGCTTGCGCGTGTTTACGGACGGTATGTTCGACCGGGCGCGCGAAGGAGTGCGCCGCGTGCTGGACGATGCCTGTGCCGCAACGGGCTGCACGTATGATCTCGACTTTGCCGAGGGCTATCCGCCGGTCGATAACGACCCCGAGCTGTTCGCCCACATTGCGCCTGCCTTGTCCGAGCTGCAACTCGTGGATGAGCCGCTGCTAATCGCCGAGGATTTCGCGTTCTATCAGCGCCATCTGCCGGGCGTGTTTTTCTTGCTGGGCACGGGCGTGCCAGAGGGACAAGAAAACCCGATCGACGCTGATGGCTGCCCAGCCTATGCCACAAGCGCTCTGCATACCGATAGTATGCTCTTCGACGAGGAAATCCTACTCAAGGGCCTCGATGCCTACAAACGATTGCTTGGCTTGGAGTGACGATGGAACGACGCCGACAGTCTGCCGTATATAGCCCGGGTGGATGCGGGTGTGGCTTGCTACTGCTTCCGGTTATTGCTGTGAGCATTGGCGTGATGTTTGCGCTTGCCGGGGTGGCAGCGGCGGCACTCGTGTTGCTGATTGTGGCCATCGGCGTGACGGTCTGGCTGTGCCGTTCTCGCGAGCAGCGCCGCGCCGACGGTAAGACCAATGTCGGCTGGGTCGTCTTCCTGATCATTGCGTACCTATTGAGCATCAGCTACCTGGTGTTCTTTGTTCTAATGATGATCAGTGCCTTTACCGGGAAATCCGTTATGGTGGGTTGATGCGCTGCCAGCAGACGGTCACGCAAAGTGCGTTTGCTCGGCGTCTGGATAGCTGCATTGGCCGTTTACCGCAACTTTAGCTCTCAGCTAATGAATTCAAGTTCAATCCTTCCTACGATGTGCTGTGTGCCGGCACGGTAGCCGGATCGTAGGAAGGATGAATAATGGCAAAAGAGGGAAAGAAGCCGATCGGCAAGATTGTCCTAGGCGTCATCGTGGTGCTGGTTATCGTCGGCGCCGTGGGTTCTATGGGTGGCAATTCAACCGATTCGTCTGCGAGCGATTCGGCAAAACCTGCCGAGGCGACACAGCAGGCTGAGGAGCAAAAAGGACCGCAAGAACCGTATACCATTGCTGACGAGGCTGAAGACACCTCCAGTCAGTTTGCCTATAAGATCACGGGCACGCTGACCAATAACACGGACAAGGAAAAGAGCTACATCCAGATTGAGTATGTTCTGTATGATGCCGATGGCAACCAGGTTGGAACGGCTCTTGCAAACACCAATCATCTGAAGGCGGGCGGCTCCTGGAAGTTCGAGGCGCTGGGTACGGTGTCTCCCGACCAGGTTGCTAGCTGGGAGCGTTCGGACGTAAGCGGTTTCTAGCATGTTGCATGCACTGGGGGAGGTGAAGCCGTATGCCCGATAAAAAGCTGACTGACGAGTTACTCAATGAGCTTCTCGACGCGCCAAACATCGATGGCTATATCAAGGAGCACGACTTTGCCACCCCGTCGCTTTCGGACTACCTGAAGCAGCTGCTGCAGGAAAAGGGCTTGGAGCGCTCGCGCGTGGTTCGTATGGCCGATCTCAATGAGACCTTTGGCTATCAGATCTTTACCGGTGCGCGTCACCCGAGTCGCAATAAGGTGCTGCAGATTGCCTTTGCGATGGCGCTGACGCTCAAAGAGGCCAACCGTGCACTGACGGCTGCCGGGGTAAGCGTCCTTAACTGCAAGGATCGCCGTGATGCGATTATCATCTTTTGCATCGATCGCGGGTGCAGCCTCCAAAAGGTCAACGAGGAGCTGTATCGCTTTGACGAGGAGACGGTGAGTTAGCGGCTGATATCTGAGCCGGCGGAGCTGCCGAACAACGATGCGAACGAACGGGGCGCGGATGCCGTGGGGTGTCTGCGCCCTGCGCTATGATGGAGGCTATGGATACTCAGACCCCAACATATTCCGATGACGAGCTGACTGCAGCGCTTGCCGAGCACCTGGCGTCGCTCGATCGCGACGACAGCTATCGCGTGGAGCGTGTACTTAAGCGCTCGTCCGTTGAAACAACCGAGCTCGTGTACTTTGAAGGAACCGGCGGTGGTTCGCTCGGCCCCTTTGTCCGTAAACGCATCGATGCTTCGGCTCAAATCGGCGGGGCATACGAGCGTCTGTTTGCCGCCCAGCGGGCAGGCAGGCGTTTTGAGCACCTGCCCAGAATCGTCGATTGTCGTCGTGTGGGCGACGAGCTCAACGTGGTTATGGAATACATCGAAGGGGAGACACTCGGGGCGCTGGTGGACCGTCTGGGAGCCACCCCCGATTATGCGCACGAATTGTATCCTGCCCTATGCGATGCCGTGGGCGAGCTCCACGCCGGTTTTGCAATGGCGGGGGAGACGTCGGCGCCGGTGATCCATCGTGACCTCAAGCCGTCGAATATCATCGTGACGGGTGCCAACTATACGCCTGATGACGGCCTGACATTTTCATCGCTGGTGATTATCGACTTGGGGATCGCCCGCGTATGGCGCGATGGCGCCGATACCGACACCGTCAAGTTTGGCACGCGACCCTATGCGCCGCCCGAGCAGTATGGGTTTGGGCAGACGAGTGTGCGCAGCGACGTCTACGCACTTGGCGCCCTGTTGTTCTTCTGCTTGACGGGAGTCGACCCTAAACCAGGGCTCGACATGCGCGAGCAATGCGAGGCGCGTGGCATTCCCACTCCACTTGCCGATGCCGTCTGCATGTCGATGGCGCTCGACCCGGCCAAGCGTTTTGCGAGTGCGGAGGCGTTGGGACGGGCGACGCACGCAGCATACGACCTGAGTCGTCCCGTGCGGCCTCCTGCGCCTGCGCCTGTCCGTACTCCGGCCTCGGAGACGGTGCTGACGCCCCAAGGGCTCCAGAACCCTGCAGGGCTTCCTAGGCCTGCCGCCTCCGCTGCATGCGGTCTGCTCTCTCGCGTTCCGGAGTCTCTGGGGCGCATTTGGAATACGCTCGTCTGCTTCTCGCTGCTTGTGTTCTTTGTCGGAAGTCACTTTGCCGTCTTTCACCCCACCGGAGCAAACCAAAGCTACCCGACGTGGCTTCTCATAATCGAGTATTTTTTCTTTGTCGATGGCCTTATGGTGCTTATGCATTTTGCGCTGTTCGATAAGCGCCGTCTTCGTCGGCGATTCGCACTGCTCGACAGCTATCGCGGCAAGAAACTCGCGAAACTCTGGCTCAAGGCATTGGGTGTGCTGCTCCTATGCATGATCGTCATAGTCGCGGTTGCCAATGCGACCGGCGTCGTCGATACCTCCGCTACCTAAAAGAAAAGGGCCCCGTTGGGGCCCTTTGCAGTTGCACTTAGATGCGGTTCATCTGAGCGGCGACTTTGTTGTACCAGTCCTGCCACGTGGGCGGGCAGTACTTTTTGGCCGCTGCCGGGGTAAGGGTGGAGCCATAGTTGGCGCCCAGATAGGCAACGTGAGCGGAGATGCCCTCGCTCCAGCTGCCAAAGCTGCGCCAACCGCCGCCACGTGCACTCCAGCCCCAGGCGTTGTAGGAATTGGCGCAATAAGCACCCTTGGTGCTCTCGATGCAGGCGATAGCGGGGGACCAACGGGGGTCGACACCGGTATTCCAAGCGGCGACGGCAAAGTTGTAGCCCTGGCCTGCCATGGGGGAGCCGGCGAGATAATTGTCGATGCGGCTCGTCCACTCATTAATGAACGAATCGTAATCGGAGCTACCGGTATTGGCGTTGTTCACCGTGGTGTCGATGGTGGTGTTGGTGTTGGTGGCCTGGCTGCTGGAATTGCTGCCGCTTACGCCCTCGCCCGAGAGCTTCTCGGCGGCAGCGGCCTTATCGGCCTCAAGCTTGGCAAGCTCAGCGGCATTTTCCTGCTCGGCTTTTGCCTGTGCCTCGCTGCGGAGCTGCTGGGCCTGCGTCAGCGCATCCTCGGCGTTTTTCTGCTCTGCCTCAAGCTGTGACTTGGCCTGCTGGAGCTCGGCCTTGTTCTGCTCGAGTTCGGTTTGCATGTTATTGAGCTCTTCGATCTCGTCGACGCTCGAGCTCGTGATCTGGTTGGTGTATTTGCAGGTCGTGATGAACTCACCCAGGCTCTGCGCGTTGACCAGGAAGCTCACGATGGGATTGGTGCCCTTCTGATACTTGTACAGATCGCGCATGGCGGAGCTTGCCTTGGCCTGCTGCTCGGGAAGCTTGGCCTCGATTTCCTCGATGCTTGCCTCATTGGAGTCAATCTGCTTTTGCAGGTCATCGAGTTTGGTGCGGGCGTCGTTGTAGGCGCTCGTGGCGGCTTCGATCTTCTGCTGGGCTGCGGAAAGCTGGTCCTGCGTTGCCTGCGAGGCGGCATACGCCGCAACGGGGGAGAGCATCGGCGTGGCCGTCAGCGCAACGGCGAGCGCGGCGCTCGTGATGATACGAGCCGGCTTCGACGCAATGAGCGCTGCGGTGCGATGATTCGAATGCTGCATCCAGTCCCTCTGCAATCAATCGTAGGTTATGGTTCGAACGGTATTCTACTACTGCTTTCGACCTCAACTTGAACCTTAAAGGTCCCAAAGGGTCAAGTTGAACTTGAGGCTTTGGCTTTGACCTGCAGTTATGATGAATTGTTGAGAAACCATAGAGTTCAACTTTAACGTTACAGAGCCCTGTTTGAGAGGAGTTTTGGGCTGTAAAAGCCATCTCAACGTGGGGTTTTATAACTACAGCGTGCCCCTCTGGCGAGCCTGCTCAATCTCTTCGAGGGCCTCGGCGGGGGTGAACGAACAGGTGCCGTCGCCGAGTTTGATTACCTGGATATCGTCGCCGGCGTAGACCTCTCCGCCCTTTAGTACCACGCCGAAAACGCCCTCGTGGGGAAAGATGCAGTCGCCGGCGAGATAGTAGATGGCACAGCGTGTGTGGCAGACCTTGCCGATTTGGCTGATTTCGACAAGCACCTCGCTGCCAAGCTTGAGCTGTGTGCCCAAGGGGAGCGAGAGCAGGTTGATGCCCCGGGTTGTGAAGTTCTCTCCAAAGTCACCCTTGCGCACATCGAGTCCGCGGGCCTGCGCCGTCTGGATGGACTCTGCGGCCAAAAAGGAAACCTGACGGTGCCAATGCCCGGCGTGTGCGTCGGAGGCGAGGCCAAATTGCTCTATAACGGTGTCGTGTCCATCGGCGACGGGCGACTTGCGCGTGCCCTTGCGTGCCGACGTGTTGATCGAGACGATGCGGGCGGGTCCGTTGTAGGCGTCGTTTGCCGTGCACAGGGGAGCGGTCGCTTTCGCACGTTCCGCCAGCTCGCGCCTCGCGGCATTGAGGATGGGATTATCGGTCGGATGGTCTTGGGGCACGTGTGCGCCTTTCGCTCGAGGATGTCAATACGCTGAATCCTACAACAACGGTAGGTTCATTGCCCATTGTCATACAACGGTGGGCGCCGTCTTCGTGCTGGCCTTCGTGCTGGACGATTACGTCGATTGCCATAGATACGGTGGAGCTTTGGGCGCCGGCGGCTTGGCACGCTAGAATAAATCAGTTGCGCAAAGACCGCCCGTTGTGTGGGCAGTTCATGATAGGAAGTTTCCATGGCATTGCAATTTACAGAGCGCGAGTTCATTCCCGTGCTGCTCGGTGGCGACATCAACGCCTATTCGGTGGCGCGCGCCTTCTACGAGGAGTACCAGGTCAAGAGTCTGGTCTTTGGCAAGTATCAGACGGGTCCCGCGTACCGCAGCCAGATTATCGACTACACGCCCAACGTGGATATCGACACCATGCCCGTGATGCTCAAAACCGTCAACGGCATTGCCCAAGCGCATGCCGACAAGACGATTGTCCTTGTGGGCTGTGGCGATAACTATGTCGCTCTCGTGGCTCAAGCCAAGGATGCTCATGAGCTGGCGGATAACATCGTCGCTCCCTACGCGCCCTACAGCATGCTCGAGCAGTGCCAGAAGAAGGAGATCTTCTACG
>CAUFXK010000090.1 GCA_959596495.1 uncultured Collinsella sp. | reverse complement strand
AGAAGTCGAGGAGGAAATCGCCAAAGACATCAAGGGCGTCCAACTCTACGAGATTACGATTGAGCATCTCTGCGGTAAGCAGATTCACGAAAAGTAAGCCCCTCAGCAAGCCTCATCAATAGCAATATGGCCCGGTTCCAACCCACCTTGGAACCGGGCCATATGCTTATGAAGCGTCGGCGGCTATGTGCGCAAGCGCCTCAACGAGCTCCTGCGAACTCACTGGTTTACTCAGGTGCGCGTTCATGCCCGCCTCACGCGAAAGCCTGCGATCGTCGGCAAAGGCGTTGGCGCTCACGGCGATAATCGGCGTGGTCGCGGCATCCTCGCGATCGAGCGCTCGAATCCGACGCGTGGCCTCAAGGCCATCGATACCGGGCATCATGATATCCATCAACACCACGTCGTACTCGTGCGGCGCGCTCGCGGCAAACATCTCGACGGCAGACTCACCATCCTTAGCATGCGTCACGACGGCACCGGCGCGGGCGAGCGTAAACTGTGCGATCTCGGCATTCAGGTCGTTATCCTCTACGAGCAAAACGCGCAAGCCCTGGAGCGCATCGCCGTCGCCCGCATTCACGCGCACTGCCTGAGGAATCTCGGAGCACTTGCACTTCTCAAACGGCAGACGTATGGTAAACGTCGTCCCCTGCCCCAAGATGCTCGAAAAGCTCATGGTTCCGCCCATAAGCTCGACCAACTGTTTGGCAATAGGCGCACCCAGGCCAGTTCCCGATGAAGCGCCTTCCACCTGCTGCTCCTCGCGACAAAACGGCTCGTAGAGGTGCTGTTGAAACTCCTCACTCATGCCAATACCGTTATCGGCAATCGTGTATTCATAGACAGGAACGCCATCCGCTGGCTCCACCTCGCGGCACGCCAGGCGAACATAGCCGCCCCGGCGATTGTACTTGACGGCATTGCCGGCAATATTGAGCAACAAGCGTTTGAGGTGCGTCACGCTCACCCGCGCATAGGGATGATTAAGCGTCTGCTGATCGCAGATAATTGTCACCAGGCGCTCCTCGGCCTGGCGCTCCAGAATATCGCGCACCTCGTGGTTGAGGGTCACCAAATTTGTGGGAACAAGCTCCAGGTCGACCTGCCCGCTCTCCAGGCGACTCATATCCAGGGCCTCATTCGCAAGGTCGAGCAGCAGTCCCGATGCCGTCCAGATCTTTGAGCGGCACTCGGTCTGCTTTTGCAGATCGTCCGCATTGGCATCGCCGACCTCAACCATGCCGCGAATGCCGTTGATGGGCGTGCGCAGATCGTGGCTCATGCGACGCAGGAACTCCGTCTTTGCCGAGTTGGCAGACGAGGCCTCACGCGCCGCCTTTGCCAGCTTGTCGCCATAGTCGCGCTCCTGCTGCAGCAAGTCCGCCAAACGTCGACGATCAGCGCGGCGACGCACCATCACAACAGTGGCTACAACACCGCTGTAGAGCACCAGCACGCCGGCAGCGACAGCCGCGACGACCTCAAAGTAGCGCTGCGCCGAGGCATAGGTGTACACGTAGAATTTTTGCGCTTTGCCGTATGTGCCCAAATACCACTCGCCGTTGACGTTGACCAGTCGGACTTTGCCGGGCAGGCATCGATCCTTAATTTCGTCAACAATGATGGCGTCCGTC
This sequence comes from uncultured Collinsella sp., assembly GCA_959596495.1. Lineage (GTDB taxonomy): Bacteria > Actinomycetota > Coriobacteriia > Coriobacteriales > Coriobacteriaceae > Collinsella. The sequence continues at coordinate 5,343 of CAUFXK010000090.1, read as the reverse complement.
GCGGGCAGGTCGAACACGCCCAATACGGTAGGTTCGACGGCATTGGTCGCAACGACCTTGCCATCGTTTTCGATCACGATATTGCCGCTATCGATGGTTTCATAGCCATCAAGCAGGCTCTGCAGTTTGAGTGTATTGCTTGCAACTGCCTTCGCGCTCTGATGCCTTACCGAGATAACGATACCCTCGCCATCCTGCCGGGTTACACAGCCAATGTCTGCGACCGAATCATCCGCAAGCGTGATGCGGGCGGTATAGGACTTAAGCGGATGGGTTGCCACCTCCAGCACGGGTGCCTCTTTGAGATACGCAGCAAGCGACTCGTAGTCCACGCCATCCGTCGAGGACTCGGACACCAAATTGCCCGATGCGTCCGTCACGATCAGTGCGCTCACGTTGAACTGGTCAGCATATTGCTCCAGCGCGGCATTATCCACCGAGCCGTCGCGCTTTATATCGCGCGCTACCTCTCCGGCAATCTCCATCACGCGAATCAGGTTTTTGGTCACATAGGCGCTGTTAAACGCATCGTAGGAAAGGCTCTGCGTCGCCACGTAGTCGACAACGTCGGCAAAGCGCTGCTCGGCCTGGGCCGTGGTGTAGCCGTAGCTCATCATGCCGGCGACAACCGAGAGCGCTATACCCACCAGGGCGGCAAGGAGCCATACCCAGGTCGAATGATTGCCCTGCTCCTGAGCGGTGTAGTCGGGCGCATCGATCACGACAGGCCCTCCATATTCAAAAATGGTGAGGGGTCATCAAAGTACTTTGACACCAGGCGTTCCATGGTGCCATCGGCAAGCATTTCTTGGTAGGCATGGGTGAGTTTAACGTCGATACCGCGCGTGTCGTTGATATCGAAAGCGGTGCCCAAACCAACCTCCAGCAGCGGCTCGTTCAGAATGCGATACGTCACGCCATAGTCTTTTTCATAGGTGAGCAGCGAGGACTCATGTGCGGCGATAGCGTCGACCAGGCCCTCGACGAGCGCCGGGTTCAGGTATGAGCGGTCCGAGAAGCTGTAAAGCTCCTTGATTTGCGGAACCTTTTCATTGGTACGGTTGAGTAAAATGCCCTCGGGCTTGGTGGTGGACTGCACCCCCACGACCCTGCCCTCAAGATCGGCGAGCGTGTAGATGTCGCTTTCGGGATTGACCGCGACCACCTGGCGGCTCGCAAGGTACGGACCGGCCCAGCGATACTCGCTTTCGCGACCCGTCATACTAAAGCTACCCATGACACAATCGAGCTCGCCGCTCGCCAGCAGCTCTTTCTTCTTTTCCCAGTCAATCAGCTGGTATTTTGGCTTGTAACCAACGCGGGCCAACGCCTCGGTCAATATCTCGACATCCAGGCCAACGATATCGCCGTACTCGTCGGTATACACAAACGGTGGGTAGAGGTCGCTGCCGACGTTGAGCGTCTTAAGGTCGTCGTCTTTGACCTGAGAGGCATCCAGGCCTTTTGATGCAGACGTCGAGGCTTCGTCATTCGACCCAGAACAGCCAGCTATCGCTACGACAAAAGCACTCGCCACTGCAAGCGCAACAAACAACGAAACGGCAACCGAGCGACGGGGTCTTTTCATCGAGCTCCAGACGATCCTGTTTACAGACTGAAATGCTAGAAATAATAGCAAATGGAACCACTCGAGCGCCCAATGGTTACAGATGCCTTACCATACGGGGCCTTCCAGCCGACGCGGCAGAAGGCCCCGCATGCAGAGCACACTTACCGTGCATTAAAAACGTAACGGTCCAGGCGGTCGCACGCTTCCCTCACGCGCGAAAGCGGCAGCGCCAGATTCACGCGAATGTGGCAGGGTCCATGGAACGGGCGGCCGTCCTGATACCCCACGCCCACGCGTGCCCCCTCGTCGAGCAGCCACTGAATATCGCGGCCATGCTCGTGGCACCACTCGGTGCAGTCCAGAAACACCATATAGGTGCCCTGCGGACGCGAATAGGACACGCCCGCAAAATGCTCGTCAACGTAATCGCAGAAGTACTCGATATTGCCGGCAAGCACCTGGTTGAGCTCGTTCACCCACTCGTAGCCTTGCGGCTGGTAGGCACCGATAAGTGCATGCATGGAGAGAACATTCATCTCGTTGTAGTGAGTCTTGTTGGACACGGCGCACACGCGGTCGCGCAACGTCTCGTTATAGATGATGTGGTAGCTGCCGACCAGGCCCGCCAGGTTGAACGTCTTGCTCGGCGCATAGAGGGCAACCGTGCGCATGCGGGCATCCTCGCTCACCGACTGCGTCGGGATATGCTTGTGACCAGGCAGGATGATATCGGACCAAATCTCATCCGAGATCACCACGCAATCGTGCTGGCGATAGATGTCCATGGCGCGCTCGATCTCGTCGCGCTCCCATACGCGGCCGCAGGGATTGTGCGGCGAGCAGAACACCGCGGCATGAATGTGGTTTTGGGCGAGCTTTTGCTCCATGTCCTCAAAGTCCATACGCCACACGCCTTGGTCGTCGAGCCTAAGCGGGCTGTGGACAATGCGATAGCCCGCAGCCTCGATGGACTTGGTAAAGCCGATGTAGGTGGGACTGTGGACCAGCACCGTATCGCCCGGCTGGACATATGCGCGCAACGTCGACACGACACCGCCCAGCACGCCGTTTTCGTAGCCGATATGCTCCGGCGCCAAGCCCTCAACGCCGTTGCGACGGCTCTGCCATTCGATGATGCGGTCGAAGTACTCGGGACGCGGATTGAAATAGCCAAACATGGGGTGCTGGGCGCGCTGAATGATGTACTCCTGGACCGTGGGCACCGTGGCAAAGTTCATGTCCGCCACCCACATGGGGATGCGGTCGAAGCCCTCGTCGGGTGCGTTCGGGGCCATACCGGGGATCTCACCCCAAGAGTCAACAGCGATGGCGTCCGTACCGTGGCGGTCGATAAGCGAAGTAAAGTCGTATTTCATGCTGAGCTCCCGTGCAAAGCGGATTGTTTCGGTAGGCGTTATTGTCCACCAGCGTAGACGGTTTTTGCACGGGTTTTGGTCTTAAAGTTGGCGGGGTCGGACGAATCGCCGGTTAGTCCTGCGCCTCTTTGACGGCGACCACCGTTAGCCTGGTTCCGTCAACGGTAAAAGACACGTCGAGTCCGGCGTATGCCAAGTGATAAACGCGGTTTGGCTCGTGCTTGCTGCCTGCGCGGCGCGGATCTTGGCGAAGGACCTCGACCAGGCCGGGGAGCTTTGCGGGCGCGACCATGTCCTGCAGCGTTTGCGGGAGCTCGACATCGAGCTCTTGCCACGGCGCATCCTCAATCCAGCCACCAGTCGCATCCGGGTGACAGTCTGCAAACGGAATGTAGGGCTTGATGTCGTAGATGGGCGTGCCGTCGCGCAGATCGGCCCCCAGCACATGGATGATGGGACCATCGTCGGTGAGCTCAACACGGCTGAGCTTGACGCAGGTAAGACCGATGGGATTAGGGCGAAACGGACTGCGTGTGGCAAACACGCCCACGCGTTCGGCTCCACCCAGACGCGGCGGGCGCACGGTTTTCGACCATTTTGCGTTGGTGCCGGACCTGTCCCGCGTCTTGGCATCGGCGGCAATATCCTTGGCCGTGCCGCCGGGCGTGCCGTTTTCAAAACGCCACAGCAGCCATAGGTGAGAGAAAGAATCCAGGCCCTCAACCGCTGCGTTGGAGGCAAATTCCGGCTCAAAGACGATGCGCCCCTGCAGATGGGGCGCCAAAAAACTGTTGCGCGGAATGCCGAACTTCTGCGGCAGGTCGGTATGTATGTGTGCGATAGGTTCCATGCCGGTCATTGTACGGCATGAAGGTGTGAGGCGTCGTGCGTAATTCTTTGTCGCGGTCCCCCGTCGTGCAACCAACGGTTGCTTGGAAGGGCGTCTGCCGCCGCGTATGCTTAAAGCCATCAACCAGCAGAAAGGAGCCGCTATGGCCTTCGCAGAAAAGCTCATTGCTGTCCGTCGCGCCCATCACCTAACTCAGGAGCAGCTCGCCGCCAAGCTCTTCGTCACACGCCAAGCCGTCAGCCGTTGGGAGCGCGGCGAGGTCACACCGGGCATCGACATGATGAAGCTCATTGCCGCCGTGACCGGCGAGCCACTGTCTCATCTGCTCGAAATGCCCGAGTACTATTGTCAGAGCTGCGGCATGATACTCACGCCCGACGACTGCGGTACCGATGCTCACGGCGCAACGACCGACCATTACTGCAAGTGGTGCTACGACCACGGCAAGTACACCTACGAGACCACGATGGAGGCAATGATCGAGGACTGCGCTCCGCGTCTGGCGCAAAACACCGGCATGTCGCTCGACGAGGCAGTCTCGCTCATGGGTGCCGTGCTGCCGCAACTGGAGCGCTGGCGTACCGTGCAGGAAAACGAGGAGCGCTACGGCGCCGAAGCCCGGGCACGCTATGGCAATGAGGCTATCGATGCAGCAAACGAAGCGTTGCTGGACATGGATCCTCATACATGGAACGACATGAAAGAACTCGAGCGCGCTATTCTGGGCCAGCTCTCGATTGCCATGAGCGACGGCGAACCGGAAGGCAGCGAGGCTCGCAAGCTTGTCGCAATGCACCGTCGATGGATTGGCCTTAACTGGGGGCACGAACCCCAAGACGAAGCATACCTGGGCCTCGCCCACGGCTATCTTGCCGATCAGCGCTTTATCGACTACTACGACAAGCCCTGCGGCACCGGCGCCACGGCTTTTCTGGTCCAGGCGATCGAGTCGTCGTCGGCTCACGCATAGACCGCGGCGGCTTTGGGTATTTCAATCGAAACCTCAACCGATTGGAGACCCATGGCTACTGATCACGAGCTCGTGCTGTACGTTATGACCGGCTGCCCGTATTGCATTAAGGTCAAGCGCTTCCTGGCCGATAACGGCGTGACCATTCCCGAGCGCAATATCTCGACCGATACCGAAGCCGAGCAGACGCTCATCGCCGTCGGTGGAAAACGCCAGGTTCCCTGCCTGTTCATCGACGGCAAGCCACTCTACGAATCGAGCGACATCATCGCCTGGGTACAGGAGAACCTGATCTAGTACTCATTGGGGACGCACTTAAATGAGTAGTTCCACTCATTGGGGACGCACTTAAATGAGTAGTCGTTAAAGAACGTCCCCAATAACTAGTCCCCCGCCGAACCCAAACATATACGCCAGCATCCAAAGTCGACTTTTTTCGACACCTTTGAATGCTGGCGTACAGCTTTTTGTGGGCGGTCGTTGGGGACGTTCTTAAATGACTAGTTGCTTGAGACGGCCTTTGGATTATGGCTGTTTGAAGCCATCCGACGTCTCTGGAAAGGGCTCCTTAGAGGAC
>CAUFXK010000089.1 GCA_959596495.1 uncultured Collinsella sp. | reverse complement strand
ACAAACGACATGCCGTCCTCGTCGCGGTAATCGTTAAAGGTGCGGCGCACGTCGCCTTCCGCGTCGATCATGTCGAGCTTCTTTGCCACCGCCGGCAGCAGCGAGCCCTGCACCACAATGCTCGACACGGCAATTACAAAGACCAGGTCAAACAGGTCGTGACCGCCGGGAACACCGGCTACCACGGCAAAGAGACTAAAGACGACCGAAGCCGCGCCACGCAGGCCCGCCCAGCTTACGAGCGCGACCTGGCGAGGGTTCGTCTTAAAGGGCGCCAACAACATGCCGACGGCGATGGGGCGGCTCACAAAGAGCATAAACGCCATGAGCGCTAGGCCCGGCAGCAGCATCTGCGGCAGGCGTGCGGGCGTCACGAGCAGGCCGAGCAAGAAGAAGATCGTCATCTCTGCCATCTCGGTGAGGGTGTCAAAGAAGTGTGCCATCTCGACCTTGCCGGTGATGTCGCTCGCACCCAGCACGATGCCCGCCAGGTATACAGCCAGAAAGCCGTTGCCGCCCAGGTAGCTCGGCAGCGCGTAGGCGACGATCGCCACGGCGAACAAAAAGATAGTCTGCGCGCCCTCGGCCGTTGCGTGTGCGCGCTCAATCAGGCGGCTGGATGTCCAGCCGATGACAAGGCCCAGCCCCACACCCAGGATGATCTGCTTGGCCAGTAGCACGGGAATGTCGATGCTGCCGCCCGCCGCGAGGGTCGCGAGCACCGCGGTGAGCATGTAGGCGACGGGGTCGTTGGAGCCCGATTCCACCTCGAGCAGCGAGTCGGTGCCGTCCTTCAGCGAAAGGTTGTGTTCGCGCAGCACGCTAAAGACGCTCGCCGCATCGGTCGATGCCACGACCGATCCCAGCAGCAGGCCGCCGATCCAGTCGAAGCCCAGTGCGAAGTGCGCAAATGCGCCGGTGATGCCAGCGGTGATGACAACGCCGAGCGTGCTCAGCAGCACCGCCGGCGCGGCGACGGGCTTGGCACGGTCGATGTTGGTGTTAAAGCCGCCGTAGAACATGATGAACAGCAGCGCCGTGCTGCAGACGGTTTCGGTGAGCGCGTAGTCGCTAAAGTCGATGTGCGCCGGGCCGTTGACGCCCAGCAGCATGCCGAGCGCGATAAAGATGAGCAGGGTGGGGAAGGGGAGCTTTTTGCCGACGGGTTTGATGGTCAGGCACAAAATGATGACGAGGCCGATAAAGAGAAGTATCTGGTTCATGGATAGTGTCCGCTCCTGGGTGGTTTGCGTGGCACGGTCAATTGTCTGTGCTTATTTGTACCCAAAGGTGGTGGGTTTATGGGGCCGAGTCGCGGACGTTTGCATTATCGACATGAGGCGGGGGCGCGGGAGGCACTGGGTGGGGTGTTGATGCTGGTGAGGCGGTATTTCCGGGGCGTGCAGGCGGCCGCATGTGGCCGTTGGCTGCGCCGGCACTTTCCAGCGTTATTGCATCGGAGTACAATGGGTAACGTTTAAGTTCAACTTGAAGTTTTAGTCGTGGCATCGGGCTTATGCCGTAATGCAGGGAAAGGCGTTCCATGGCGATCTATGTGACATCTGATGCTCACGGGCACGTGCGCGCGCTGGACGAGGCCCTTTCCAAGATCTCGCTGACGTCCGACGACACGCTGTATGTGCTGGGCGACATGATCGACCGCGGCCCCGATCCGGTCGGCGTCATCAACTTGGTGCGGTCGCTGCCCAACACTCGCGTGCTTAAGGGCAACCACGAGCAGATTATGCTCGACGCGATTATTGGGCAGGACCCGCTCGATGCCGAGACTTGGGATATCAACGGTGGCTGGACGACGCGCGAGCAGCTTAACGACATGGAATTTGAGGCATACGAGGAGCTGGTGCGCTGGGCTGCTGCCCTGCCGCTCTATGCGGTGGCCGAGACTGCCGAGCGGCCGTACCTGCTGGTGCACGCCGGCATTCAGGCCGAGGCGGCGCGTGCGTTTTTGCTTGAGCATGGTGTCGATTGCGGCGACGGCAGGGGAGCGGTCGATGCCGATCGCGAGTTGCTGCAGCAAATGCTCGCCGTGCAGTCGTCCGATGACTTGCTCTGGATTCGTCACGGCTATTGGGATGCTCCGACGGGGCTGCTTTCTGCCGAGGGCAAGGGCCCGGTCGTGGTGAGCGGCCACACGCCCACGGTATCGCTGGGGCGCTATTGCGAGGTTGGCGGCCTGGCGGGACTCGATGAGGAGTCGGGCCGCGGGCAAATTGTGCGCCTGGGTGGCGAGGATACCGCCGGTGTGCCCGATCGCATCGATATCGATTGCGCGGCGGCCACCGGTTCCGAGTTCGGTCGCGTGGGTATCCTGCGCCTGGACGACGGGGCGGAGTTCTACGCAGACATTCTTCCTGGCGAATAACTTTGTTCCGCTGTTCTACCGAACGGCGGCCACGTTGACGCTGTGCAGCCCCGAAGCACCCCATCTTGTCGCTCAAACCGTCGCTCGCGTATGGAAGTACGCGTCGCTCCTCTTTCGCGCCAACCTGGGGCACTTCGAGACTGCTCGCTGTCGGTGCCAAAACATCGACGTTTCTTTTCTTCAAATTGATTCGAATTAGGCCCCGTACGGGTTGCGGGCTCGTTCTATGCGCTGGCGGATGTGGGCGTACTCGATAATCAGCAGCACCAGCAATAGGGCCATGATGGCCAGGTAGCTCACCACGGCGCCCATCAGGCCAAGCAGGTTGATCAGGATCACCGGGAGCACCACGCTCACGGCGAAGCAGATCAGGTAGATCTTGGTGACGTCTCCAGCGTGGCGCAACACCGTGATGATGGCGTAGATGAAGTCGATGGCTGCGGTTACACCGCCGGCGACAACCATCAGCAGCGCCAATGTTCGGTAGCGCTCAAAATTGAGGCCGTACATAAAGCTCATGAGGGGAATGCCGGGGCCTGCCATAAATGCGGCACACACGCCGGTGATGGCCACGATCAGTGCCATAACGGCGACAATAATAAGGTCAAAGCGCCTACGCTGACGCGGGTTCGCCCAAATGCTCGACAGACGCAAAAGCTGCGGTTTATAGACAAATCCAATGCTCAGTAAAATAGCCTGCGCCGGAAAGAACAGGGCATTAAAGTACAGCTGATATTTGTAGGCCAGCGTGCCTTCCATCACAAACTTGGGCATGCTCTCGATGAGGTTGAACAGAAATAGTGCACCAAAGAGCGGAGCGCACTGGACAAACAGGTGGCCGACCTCGCGCAGGCTCACGCGGTGCGATTTTTCGGTCTCGAGCAGGGCGAGCGGCGCGGTGACCAGCACGAGCGAGACGATGGCGGTGACACCCATGGCCATGGCCGCGATGGGCATGCTGCGCGTAAGGAACAGCGCCACGCTAAAGATCACGATGACACCGACGGAGCGTAGCGTTTGGCTCATGCCGGCCAGATAGAGTTTATCGGCCTGCTGCAGGCGGCCCTCGTACACGTCGGCGACGCCGTCGATCACCTTATACAGGTAGACGCCCAGGCCGATCGTCGCCATATGCGCGTCGTAGCCGCGGGCGCTGCTGTACATGAGGCCGCAGCCCAGGGCGAGCGCTCCGCAAAGCCAGCGGTTGAGCTGGTAGGAGGCGAATGACGTCGTTTCGTCGATATCCGAGACCTGGAAATTGCGCACGCCGTAGTTGCACGCGATCATGATGAGCGTGCCGGTGACAAAGGCGATGGAGAACTTTCCGGCTTCCTCGGCGCCCACAAGCTGCGTGGACACGATGGTGAGCAGGGGAAACGCGAAGCCCCACACGGCGGTGCCCAGGGTATTCCAGAGATAGTCGCGACGAGTGGCGTGCTCCTCGTATTCGGCTTCCTGCGTGGAGAAGCCGCCGCCGTAGACAGCGCCGAGCAGGCGGTTCCACCAGGCGTTGACCATGCGGTGGATGGGGCCGGGCTCGCGATCGCGCTCGCGGTGACGGCGCGTGGCCTGGCCACTATCGGGGCCGCCGGCGTTGCGCTGACTTAGCTCCTGGATACGTGCGAGCTCCTCGGCCGTGTGGGAGGCAGGGAAGAGGCCGTTCTCGATGCGGCCGCCCTGGGACTTCGCGGTACCGCTGCTCGCTACGGCGGGGCCGGCGACGCCATTGCGGCGTGCGATGGCGCGGCGGATGCTATCGAGGGGCGTGATGCTCAAAGCGGAGTCCTTTCTATTGCTGCGCTCTAGTATAGACGCGACGGCGTTTGCTCGTGTTTTTGAACAGATTGGTCAATATTTTCGGCAGTGCCATTCAGTAGTCGGCACTTAGGAACGTCCCTAAGTGCCGGCATCCGGGGACGCTCCCTGGTTGTTGCCTGTTCAAGAGTGTCCCCAATGACTAGGCCGCTTGCCTGCGATTTTTGACCGTTGGGCGGGCTTGCCGCCCTTGCCGCAAAAACGTTTTTGCATATCGGGTACAACGGGCTTTACGTGAGTAAAGTGCGCGCCGCGTCCACGTGTCGCGCTTTTAAAGGAGGCCCCATGCCTGGTGTTACCCCTGCAGAAGTTTTGTCCAACTTTGGTCTTACGCTGGTCGAAGATCCTGCCGAGAACCAGCCCCGCTTGCTGGTCGATTTGCCCGCTGCGGAGCTCGTCGAGCACGCCATCCGCCGCGAAGAAGGCCGCATGGCATCCAATGGCGCACTCGTGATCGAGACGGGGGAGCGCACTGGCCGTTCGCCCAACGACCGCTTTATCGTCGACACGCCCGACGTGCACGACAAGATCGCCTGGGGCGCCGTCAACCGACCGCTTTCGATCGAGAGCTACGAGACCATCAAGGCCGGTATCGTCAACTACCTCAACGAGCGCGATGTGTTCGTCACCCGCGGCATGGCCGGCGCCGACCGCAACCACACGCGTCGACTGCTCGTTGCCTGCGAGCGTGCCAGCCAGGCACTCTTTATTAAGCAGATGCTCGCCCGCCCGCTCGCCCGCGAAATCGCGCGCACCGGTGAGCCGGACTTTTGCGTGCTCGCCGCTCCCGGCTACCAGTGCGACCCTGCCATCAAGGGCCTTAACTCCAGCGCCGCCGTGGTCATCAACTTCCAGGAACGCGTGATTCTGGTCGCCGGCACCGGCTACTCCGGTGAGATCAAAAAGTCGATCTTCAGCGTCATGAACTACCTGCTGCCCGTCGAGGACGACGTGCTGCCCATGCACTGCTCGGCCAGCATGGATCCTGTCACGCACGAGACCGCCGTGTTCTTTGGCCTGTCCGGCACCGGCAAGACCACGCTTTCGGCCAACCCCACGCGCCTACTGATCGGCGACGACGAGCACGGTTGGTCCGACATGGGCATCTTCAACATCGAGGGTGGCTGCTACGCCAAATGCGAGGGCCTGGACGCGTTCCACGAGCCCGAGATCTTCAACGCCGTCCGCTTTGGCGCCATCTGCGAAAACGTGGTGCTCGACGAGAACCGCAAGCCCAACTACGACGACGTCTCGATCACGCACAACACGCGCGTGGCATACCCTGTGGAGCACATTCCCAACGCGTGGACCAAGGGCATGGGCACCACTCCAAGCGTCGTGCTCTTCCTGACCTGCGACGCCTTTGGCGTGCTGCCGCCCATCTCACGCCTGACGGCCGATGCCGCCATGTACCACTTTGTGACGGGCTTTACGGCCAAGATCCCCGGCACCGAGGTCGGCGTCACCGAGCCCACGCCCACGTTCTCTTCGCTGTTTGGCGAGCCGTTTATGCCGCTCGACCCCATGGTCTATGCCAAGATGCTCGGTGAGCGCATCGCCGACGGCCGCACCCGCGTCTATCTGGTCAACACCGGCTGGATCGGCGGCGGCTACGGCGTTGGCCATCGCATTGAGCTGGCCTACACGCGCGCCCTGGTGGCCCGCGCCCTCGACGGCACCATCGAGGACAGCGAGTTCGTCCACGACGATATCTTTAACGTCGACATTCCCACGACGTGCCACGGTGTGCCCGACGGCATCCTGGTGCCGCGCCAGTACTGGCAGAGCACCGCGCGCTATGACGAGGCCGCGCACAATCTGGCGGTGATGTTCGAGGAGAACTTCGAGAAGAAGTACTCGCACCTGCCCGAGTCCGTCAAGGCCGCCGGTCCGCACGCTCAGGTGCACGCCGACGCCCGTCATCGCGGCCGCGGCCTGCTGGGACTCCGACACTAGCGTTGCTTCAGACCCAAAACCACCATAAAGGGGACAGGCACCTTTGTGGTGGTTTTACTCGCGCGGATGACTCGGGTTACAATACGCCTGACATATTGCCCCCTTCTCCGGATGGGGGCAGCGTAAGCGCTCTTGTGGCGGCACCGTAGGACTTTGAAGGTGGCCGTCGTAAGGGCGCTTTTTGTTTAGGCGCCCTCGCTCGGGCGCGCATGATGAAGGGAGAGCGCATGAAGAGCTTTATTGCCGAGGATTCGTTTTGGGAGCTATTTCCGCAGGCGGCTGTCGGTGTTGTGGTCGTAAAGGGCATGAAGCCCGCGGCTCAGATTCCTCAAGAGGACGTTGATGCGATTGCCGCGTTGCTCGACCGCGCCAATATCGATGCGGAGCGTCATCTGACCAGCGATACTATCAGCGAGAACGCACCGGTCAAGGCATGGCGCGAGGCTTATCGGCTGTTCAAGACCAAGAAGGGCGCGCGTTGCTCGATCGAGAACTTGCTCAAGCGCGTGCTCAAGGGCAAGCCGGTGGGCCACATTACGCCCGCGGTGGACATCTACAACACGGTGTCGCTGTCCTACGCGCTGCCCGTAGGCGGCGAGGATTTGCACGCGATTGAGGGAGACCTTTGCCTGAAGGTGACCGACGGTGGTGATTCATTTCTGCCGCTTGGCGAGGAGACAGATGACCCGACGCTTCCCGGCGAGCTCGCCTACATCGATGATGCGGGCGCCGTATGCCGCTGCTGGAACTGGCGCGACGGCGTTCGAACGGCGTTGTCCGATGATTCGGCCGATGCTTTCCTGGCGATTGAGTGCGTGGAGCCCGAGCGGATGGGGGATTGCCAGGCCGCGATCGATCGCTTAGCCGAGCTGCTCGAGCGCTATCTGGGAGCGACGGTTGTCGTTAAGACGCTTGTGACCCGCGACAATC
>CAUFXK010000088.1 GCA_959596495.1 uncultured Collinsella sp. | reverse complement strand
CTTGGCCGAGATGTTGACGAACATGTTCTGTCCGCCCCACTCCTCGGGGATGATGCCGTACTCGGTGAGCTCCTGGCGCACGCGGTCGGGGTTGGCGCCCGGCTTATCGATCTTGTTGACGGCGACGACGATGGGTACGCCGGCGGCCTTGGCGTGGTTGATTGACTCGATGGTCTGAGGCATGACGCCGTCATCGGCGGCCACGATCAGGATGACGATGTCAGTCACCTTGGCGCCGCGGGCACGCATGGCCGTAAAGGTCGCGTGGCCCGGGGTATCGATGAAGGTGATCTTGCGGTCGTTGATCATGACCTGCGAAGCGCCGATGGCCTGGGTGATGCCGCCCGCCTCGCCGGCAGCGACACCGGTGTGACGAATGGCGTCGAGCAGGCTCGTCTTGCCGTGGTCGACGTGACCCATGACGGTGACGACCGGGGCACGCGGCTTAAGGTCGGCGGGATCATCATAGAACGAGAAGGTGTTCTCCTCCTCGGGGGTGATGATCTTGATCTGACGGCCCAGGTCGTCGGCAACGAGCTCGACGAGGTCGTCGGACATGGACTGCGTCATCGTGAGCGGCGTGCCCAGCAGGAACAGGCGCTTGATGATGTCGTTGGCCGGAACGTCGAGCGCCTCGGCGAGCTCCTGGACGGTAACGCCCTGGGAGACCTTGATGGCGTCGAGCTCCTCGGGGTTCACGCCCTGGGCCAGCGCCTCCTCAATCTTGCGCTCCTCCTGAGCCTTAGCAGCCTCGCGCTCGCGCTTCTCCTTGCGCTTCTTGCGGCGGCCGGTGGACTCGCGAGAGGCCTCCTCGACGGCGGCGCGGGCCTCCTCGAGCACCTTCTCGCGACTGTACTCCTCGGCCTCACGCGCCATGCGGCTGTAGTGGTCCTCATCGTTGCCGTGACCGCCCTTGCGCTTCTTGCCCTTGCCCTGCTTGTCGGGGTTGGGGAAGTCCATGCCGGCAGCGACGTTGTTGCTGGCGTTGGTGCGATGGCTGTGCGGACGGCTCTCGGAGGCGTTGCGATCGGAGTTGTTGTCGGAAGCATTGCGATCGTTACGACGGCCACCGCGACGGTCGTTATTGCCGCCACGACGGTTGCCGCGCTCAGCGGCGCGCTCGGCCTTGGCCTTTGCCTCGGCGTCCTTCTTCTCCTTGAGCACGGTCTCCTGTGCGGCGATCTGGTCGAGCAGCGAACGGAAGCGCGAACCGGAGTCGGAAGCGGGGACGGCACGACGCTGTGCCTCGCGGGCAGCCTCTTCCTTCTCGCGGGCAAGGCGCTCCTGCTCGGCCTTCTTCTTGGCCTCGGCCTCGGCGCGAGCGGCCTCCTCGGCAGCCTGGGCGGCGGCAAACTGGCGGCGCTCCTCCTCGCGTGCCTTCTCGGCGGCGATGCGCTCACGCTCGGCCTCGGCAGCGCGCGCTGCCTCCTCGGCGGCGGCTGCCTCCTCCTCGGCCTGCTTGGCGGCCTCGACTTCCTTGGCGCGGGCCTCGATCACCGAGGCAAGCTGCTTGCGGACCATGGCGACGTAGGCGTCCTCCAGGGCGGAGGAAGCGGACTTAGCGGGAATCTTCATTTCGGCGAGATGACCCATCAGTTCTTTGGAGGTCATGCCGAACTCTTTGGCCAGGGTGGACACACGGACTTTTGCCATATGACTTCACCTACCCTTTCTGGCACCTTGGGTGCCTAGAGACTGAACGAGCGTGGGAAATGCGCCGGGACCCGCCCGGCGCGACCGCGCGCTAGATCAGGTCCTCCGCATCATCGAAGGCGTCGGTGTCGTGGACACCGCAGAAACGGGAGCCCGGACGGGCCTGGTTGCGGCACTGGACGCCGTCCTCGGACACGTACTCGCAGCGACGGACGTCATCGTCCTCCTCGTCACCAATCAGGTCGGCGGCGGGCTCCTCGTGAACGGGAACGTTCTTGAGGATGTCGGCGGCAAGGGTCTCGGACTTGATATCGATGTGCCAGCCGGTAAGGCGAGCGGCGAGGCGGGCGTTCTGGCCCTCCTTGCCGATGGCGAGCGAAAGCTGGTCGTCAGGCACGATGACGCCGGCGTAGGCCTTCTCCTCGTCGATAAGGACGCGGGTGACCTTGGCGGGCGACAGGGCGTTGGCGACGTAGACGGCCGGATCGGCATCCCACAGGATGACGTCGACGCGCTCGCCGCGGAGCTCGCCTACGACGGCGCGGACGCGGCTGCCCTTGGGGCCGACACAGGCGCCAACGGGATCCAGGCGGTCGTCGAGCGAGTGGACGGCGACCTTGGAGCGCTGGCCGGGCTCGCGGGCAATCGACTTGATCTGGACGGTGCCCTCATAGATCTCGGGCACCTCCTGCTCAAAAAGACGACGCATGAGCTCGGGGTGGGTACGGGAGATGACGATCGGCGGACGGCTGTGCTCGCCGCGAACCGGCTGCAGGGTGGAGTTGGGGTCGCGGACGTCGATGATCACGGCCTTGATGTGCTGGTTGTGCAGATAGCGCTCGCCCATCGGACGCTCGTTGCGCTCGTTCTCGTAACGGCGCTGGTCAAAATGCGGCAGCTCGGCCTCGACGCCATCGCGGATCTTGACGATCGTGAAGTCGGGCGTGGACTGCAGCACGGTACCGCTGATGAGGTCACCGATACGGCCGGAGAACTCCTCGTAGATCTGCTCGCGGGCGGAGTTGCGCACGATGGCGTTGATCTCGGCCTTGGCGTGCTGGGCGGCGATGCGGCTCGTGTTCTTGGGGGTGACGTCGATCTCCTCGAACTCGGTGAAGTTGCCCTCCTCGTCCATGGAATCGTCGATCGGCTCCAGACGGTAGACGTAGATCTTGCCGGTGGTGCGGTCGATGGTCACCTTGGCGCCCCACTCAAGATGCAGGATCTCGGCATAGCTCTTGGCGAGCGACTGCTCCAGGCGGTCGATCAGGTAGAGCTGGTCGATGTGCCTCTCCTGGCAAAGCTCCATCAGGGCGGACATCATGTCGGATGCTGCCATGTTAGTTTCCTTCCTTCGCGGGCTTGAAGTCATAGGTAGGCTTCAACTTGCACTTTTTAACATCACAAAAATCGAGGGTGACGGACTCGCCGTCCTCGAGCTCGAGAGTCACGTTCGTCTCGGTCGCGGCGACAATCTTGCCGGAGTACTTGCGACGGCCCTCGGTGGCGGTGGAGGTGAGCTCGCAGTCCTCGCCCACAAAGCGGGCAAAGTCGCGCGGACGGCGCAGCGGGCGCGCCATACCCGGGCTCGACACCTCGAGCGTGTAGCTCGAAGAAATGGGGTCGAGCTCCTCGATCACGTCGCCGACCCACTTGGTATTGGCCGTGACGTCGTTGAGCGACAGGCTCTGACCCTCGGCACCCTCGATACGCACACGCACGCAGGGGGCCTTGGTGGCGCCCACGAGCTCAACGTCGACAATATCGACATCGTGCTGGGGAGCGACGGCCTCGAGCGCGTCGATGATCGCCTGCTCGGTCTTGGTCTTGACCATTGCGGCACCTCCATCCATACAAAAAAGAAGCGGGGCCGAAACCCCACTTCTTTCAATTACAACTTCATTTGCAAGCAAACTATACCAATACCTGCGAAAACGTGCAAGCACAACGGAAATTCGCAGGTCAGCGCGCTCACAGCTTCTCCACAAGAATAGGACAATTAGGCGAGGGCTCCTGTGCGGTGCTCCCCAAAAGCCCCAAAACGGGCCATACGTCCCAGCGCGCCGACTGAATCGGGCCCAATGGGCATTCCATCCCTGGGTGCACATCGGCCAGACTGCTCGTAAGGGACTTTCTGGAACAGATAAGCCGTACTCACGCATTGACCGCACAATCTTCCGGATCCTCTACGGCAAGGAGACACCATGAAACGCCTAGGCACCCTCTGCACGATCGCGTTCGTCGTCGCCGCCTGCTCGTACGTTCTGGCGGGCTGCGGCAACATCGATGGTAAAACCGGACCATGCGAGCCGGATCTCGGCAGCGCCAAAGCCATCGAGAAAACAACGCCTTCGGAGCGGTTCGACAAAACAGACGAAAATATAGTCGACCCCCAGGGCTTAGGTCCCGACCCTCAAGAACAGTTCCCCATCGACCTTGAGGCAGACGAAAACGTCCATGTTACTTGCGTGGGCAAGGACACGGATGGCTACGGTGACGCCGTGTTGGTCTTTTCGGTGACAAACAGCACCGATGTCGACATGATGTTTGGCGATGTCGATGCTTATGCCTACGTCAACGGTGTCGTCCGCGACGTGCGCATGCGCCAGCCCGTCGCCGCAGGCGAAGAAGCGACCGCGATGCTCACCTTTGTAGGCACCTTCGACGATCCGGACTTTGATGTGAACAACGACCTCAACGACATCTACCTCAACATCTGGATGTTTGAGGAGCAAAGCGGCAACGTCTACTTTAGGGACTTGGTGCACATTCCGTAGAAGGTGACGCTCGGCACCAGCCAAGCAGGGCATATAACGCAAAACGAGGGACGACCCAATCGGATCGCCCCTCGTCTTTAACACGTCAACTATGCGCGCAGTGCTTACTTGACCACCAGGTTGACCAGCTTGCCGGGCACGCAGATGGCCTTGACGACCGTCTTGCCCTCGAGCCACTTGGCAACGGCGGCCTCGGCGGCAGTCTGCATCTCCTCGTTGGAGGCATCGCGGGCCACGTCGATGCGGCCGCGGACCTTGCCGAGCACCTGGACGACGATCTGCACCGTGTCCTCGATGGACTCGGCCAGGTCGAACTCGGGCCAGGCGGCAGTGTAGGCGTTGCCCTCGCAGCCGAGGGCCTCGTGCCACAGCTCATCGGCCCAGAACGGGCAGATGGGGGCAAGGACGCTCACGATATCCTTGGCCACGCCATAGCGTAGCGCCTTGTCGCGCGATGCGCCCTCGGTGGCGTTAAGGTAGGCGCTCGCCGCGTTGACGAGCTCCATGACGGCCGAGATCGCGGTGTTGAACTGGCCGCGATCGAAGTCCTCGGTGCACTTGGCGATGGTGCGGTGACGCTCGCGATAGAGCTTCATCGCAACCTCGTCGAGCGCGGACTTGTCGAAGGCAACATTAGCGTCGCCGGACTGGACGAGCTGCCAAACGATACGCCAGGCACGCTTGATGAAGCGGTTGGCGCCCTCAACGGCCTTGGGATCCCAGTCGAAGTCCTTCTCGGGCGGGGCGATAAACAGAATCGCCAAACGCATGGTGTCGGCGCCGTAGGGCTCGATGACCGAGCTCGGGGGCACGACATTGCCCTTGGACTTGGACATGGTGTCGCCGTTCTCGTCCTTGACCATGCCCTGGCACAGCAGGTTAGTGAAGGGCTCGTCCACGCTCAGCAGACCCAGGTCGCGCAGCGCCTTGGTAAAGAAGCGGCTGTAGAGCAGGTGCAGAATGGCGTGCTCGATGCCGCCGATGTAGTTATCGACGGGCATCCAACGGTCGGCGGCCTCGCGGGAGAAAGGCAGCTCGGTGTTGTGCGGGTCGGTATAGCGCAGGTAATACCAACTGGAGCAGGTAAAGGTGTCCATGGTATCGGTCTCGCGCTTGGCCGGGCGGCCGCAGACCGGGCAGGTGGTCTCGTAGAACTCCTTGCACTCGGCAAGGGTCTCGCCGGCGCCCAGGTCAAGGTTCTCGGGCAGCGTCACCGGCAGCTGGTCCTCGGGCACGGGCACGATGCCGCAGTGCTCGCAGTGTATGGCCGGGATGGGGTTGCCCCAATAGCGCTGGCGGGAAATGAGCCAGTCGCGCAGACGGAACTCGACCTTACGACGACCGCAGCCCATGGCCTCGAGGTCAGCAACGATTGCAGCTTCGCCCTCGGAGTGCTTGCCGCCGCGCATACCGGTGTACTTGCCGGACTGGACGAGCGTGCCCTCGGCAGCGTGGGCGCAATCCCAGTCGACGGTCTCGGCATGGAAGGTATCGATGGTCTCGCCGTTGGCCTCGACGGCAGCGCGGTCGTCATCGTCCAGGATGATCGGCACGATCGGCAGGTCGTACTTGCGGGCGAACTCAAAGTCGCGCTGGTCGCCGCAGGGAACGGCCATGACGGCACCGGTGCCATAGTCGGCAACGACATAATCGGCAACCCACACAGGGACCTTCTCGCCGTTGACCGGGTTCACCACGTAGCGGCCGGTAAAGGCACCGTGCTTCTCGAGGGTGCCCTGGGCACGCTCGACGGCGGAGATATGCTTGGAGTCCTCGACGATCTTGGTCACGGCCTCCTCGTACTCCGTACCCTCGACGAGCTCGTGCAGACGAGCGTACTCGGGGGCCAGGACAAAGAAGGAGACACCGAAGAGCGTATCGGCACGCGTGGTGAAGACGGTGATCTTGCCCTCGTCGCCCTCGATGGGCTCGCCATCCTTGTCGCACAGGGTAAAGTCGACCTCGGCGCCCTCGGAGCGACCGATCCAGTTGGCCTGCATCTGCTTGACGCGCTCGGGCCAGCCGGGGAGCTTCTCCAGGTCGTCGAGCAGCTCCTGGGAGTACTCGGTGATCTTGAAGTACCACTGCTCCAGGTCGCGCTTCTCGGGCTCGGTGCCGCAGCGCCAGCACTTGCCCTCGGTGACCTGCTCGTTGGCCAGAACGGTCTTGCAGTTAGGACACCAGTTGACCGGGTTCTTCTTGCGGTAGACCAGGCCCTTTTCCCACAGCTTCTCAAAGATCCACTGACCCCAGCGGTAGTAGTCGGGGCTACAGGTCTTGACCATGCGATCCAGATCGTAGGAGAAGCCCATGCGCTTCATCGTGGCGAGAGCCTGGTCCATGTTCTTATACGTCCAGGCGGCAGCCTGCGTGTTGTGCTTGATGGCGGCGTTCTCGGCAGGCAGGCCAAAGGCATCGAAGCCGATGGGGTGAAGCACGTCGTAGCCGCGCATGCGGGCCTGACGGGCCATGGCATCGCCGATGGTGTAGTTGCGCGCGTGGCCCATGTGCAGGTCGCCCGACGGATACGGGAACATCTCGAGCACGTACTTCTTGGGCTTGCTGGCGTCGGTGTCGACGGCAAAGAGGTTGGAGTCCTCCCAGGCCTTCATCCACTTGGACTCAATGGCCTGTGCGTCGTAGGCAGGGATCTCGTCCTTATGATCTGTGCAATCGCACATATCAGCTCCTTTAATCTTAGCTGGGGTCGGTCGGCTTAGCTTTATTCGCTACTGCGGACAGTCCTGCGCAAGACGAAGAGCACATTAAGTGCTCTTCTTTGCGTGCGGAACTTGTAGCAAACAAAGCTAAGCCGACCGACCCTAAGGTTAACTTGACTGATGATAGCAAATACAACAAGCGAGATGCCTGCGACTTGCAGGCATCTCGCTTTATCTAAATAACGTGGTTGA
>CAUFXK010000087.1 GCA_959596495.1 uncultured Collinsella sp. | reverse complement strand
ACGCGAATTTTTTTGATATCGATGGGGCTAAGTTGAGGCACCGAAGTTCCGTATGCGCAACGAACGACCGACGGCCTGCCAACGGTGGGACTGTTCAGAAAAGCAAGCAGGTAGCCAGTTCGAATCTTTGTAACGTCGGGATAGATTCTCAGCAGATGGTTGCTGCCAAACATTCCCTCATGATTCTCCGTGAGCAAAAGAGCTCGTCCTAGGATGCCGTACTTTTGACCAGAACATGCCATGACGAGAGTTCCCGGCTTTAGGATGTAACGCTCCCAGTTTTTAATGAGCTTGGCGTAAACAAATTTTGTCGGTTGAGTGTTTACGTCAAAGACCTCGGACACACCCACAAAGGGAACGTTGGAATCGCCATAAAATCGCTTGAAGCGAGGAAGCTCTTCGACGTCCTCTACAAGTTCAGCAAGTGGCGCATACTCCATTACGTCAACCAATGAGTCTACGGCGCTTATGGAGCCGGCATAACTGTCAGCATCAAGGCGCGATCTGTTGTCAATAACTTTGGATAAACTCACCACGCATATTCCTGCAGGACTTTCTGCCTCACAAGCAATACCGACCTCCTTCTCCAACAGCTTAAACGCCTCGTTCCGCAGCTTCCAGGCCTCGCCGCGCAGGCGCACAGCCTCGGCAGCTTTGTCGCCGATGGCTTTGCGCGTGGCCGCATCGGGCATGATGACCGGAAACTCGTTGGCGTGGGCCACCTCGATGTGCTTGATCATGTGACCGTACTGAGACGCTCGTGCGATCTGCTTGAAGAAGTCCGTCTTCATATACGCGTAGAGCCAGCCGTACTCGTCTTGGTCCTTCGGCTCGATGCGCAACAGGTCGTCCGTGATGACCTTGTTCAGGTGATGCGGGTACACGGCGGTAACGTTGCCCACCACGCCCGAGCGCGAAAGCAGCAGCCAATCCTGCTTGACGAATCTAGAATCAGCCTGGGGTATGAAAGGCGTGGCGAGCCACTTCCTCACTCGGGGAAAGTCCTCGAACACCTGGCCGGCGGTAAAGAAGGGTAGCCCTTTGCCTTCCGGCACGGTATACCCCGTCAGTCTGCTCGGCTGCCAAATGTCGGCAAGGTCACCGAGCCTTTTGTGGTTGTCGCACTGGTTGGCAAGGCGTACGAAGCCGTACCCGTCGCGCAGGTAGGTTGACGCCTCGAGCCTCACGTCGCCGCCCAGCACGGTGGAAAGTCGGACGCTCTTCACCAAAGGCGCGATCGTCATTGGTCTCGCCTCCATTCAAAGAAGGCGCCGGCGATCGCCATCGTCTCGTCGTCCACCACGCGCTCCTTCGAGGTGTGGCTGCTCTCCTCTTCGGAGCCCACGTTGCCCGTCACCGCGGTGGTCTGCTCCTGCACAATGGGGTAGCCGTCATCGTCGCGTACATAGGTGGTCTGACCACGCTTGTCGTGCCCTACGTGGTCACAGATGGCCATAAATATCTTGTAATCCTGGAAGGTACCGTCCTTGCAGTATGCCTCTTCCTCACTGTCCCAGCGTCTCAGCACAAGGACGGATGTCTGCACGCCCACGTTGGGTTGGAACGCATCCGGGTGCATGTCTACCGAACCCAGGATCTGCGCATGGCGCAAAATCCACTGGCGCACGTAGCCCAGACCCGGGTTGCCCAGGATGCCGTTGGGAATGACGAGCGCCGCCACACCCACGCCGGGCTCAAGCAGGCGGATACACCGCTCGATGAAGAGGATCTCGGGCGGCTGAGATGAGAAGAGCTTGGGTTCCATGCTCCACTCGGCATCTTCCTCGGACCACGACCAGGTGTGTCCAAGGTCGAAGGATTCCAGAATCGCCGGGTCTTCGATAGGAATTTTGGAGCCAAAAGGTGGGTTGGTCATAATCGCCGTAACGCCGTGCCCCGGCTGCAGCGCCTTATTTGCCGCAACGTCGGCGGCGTCCAGGCGCAGCGCCTTTTGCAGCTTGGGTTCAAAGCCCGAGAACGGCTCGAGCGAGTTGGCGTGGAACAGCTGTCCCGTGCCGTCGTTGTTCATAACCATATTCATTTTGGAAGCACGCACTAGGATGGGATCAAAGTCGATGCCCACGATATGCTTGGACAGGAACTCGCGCTTGCGCGCGATCAGAGCCTCTTGCTTGGCTGCTTTGCTGCGCCCGCTCACCTCGACGGAGTCTCTGATCTTCTCAAGCACGTAATTCATGGCCGTGACCAAAAAGCCGCAGGTGCCCATGGCGGGGTCGAGGATGACGTCGTTTTCGGACGGGTCGACCATCCGCACCATCATGTGGCACATGTTGCGCGGCGTGAAGAACTGGCCCTTGTCACCACGCAGGTTGGAGCCCACGATTGTCTCGTACGCGTGGCCCTTAACGTCCACGTCGCTCTCGAGCAGGGAATACATTTGCAGCTGTGCCACGATGTAGGCGAGCACATCGTCGGTTAATGCGATGCGCTCGTCGGCCTTGAAGATGGTCTCGTACGACTGCTTGACGTTTCCAAAGAGTGCCTCGATGCGCTTGCGGCACTTCTTCTTACCCGCGGCGCCCTGGCGCTCGGTCGGCGTGATGTAGAACGTTGGCGTCTCGGAGTTGCGCTCGTCCTGGATTTTGCAGAAGATGATCTTGAGCAGTTCAAGGAATGCCTCGGCCTTTTGGATGCCTTGGTTACCGGCGATGTAGTTGTGACAGCGGCGGAACGAGTACAGCAGCGAGTCACTGGCGGCGGGGCGCAACTGGTCGAAGCGCGGCGCGTCGTCGGGTACCTCGCCACCAGCATGTGGCAGATCGGGCACGGCCTCGGGGCCGCGCTTGCCGGCATCGTCCACCACGTAACGGAAGGTAAGCAACTCGTCGCCGTTGGTCCACATGCCATAGGTCGAGTTCATGCAGGCAGACGCATAGGAGTGCATTTGATCTACGCCGTCTTTTTTGCCTTTGGCCTTGGTCTTGGGGTCTTTGCACTCGACGATGATGTGGATGTTTTCCTGGGTGTGCGCTTTTCCTGGCTCCCAGATGGCGACGTCGACCGCTTTTCGGCTGCTGCCGAACTTGATCGACTCCTCGACCCCGATCTGCTCCTTCTTGTAACCGTACTCACGCACGAGGGACTTTAGGATTTCCTGGCGCACTCGCTCCTCGGGGGTGTCCCTGCGCTGCGTCACGCCGTCGATGAAGTCCAGTATAGTCTCCGGCTGGATGACCGAAGTCTTGCTCACTTGCGACATTACGATTCCGTCCTTCCAACTTTGGTGTTGGTGTCAACGCGTGCGGGGCCGCCCGATGCGGCGCCCATCTCGCGGCTAATCAAATCTTTAAGAAATCCCTGCTTGTTCTCCTGCGCGGAGAGGAATGACCAAATCTCCTCTTCGGCGGGATAGAACCGCAGGCAGAACTGCTGGGTCTTGTCGTGCTTGTACTTACGATCGGCTCGCTTCTGAGCTTCTGACGGCATGGCACCTCCCAAGGACATAGCTTAGCCATAATAGAAATTAGTATAGGTCTATACCTAGATTTAGACAAGCGAAATATCGCGAATCAGCAGGTAAAGGATGATTTTTAATTAAAGAAAAAGAAGCCAACAAATGTGAAAACGGCCTCTAAGACATTGGACGTTTTTACGGTTGAGGAAGGTGGAACTTGAGAAATGATCCGCCATGAGCGCTCCCTGCCGCTCATGCATGGAGTGGCAGGGAGCTATTTTTGTTGTATGAGACTGCCGTCTCGCGAGGTCGCAATGCCCGATTGGGTGTCGACTTCAGTTGGATCAACCATATGCGCTGTTGCCTGACGCTGTGCGATGCCAGGCGACGAAGGATGTGTCCTATCACGACTGGCAGTCAGGCACATTCTGGGCTAGTTGCGCACTTGGCTTGGAATGTGCTTGGTTGGCAGTATCGAAATCGCGAGTCGTATCACTCGGTTATGTGCCACTCGGCAGCCGAAGTGCTTCCGGCGTTGGTAATGCGACCCGCCTTCCGTAGGCTTTGGAGCAGATAGCTTACATGGTCGCCTTTCTGCTTGGCCGTAAGGTGTGCCGGCAAGGCATGATCCAGGCCCGCGATGATTTCTGCTCTCGAGCATGGGCGCACGCGCAGGAGTTCCAAGATCAGTTCCTTGAAGACGCTGTTGTCTACGCCTTTGTTTCGCACATACTCGCTGTGGGCACCGGTGGCCGCTGCTACCTCGGCTGAGACCGTCAGTTTGGGGTAACGGCCTCTAACTAGGCCCTGTTCATGAAGTAGGCGCGACTGTTCTTTTGTGACGGGCAACCCCTTCTGAACGAGGTCCAACAGCAGCACTGTCACCAAATCAAGATTTCGATTGCTTGCGAGAAGTCGAGAATAGTCCTCGTTGAGAACCGTACCGTACAGCGTTACGGCAACGCGCCCAATCTCAGATAGATCGTAGGTGGGCATTGGTAGCAGGCGGTTACGCTGAATATCGAAGACGTTGCGAATGCCTATGGCGTTGCGGTCCATCATGCCTGTTTTGTTCATAGCGCTTGAAAGCAGGGGGTTACGGTAGTAGGGCGGTTTGTAGCCGCTCGCGAGCGCGTTCTCTATCGTCTCGGGGATAAAAGTACCCTCGTTCTTGAATACAAGCTTATCCTCATACTCGAGGACGTTGATCTTTCCCGACATCCTGAAATCTTGATGTGCAATAGCGTTGTGGAGGAGTTCTCGAATAACTTCTGGGCTGTAGCGATGCGCTTCGGTGGGGAACAGTGTCTCTTCGCGGTCGAAGAAGCGATACTTTTCGTTTCTTATCTTTCCCAGGATACGATCGACCTGCAGAATGAAGGGCGGCTCAAAGTGTTCATAGGCCATAGTGGAGCCATCGCTCGCGTAGAGCGTCCAAGTGATGCGCGGCTCGATACCACCCAGGAAGACACTCGATTCCGGTTTGCCCAGAAGAACGAGCGCCGCATTGCTCACGTGGCCGTGGATTACAAGCGCCATCTTGCTGAGGATGGATTCTTCATCGAGGCTGCGAACGGCGGGCTGGCTTTCTCCGAACTTTTCGACGAATTTGGAGCACGCAAAGCTAACTGCCTCTGGATCAAGGTCATCGAGGTTTGCCTCGTAGGCAATCTGACGCGACCAGTCGGGTCGACTCTGCCCGTAGATGGCGTCGAGTTTGAACTTGGGCATCTCTACGAGGGATTCATTCTCACGTGACCAGGGGATTCCGTGCCAAGTCGTTGGCGTTGCGAAGCTGCCAGCCGGTATCTGGAAAGCAATGACTCTCTTGCCATCAACCTCAAACTCGTAAATCTCTTCGAAAGTCATGCCGTTATTTGTGTATTGAGCGATCTCGTGCTTTAGGCGTCGCAGGCCGACGCTTGGCGTTTGGGATTCTTTACGGTAAGCGGTCCCCTTTATTTGGCGGTCGTTTGAAATGCCAAAGAAAAGCCATCCGCACTCTGCCTTGCGCAAATTTGCCTCATTGCTGAGGGCGGAGAAATACTTGCCAATGTCCTCGAAATCATAGTTCTGCTTTGCTGCCTTGTATTCGACGACCTCGGTCTCGACGTCGGCAATGATGCGCAGAAGCAAGGAGGGCATCTCGCTTGTTTTCCGTATCATGGCACTCCATATAATGTAATTCGATTAGCAACTAATGTAATTATAGCTCTCATTACATTAGTTGTCGGCGCATAAGGACGTAAGTCGGTTGTACGCCCCGACGCTTCGATACGTTCAACGTTCTTGCTAGCTATTGAATGCGAAGGCAACTGCCAGAGAAAACGGCAAACAGCACAGCTTCCTCTAGTGTAATTACACATGTAATCATACATACAACGGATGGGATTACATTAGTTCGCGGGGCTTTCGTTGCCCGCTATAGTCGTGCCCACCGTTCACCTCCCTTGCCCACTCCGATCCCAATCCCAAAATATTAGGTTAATGCCTGCTGCCCATACTTGCACCTGCGCACGGTACAATGGTTGAGTTACGACCAACGTGCCAATAACCAAAAAGGAGCCGCTATGATCGATCGCTATACCCGCCCGGAGATGGGACATATCTTCTCCCTCGAGAACAAGTACGCCATTTGGCAGGAGATCGAGGTCTTGGCCTGTGAGGCCCAGGCGGAGCTCGGCAAGATCGGCATTTCTAAAGACGAAGCCCAGTGGATCCGCGACCATGCCAACTTTGAGAAGGCAAAGGTCGATGAGATCGAGGAAGTCACGCGCCACGACGTCATCGCCTTCCTGACCAACATGAAGGAGTACATCGACGCCGACGTTCCCGAGGGCGAGCCCAAGCCTAGCCGCTGGGTTCACTATGGTATGACCAGCTCCGACCTGGGTGATACGGCTCTGTGCTATCAGCTTACTCAGGCCTGTGACCTGATTATCGAGGACGTCAAGAAGCTCGGCGTGATCTGCAAGCGCCGCGCCTTCGAGGAGCGCAATACGCTCTGCGCCGGACGCACCCATGGCATCCATGCTGAGCCGATGACCTTCGGCATGAAGTTTGGCTCTTGGGCATGGGAACTCAAGCGCGACCTTGATCGTCTTGAGGATGCTCGCAAGAACGTTGCCTTCGGTGCCATCTCCGGTGCCGTCGGCACCTACAGCTCCATCGAGCCGTTCGTCGAGGAGTACGTCTGTGAGCACCTGGGTCTGGTTCACGACCCGCTGTCCACGCAGGTCATCAGCCGCGATCACCACGCCTATCTTGCCGGCGTGCTTGCCACTACAGCGGCCACCTGCGAGCGCATCGCGACCGAGGTCCGCAACCTGCAGAAGACCGATACACTCGAGGCCGAGGAGCCCTTCCGCAAGGGCCAAAAGGGCAGCTCCGCCATGCCGCACAAGCGCAACCCCATCACCATGGAGAAGGTCTGCGGTCTGTCGCGCGTCGTGAAGTCCAACGCCCAGGTCGCCTTCGACAACGTCGCCCTGTGGCACGAGCGCGACATTTCGCACTCTTCCGCCGAGCGTGTCGCCCAGGCCGACAGCTTCATCGCCCTCGACCACATGTTCCAGTGCCTCATCCGCGTTATCGACGGCCTGCAGCTGTACCCTGCCCGCATGATGGCCAACCTCAATAAGACCCGCGGCCTCATCTTCTCCTCCAAGGTGCTGCTGGCCCTCGTCGACACGGGCATCACCCGCGAGGACGCGTACGCCATTGTGCAGGAGAACGCCATGGCAACCTGGCACGAGGTGCAGGATTGTGTCTCCGGCCCCACCTTTAAGGAACGTCTCGAGGCCGACCCGCGCTGCACCGTCAGTCAGGAGAAGCTCGACGAGATCTTTGATCCGTGGGACTTCCTCACCCGTATCGACACGGTCTTTGATCGTCTGGAGCAGCTGAGCTTCGAGTAGGTTCGGGCATAACGTTAGCTTTTTAGGGCGCTTTGCTGGTAATGTGTGTTGCCGGCAAAGCGCCTCGTTGCATTTAGGGAAAGACGGGGATAATAGTCGTCTCGAATAACATTCTGAGAGGGGATCGCATGATTTCGTTTGATTACAAGCCTCAGGGCGTGTGTGCTCGCAATATTCACCTTGACCTTTCCGATGACGGCAGCAAGGTGCTGGGCGTTGAGTTTACCGGCGGCTGTGACGGCAATCTCAAGG
>CAUFXK010000086.1 GCA_959596495.1 uncultured Collinsella sp. | reverse complement strand
CGCCGTTTATCTGGTTTGTTTGGTTTTCACGGTCAATTATTTGACTGATACGTTCATAATGTGCAAACATAATACGGTTTACCTTTGCATTTACTTTCAACTTGAAGGTTAATGTGCGCAGGGGTCAACCCATGCTATGGCAATAACCTTTGTTCGGAGGACCGACATGCACGAGACAGAGATCAACAACTACCTTGCCGTCATTAAGGTGGTCGGCGTCGGCGGCGGCGGTACCAACGCGGTCAATCGAATGATCGAAGAGGGCATCCGCGGCGTCGAGTTTGTTGCCATCAACACCGATGCTCAGGCACTCGCGATCTCTGATGCCGATATCAAGGTGCACATCGGCACCGACCTTACCCGCGGCCTGGGCGCCGGCGCCAATCCCGAGGTTGGCCGCAAGGCTGCCGATGAGTCCCGCGACGACATCGCCGAGGCGCTCGCTGGCGCCGACATGGTGTTTATCACCTGCGGCGAGGGCGGCGGCACCGGTACCGGCGCTGCTCCCATCGTTGCCGATATCGCGATGAACGAGGTCGGCGCACTGACCGTCGCCGTCGTGACCAAGCCCTTCACCTTCGAGGGCCGCAAGCGTAAGAAGAGCGCCGAGGAGGGCATCAAGACCCTCTCCGATTGCGTCGACACCATGATCGTCATTCCTAACGATAAACTGCTCGACATCGCCGAGAAGAAGACCACCATGCTCGAGGCCTTCGCGATTGCCGATGGCGTCCTTTCCCAGGGCACCCAGGGCATCACCGACCTCATCACCGTCCCCGGTATCATCAACCTGGACTTCGCCGATGTTAAGACCATCATGAAGCAGGCCGGTACCGCCATGATGGGTATCGGTACCTCTTCTGGGGATACTCGTGCCGTCGACGCTGCCCAGCAGGCCATCTCCAGCCCGCTGCTCGAGAGCTCCATCGATGGTGCCACGCGCGTGCTGCTCTCCATCGCCGGTTCCAAGGACCTGGGCATCCAGGAGATCAGCGACGCCGCCGACGTTGTCGCCAACGCCGTCGACCCCGAGGCCAACATCATCTTCGGTACCGTTGTCGACGAGTCCCTGGGCGATCAGGTGCGTATCACCGTCATCGCTACGGGCTTCTCCGACTCCAACGTCAACCGTCAGGATGAGCTCTTTGCTGCTCAGCAGTCTCAGAGCAAGGCCGCTGCCTCCGCTGAGCCGCAGCGCACCGCTCCGGCTGCCAGCCCGGCTCAGGCCGCTCCGACCCGCAACGTCGGTGGTACCGAGCTGCCCAACTTTGGCAACGACCAGTTCGAGCTTCCCGACTTCCTGAAGCGCGGTAGCTTCTAGTTCGTTTTTCTCAACGACCTGCACGGGGTGTGTCCATTTGGATGCGCCCCGTTTTGTTTCTCGTTTGTAAACGAAAGCCTCCAATCTCCTTACGTTCCCTTTACGTTTGGTCCCTACCGCTGCGGGTATCCTTTTAAGGAAGTATGACAGCCGTATAAACGCGGACTGCGCGGCGACGCCGCGGTACTTGTGTTATTAGGAGGCTTTAGTATGGCAGCACGTGCGGACAGGGTTTCGCGTGTCGACCATGATGGAGTTACGTTGGTGGAGGGCGCGACATCCGATGTCCGCTTTGCCTTTACCGAGCGCACCGGTGGTGTTTCCGAAGATGCGTACTCCTCGCTCAACCTGGGCTCGCATGTAGGCGATGACCCCTTTGCAGTTCAAGAAAATCGTCGTCGAGCGCTCGAAGCTATGGGCGCCACTGAGTGCGAGCATAATCTGCTCGTGCCCAATCAGGTACATGGTGACCATATCGTTACGGTGACTTCGAACGGCGCCGACGATCTTGAGGCTGTTCGCGAGCAGATTGCCGAGGGCTGCGATGCCATCGTCTGTACGGCGTATAACGTGCCCGTGCTGCTCTGCTTTGCCGACTGCGTTCCCGTGGTGCTGGTGGCCCCCGGCGGATTTGCCGTGGTGCACTCCGGTTGGAAGGGCACGATTGCACGTATTTCTGCCAAGGCGTGCCAGGCGCTTTGCGATGCTGCCGGCTGCGATGCGAGCGACGTTTCCGCCTATATCGGGCCCCATATCCTGGGTGACGAGTACGAGGTTTCCCAGGAGCTCATGGATCGCTTTGCCGCCGAGTTCTCTTGCATCGATGCGAGTACCTCTCGCATGCTCGATCTTTCCGCTGCCATTTGCGAGGCGCTGGTAGATGTCGGTGTCGACGCGGATAATATCGTGGATACCCAGCTTTCGACTGTGCGCCAGAACGACCGCTTTTATTCCTACCGTAACGAGGACGGCACCTGTGGGCGCCATGCTGCGATCGGCGTGATGCTATGAGAAAGATCGTATCGGTCCTGAGCGCCGCTGTGCTTACGCTTACGCTGTGCGCCTGTTCTTCGGGATCTTCTACCTCTTCCATTACCGTGGCCGGCTCCACGACCTGCCTTCCTATCGCCGAAATTGCGGCAGAGGGCTTTAAGGAGGAGACCGGCATCGACGTGCTCGTTTCCGGTTTGGGCTCTTCCGCTGGCATCGAAGCCGTCAGCGCTGGCACGGCCGATATCGCCAGCTCCTCCCGTGGACTCAATGCCGACGAACAGGATCTGGGCCTGACTCCCATCGTCATTGCCCACGACGGTATCGCGGTCATCGTGAACGACGATAACCCGGTCGATAACCTCTCGACCGAGCAGCTCCGCGATATCTATGCCGGCAAGATTACTAATTGGAAAGAGGTCGGTGGCGAGGACCTGAAGATTCAGGTCATCAACCGAGACGAGGCATCCGGCACGCGTGAAGCATTCCGCACCATCGTGATGGACGGCACCCCGTTCGATCGCCGCTCGGCCGTTCTTTCGGGCACGGGCCAGGTGCGCGACGTGGTATCTCGTTCGCACGGTGCCATTGGCTACATTTCGCTGGGCTTCGTCGATAGCCTCAACGCCAAGACCTCGGTCAAGGCCGTCTCGGTCAATCATGTTGAGGCGTCCGAGAAGACGGTCGCGAGCGGCGGCTATCCCATCTCACGCGACCTTTACTTCTTTGTGAAGGGTGCGCCTTCGCAGCAGGCGCAGGATTACATCGACTATGTGACGTCCGAAAAGATGGACAAGCAGATTCGCGAGGCGGGCTTTATCCCCGTCACCAACGACGAGAAGGGGAGTGAGTAGCATGGAAGCACAGGAAAACTCCCAGACTGAGCAGAATGGTCAGGCGCCCAAGAAGCGCGAGCTGGCGCT
This sequence comes from uncultured Collinsella sp., assembly GCA_959596495.1. Lineage (GTDB taxonomy): Bacteria > Actinomycetota > Coriobacteriia > Coriobacteriales > Coriobacteriaceae > Collinsella. The sequence continues at coordinate 4,374 of CAUFXK010000086.1, read as the reverse complement.
CGTATCGCGCAGCACCTATATCAAGGAGAAGGCGCTGCAGTGGATCTTCTTTGCCTGCGCGTTCTTGGCGGTTGTTACCGTCATCCTGATTTTTGTCTTTACCACGTACTCGGCGCTGCCCGTCTTTACCGACATCGGTCTGGCGGACTTCTTTAGCTTTACGTGGGCGCCCTCTGAGGGTCACTACGGCATCGTGTCGCTGCTTGCCGGCTCGGGTCTGGTGACCGTCGGCGCGCTCGCCATGGGTGTGCCCCTAGGCGTGGGCACGGCCGTGTATCTGGTCGAGATCGCCAGCAAGCGCGTGCGCAAGCTCATCAGCCCTGCCGTTGACCTGTTGGCCGGCATCCCTTCTATCATCTATGGCTTCTTTGGCATGATCATCATCCGCCCGTTTATCGCACAACTGACCGGCGGTCTTGGTTTTGGCGCGCTGACGGCGTGGTTCGTGCTCGCCATTATGATCGTGCCCACCATCACGACGCTTACCATCGATGCTCTCAATTCCATTCCCATGGGCATTCGCGAGGCATCGTATGCCATGGGCGCCACCAAGTGGCAGACTATCTATAAGGTCGTGTTACCTGCCGCCAAGCTGGGTATCGTGGATGCCATCGTGCTGGGTATGGGCCGTGCCATCGGCGAGACCATGGCCGTGCTCATGGTCGTGGGTAACGCCCCGGTTATTCCCGACAGCATTGCGAGCCCCATCTCGACGCTCACGAGCCAGATTGCGCTCGACATGAGCTATTCCTCGGGTCTGCATCGCTCGGCGCTGTTCGGCATGGGCGTGGTCCTGTTTATCATTTCCGCCACGCTGGTGGGCATCGTCCGCCTGGTTTCCAAGAAGAAGAGGGGGTAGGCTATGTCCGATTCCGTTGACACGACGGTCGATACGACCTCGTCGCGCGAGCGCATCAAGCGTGCCCTTTCCCACGGCAAGAAGGGCCGCATCAACAAGGACCTGTCCAACAAGATCATGCTTGGCGTGTTCCGTGCCGCGGCATACATCACCACGCTGGTGCTGGTCGCTATCATCGCCTACGTGGTCATCAACGGCCTGCCACACATCTCGCTCGACTTTATCTTCGGTTGGCCCCAGGGCGTCAACGCCGAGGGCGGTATTTGGCCCACGATCGTCTCGACCGTCTATGTGACGGCGCTCGCCATGCTTATCTGCACGCCGATCGCTGTGCTGGCAGCCGTCTATCTGGCCGAGTACGCCAAGCAGGGCAAGATCGTCGAGCTCATTCGCTACGCTGCTGACGCTTTGGCCTCGGTGCCCTCCATCGTTATGGGCCTGTTTGGCTACGCCTTGTTTGTCGAGGCCATGGGCCTGGGCCTTTCGATGGTCTCGGCCGCTCTGGCGCTCGCGCTCTTGATGCTTCCCATCGTCATGCGCACCACCGAAGAGGCCATTCGCGCCGTCCCGCGCTATATCCGTTGGGGCGCGTACGGCCTGGGCGCCACCAAGTGGCAGGTTGTCTCCAAGATTGTGCTTCCTTCTGCCTTTGGCCGTATTGCCACGGGCATTGTCCTTGCCATCGGCCGTGCCATTGGCGAGACCGCCGTGGTGCTCTACACCATGGGCCAGGCCATCAATCTACCTATCTCGCCGCTCGATTCCGGCCGCCCCATGACCGTTCACCTGTACCTGCTTGCCAACGACGGCATCAACATGAACGCAGCCTACGGCACCGCGCTCTTGCTGATGGTGATCATTCTGGCCTTCAACCTGTTTGCGCGCTTCCTGTCGCGCAAGCGTCGCTAGTTAAGGAGTCCCATGTCCGTTTATCAGTCCGCTCCCACGCTGGAGCAAGCGGCCATTACGGCCAAGGATTTCAACTTTTGGTACGGTGACTTTCATGCGCTGACGGGGCTCGACCTCAACATCGCTAAAAACGCCATCACCTCCTTCATTGGCCCTTCGGGCTGCGGTAAGTCGACGTTTTTGCGCTGCATCAACCGCATGAATGATCTTATCGAGGGTACGCGCGTCGAGGGCACCATGACGCTCGACGGCAACGATATCTATGCCGAGGGCGTCGACCCGGTCGACCTCCGTCGCCGCGTGGGCATGATTTTTCAGCAGCCCAACCCGTTTCCCAAATCCATCTACGAGAATGTCGCCTTTGGCCCTCGTCTGCAGGGCGTGACTAGCAAAAGCGACCTCGATGACATCGTGGAAGAATCGCTCAAGCGCGCCAACCTCTGGAAAGAGGTATCCAATCAGCTCAACAAGGATGGTTTGGCGCTCTCGGGCGGTCAGCAGCAGCGTCTGTGCATCGCGCGCGTGCTTGCGGTGCAACCCGATGTCCTTCTGATGGACGAGCCCTGCTCCGCCATCGACCCCACGTCCGTCTCTAAGGTCGAGGATCTGATGGCCGAGCTGGCGCCCGAGATGACGATCATCATCGTCACGCATTCAATGCAGCAGGCAGCTCGTATCAGCGACTACACCGCATTCTTCTTGCAGGAAGTTGCCGGCGAGCCCGCCACGCTCATCGAGTATGGTCAAACCGACGCGATCTTCACCAGCCCGGTGGACTCGCGGACGGAAGACTATATCACCGGCCGCTTTGGCTGATCGGTGCGACTAGTCCCAAGCCGATCGGACCTAGTCCGGTGCGTATTCACTGTGCGGGCGGCATGACCGCACCCAACTGATTGGAGTGAACCATGCGCAAACTGTTTTCCCGTCAGCTCGTCGAGGCCCGTCACGAGATGCTGAGCATCTACGAGGCCGTCGATCTGGCCCTCCACGATGCCGTGAAGGCCTATGTGACCGACGACCGCAAGCTCGCCACCAAGACCAAGAAGCGCACGCTTTCGATTGACGCACGCTGCGCCAACCTGGAGGCCGTCTGCTACAACCTGATCGCCACGCAGTCACCGGTCGCCTCCGACTTCCGCCTGCTTCAGACGATCATCTACGTCGACTTTAACCTGCAGCGCATGACCGATAAGGTCCGTCAGATTTGCCGTGCCACGCGTCATATGATCAAGGCCGACATCTCGCTGCCCAAGGAGCTTGTCGGCACGGTCGAGGCCGAGGCTGAGGCCGTCTACCAGGTGCTGGGCTCTTCGCTTTCTGCGCTCGTCACCAATGACATGTCCATCATCTGCAACCTGGCCGTCGAGGACGAGCCGGTGCACGCCGCCTACGAGAAGTTCTTCCGCACCTTTAACCGTATGGATACGGGCGACTTTATGGACGACGACAGCAACTATGACGACCTGCGCCGCGCCATCATGGTTTCGCGCTACCTCGATCGCATCGCTTCGATTTCCATCGATGCCGCTTGCCGTTTGACCTTCCTGTTGACTGGTCAGCGTATGAACGCCGGCGATATCGCCCGTGTGGACGAGGATGAGCTCGAGAGCATGCGCGTGCCTTCGGGCGAGGGTGTTATCATGAGGCCCGCCGTCGACGCGCGTTACGTTGCCAAGGTGCCCGTTAACGAGGTCAGCGAGGGTCTTCGCTACCTGCTCGATCATCTTGAGGACGAGGACGATGGCGAGGACGACGAGGAGTAAGTAGCCCCGTTCGTCGAAAGATTGTAAATACCTAAGTGAGCGCGGCCTTGCACATGCGGGGCCGCGCTCTTGCGTTAGCATGGGACTACTTGTTTGGCTGTCAGCGGAGGCGATTGGCAATGGATAACTATTTGGACTTGATGCGCGCTCGCCGCGAGCAGATTCTGGAACGTTTTTATGCGGCGCTCGATCGCGCGGGCCGCCCCCACGACGCCGCGCGCCTCATTGCCGTGTCCAAGACCGTTGGTGTCGATGAGACCGTTGCCGCCATCCAGGCGGGGTATCGCCATTTTGCCGAGAACCGCCCGCAGGAGCTGGTTCGCAAGCTCACGGGTCTGGCGGAGCATCCGGAGCTGCCCGAGGTGCGCTTCGATATGATCGGCAACCTGCAGACCAATAAGATCAATGCGGTGCTGGGCTCAGCCGAGCTGATTCACTCGGTGGGTTCGCTGCATCTGGCACAGGCGATCTCGAGCCGTGCTGTCCGCAAGATTGAGGCAGGCGAGCTCGCCGGCCCCCAGCGTGTGCTCATCGAGGTCAATGTGAGTGGTGAGGAGTCGAAGGGAGGCTTTTCGCCCGATGAGATTCGCGCCGCCGCGGGTGAGCTTGCGGAACTTGAGGGAATTTGCGTACAGGGGCTTATGACTATGGCGCCCCGGGGGAATAAGGATGTGGCACGCCGCACCTTTGCGGGGCTTCGTGAGCTGAGGGATGAGCTGGAGGCGGCGCATCCCGATTTGAACCTGCCTGAGCTTTCCTGCGGCATGAGCGAGGACTTTGAGCCTGCCCTTGAGGAGGGCTCTACGCTCGTTCGCCTGGGCAGGGTAGTATTTAGCCCGG
>CAUFXK010000085.1 GCA_959596495.1 uncultured Collinsella sp. | reverse complement strand
CAAGCACCTCCTCGACGAAGCCCTCAACCGCGGAGACCTGCGCCGAATCTTCTAGTGAAGAAGTGTCCCCGTCAACCGGCACAACAGGAACGTCCCCAAGTGCCGAATTCCCGAGCGCCGGATGACGCCCTTCGCCACGAAAGCGGCCCATCTACTACGTTTCACCCGCATGGCCCAACCAGATGCCATAAATAAAGAAAACCGCAGGCGTTCTACCTGCGGTTTTCTTTTTGCAATTCTTGGCATGGTCACCGATAGCCTATTAAAAGTAGTAGATGGGCCGTTTTCGTGGCGACCAGCTCGGACATAAGCGCGGCGGGGCAAAGTTACCCTGGTAATTTCGCCCCACGTGCATTGCAGATCGAAGGCGCCCGGCGTCGAGGCCTAAGCAAATACAATCAAGTTGTCCCTATGGATCGCAGGCTTCTCGGCCAGATCTGCCAGCAGGCGGTTGCTGGCAATCTGGTCCTGGCGGCGTCCTGCCGCAAGCTCCAGTACGTCCGAATCAGCCTCAGCGATACCGCGCGCGACAACCATGCCGCTCGGGTCGCACACGTCGAGCACATCGCCCTCGGCAAAATCTCCATCGACCTGGCGAATACCCACCGCAAGCAAGGACGAGCCATGGCTGACCAGCGCCTTCGCAGCACCGTCATCGACCGTCACCGAGCCGTGGGCCTTGTCACCCAGTGCGATCCACAGCTTGCGGGGCGCAATGTCCAGACGCTCCGCCGGCGGATCGAACAGCGTACCCACGCTCTCGCCGCGGGCCAGACGCACGAGCGCATCGGGCTCCTCGCCCGAGCAGATCACGCTTTGAATGCCCGCCGTCATCAGAATGCGGCTCGCGCGAATCTTGGTAATCATGCCGCCCGTACCCACCGATGTGGAAGAATCGCCCGCCGAGGCGATAATCTTGGCGTCGATCTTATGCACGACCGGGACAAACTCGGCCGTCGGGTCCTCGTGCGGATTGGCGGTGTAGAGGCCGTCGATGTCGGACAGTGTCACGCACAGGTCGGCGGAAACCAGGCAACTTACGAGCGCCGCCAGTGTGTCGTTGTCGCCAAACTTGATCTCATCGACGGTAACGGTGTCGTTCTCGTTGACGACCGGCACCACGCCCAGCTCCACAAGGCGCAGCAGGGCGTCGCGCGCGTGCAGGTAGGACGTGCGACGCGCCGTGTCGTGGCGCGTGAGCAGCACGAGTGAGGTGAGCAGGTCGCGCGCATGAAACTCCTCGTCGTAGGCCGATGAGATGATGCACTGACCGGCCGAGGCGCAGGCCTGCAGGCTCGGCAGGTCGCCGACCGGCTTGTGGTCGAAGCCCAGCACGGGATAGCCACAGGCAATGGCGCCCGAGCTCACCACGACCAGACGCCAGCCGAGCTTGCGCAGGGCTGCGGCCTGATCGGCAAGCCCGCCGATAAAGGCGCGATCGACCTTGCCGTCGGCACCAACCACCGTGGACGAACCAATCTTTACCACCATCGTTTTATAAGAAGTCGTCATACGTCAAACCAATCGAATGTTCAGCGAACGGGCGAGCCGGCGGCCGAGGGCATGCGATCCGCCCCTTCCGCCCAACGAATTAGTGAGCCCAGGGGAAGGCCGAGGCCGCGGCCATGTTCTTACGCACGAGCTCGTCGCGCACCTGAGCCAGGCCCTGCTCCATACCCACCACATAGGTCTGCGGGTACAGGAAGCGCTTGAAAGCTGCGTCCAGATGGTCGAGCGCCCAAGCACAGCGCTCGCGCGCGTCCTGGATGCTCTCACGCGGAGCCACCGCACTGCCATCGCGCACGATCGGCACCAGCAGCTCGCGATACTCGAGTTCGGACACGTCGGTCACCAGGGCGGCATCATTCACGGCCACGAGGGTATTGCCGCGCGCGGCGCCCTCCCCTGCCAGATGGTCCTCGTCATAAATCATGTCGCAAACCGGGCCGCCAAAGCCGTCGTAATAGCGTCGTACGCGCTGCACGCCGGGGATCGTGCGCTTGTAGGGCTGCTCGGAAAGCTTCACCACCGGCGTCCACGGCTCCGCGTCGCTCGCACGACGGGCCGAAAGCTTGTACACGCCGCCCAGCGCAGGCTGATCGTAGCAGGTCGCGAGTTTGGTGCCCACGCCAAAGCTGTCGATGGGCGCGCCCTGGTCGAGCAGCGACTGAATCGTGTACTCATCCAAATCGTTAGAAACCGAGATCCCCACATAGGGCAGGCCCTCGGCATCAAAACGGCCGCGCACATACTTGGAGAGCTTGGCGAGGTCGCCGGAGTCGATGCGAATGGCCGACAGGCGCTCGCCCACCGCTTCCATCTCCTTGGCAACCGTAATGGCATGTTCACAGCCCTCGCGCACGTCATAGGTGTCGATGAGCAGCGTACAGTTCTTGGGGCTCGACTTGGCAAAGGCGCGGAAGGCCTCGAGCTCGGAATCGAAGCTCATCACCCAGCTGTGCGCATGCGTGCCAAAGACGGGAATACCGTAGCGGCGGCCGGCGAGCACATTGGACGTAGAGGAGCAGCCGGCAACGTAGCTCGCGCGCGCGACGGCCAAGCCGCCATCGGGACCCTGAGCGCGGCGCAGGCCAAACTCGGCAACGGGACGGCCGTCCGCCGCCAGCACCACGCGCGCCGTCTTGGTGGCGACAAGCGTCTGGAACCCAACGATGTTGAGCAGCGCCGTCTCAAGCAGCTGGCATTCAAGCGCGGGGCCGGTGACGCGCACCATGGGTTCGCGCGGAAAGACGAGCTCTCCCTCGGGGACGGCGTCGATGTTTACGTGCGCACGAAAATCGCGCAGGTAGTCGAGGAATGCAGGCTTGAACATCGCGCCGCCGGCCGGGGCCTGAAGTGAGGCGAGGTAGTCGATATCCTCGGGCGTAAAGCGCAGATTCTCGACAAGCTCGGGCAGCTCGGCGGTGCCGCACATGACGGCATACGCGCTGCCGAAGGGATGGTCGCGGTAAAACGCCGTAAAGCAACCCTGCTCATTGGCCTTGCCGCTCTCCCACAGGCCCTGGGCCATAGTGAGTTCGTACAGATCAGTGAGCATTGCGATGTCGGTGGGATGCGAGATGTCGGTCAAAGCCATGGGGCGACCTTTCGGATGCGTTGTGCAGAGGTTGAGGGTTGGAGAAGGGCAGAGTGTTCGGGCATGACACCCGGCGCGAATCGGCTAGAGCAGGCCCATGCTGGTCAGGATCGTGTAGCCCATAAAGATGACAAACGCGATGAGGGCAAGGACAATGATGATTTTTTGAGCCGGCGCCATGCCAGGGATCTCGTTCTCGCCCGTAGGCTCCTTGGAGGTAACCATGCGCTGGGCAAAGCTCATCTCGTCACGGCTCGGCTTGGGATCGACGGACTTGGGACGAGCGGCCTTTTTAGGCTGAGGTTTAGGTGCGGCGGGCGCGGGCTTCGCGGCGGCGGGCTTGGGCTCGGATGCGCCCTTCGCAGCAGCCTCCTCGGCCTTCGTACGCTCGGCACGCAGGGCGGCCAGCTCCTCACGCTCGCGGCGTGCCTCTTCCTGGGCCTCGCGACGAGCTTTCTCGGCGCGGAGCTCTTCCAACTCGGCGCGTTCCTCGGCAGACAGTGGTTGGGACTCAAGCTCGGCCATGGTACAGCCCTTTCTTTTTAAAAAAGCCGCCGACACAATGTCAGCGGCTTATCAAATCCAAGGGTGGAGACGAAGGGAGTCGAACCCTCGGCCTCTGCCATGCGACGGCAGCGCTCTCCCAACTGAGCTACGTCCCCAAGACAAGTTGATATTTTACCTACGGCTCGCCAACTGTCAACGCCCAATACCCAGTCTTTTTGGGACGCGGCTATTTTGACAACTTTTCGAGCAGGCGATCCTCTCGATGATTTTTTAATCCCCGTCCCAGAAAAATCATCGGCGAGCGCACTACTTTGCGCTGGTGAGGACGCCGGTGGTGTCGAACGCCGGGGTGAAGCTCTCGTCTACCGCTCCGCCTTCTTGCCAAAACATCGTCGTAAAGCCCAGGTCGTCGGCATGGTCGAGCACCTGCTCGTACTCTTCGCGCGTCACGGCGCGCGCCAGGTCGCCGCCTTGTTCGCGCATGAGGGCATTGGGCGTGTACTGGTTCATGACCGAGATCGGCACGTCGCCCACCGTCTGCCACACCAGGTCCAACACGCGGCACGAATCGTCCGCATGCCCCGGCAGCACCAGATGACGCACGATTATGCCGCGCTTCATGAGCCCGTCCCCGTCTACCAGCTCTCCCCCGCGGCGCTCAATTTCGCGCGCCATCTGGGCCAGACCCGACACAGCCACGCGCGGGTAGTCCTTAATATGAGAGAGTGACTGCGCAAGCGCCGCATTGGCATACTTAAAGTCGGTAAGCCACACGTCGACCAAATCGCCGAGCGCCGCCACGGCACTCGCACGCTCATAACCGCTCGTGTTGTAGACGATTGGAATGACCAGTCCGCGCTCCCGAGCTGCGGCAATCGCGGCCGGCAACAGGTGCGCATAGTGCGTCGCCGTCACCAGATTGATGTTATTGGCACCTTGGTCCTGCAGCTCCAGCATAATCTCGACCAGGCGCTCGGGCGAAATCTCAAGCCCAAAATTGCCCGTCGAGATCTCGTGGTTCTGGCAATAGATACATTTGAGCGAGCAGCCGCTAAAGAAGATCGTGCCCGAACCGGCCTCGCCCGAGATAGGCGGCTCCTCCCACATATGAAGCGCCGCGCGGGCCACCTTGAGCGTGTCATCGGCACCGCATACGCCGTGCGCACCCTCGTCGCGCACCGCACCGCAACGGCGCGGACACAAATGGCAGGCGGGCGAAAAAAGTTCGGTCAACGGCGTCGGCATAAAAACATGCTCCAAAACAACGATTCAGCAGCTCAAACGTAAAGGGACCAACCGCACAGACGGCTCGATCCCAAGGCGCCGTAATCGTCCGACACGATTTTTGTAATGTCAAGACTGGAATCGATAAAGTGCCGCTTTATGATGTAGGTATTCCGCCCCCCGCGGAGCAACTGGGTGAACCGTCGCGTTTATTTAGGGAGCCCACACAGTCGTACCTAGTACAGGTATCCTTCGTTGTTAAGGACGCTGGAACAGTCGATGAGGGCACCCACCTGTTTTAGGTGGGTTCATTTTCGTAACGTGGGGGGTGGTTTTTATTTGCCGAAAACCACCATTACAGCCCATATGGATCCCCGCCGGTATCCCGACAATCCATCGACAACATCCCAATATCTGGTAAGCGCGTGATTATCGCTGCGTGCAATTCCATGCACCCCCCTTGGTCGAGTATCATGGTTCGGCTATGCCCTTTGCGCTTAGCAACCTTTGACCTTTTCCTTCGACGCTTGGCGGTTTTTAGATTCATGGCTTCATCCCCGAGCTACATACCGTATCTATGCGTGGCAGCGGCGGCCTTTATCACGACCTTCCTCACGGTGCCCCTGGTCAAGCGCTTGGCAATTAAGCTCGACGCCGTCGACTATCCTTCTAAGCGCCGCATCAACACCAAGCCCATCCCGCGTTTGGGCGGAACGGCGGTGTTTTTGGGCCTGGTCGTTGCCTGTATTGTGCAAATCCTAGGCACCTGGTACCTGGGTTGGCCGCCCGTTTTGGTGCCCCACCCCCGTCTGCACATCAGCTACCCCATACTTGCGCTTTCTTTTACCGTCATCTTTGCGACCGGCGCTATCGACGACGTCTTCCAGCTCAAGCCCAAGCAAAAGCTAGCCGGACAGGTCCTCGCCGCGCTTATCGCCTGTATCGGCGGCCTGCGGATCGGCGTCATCGTCAACCCGTTTGCCCCCGGCGAGATCATGCTCGGATGGCTCGCCTACCCCATCACCGTGATCTATCTGGTGGCATTCACCAACATCATTAACCTCATCGACGGCCTCGACGGCTTGGCCACGGGCATCTGCGGCATCGCGTCGTTCACCATGTTTTCGATGGCCGTTCTCTCGGGCCGCATCGACGCCGCCGCGCTCTCCATTGCGCTCTTTGGCGCCTGTCTGGCCTTTTTGCGCTACAACTTCAACCCCGCAAGCATCTTCTTGGGCGACTCGGGGTCGTTGCTTCTGGGCTTTGCACTGGGCTCCATCTCGCTGCTCAACGTGAGCCGCACCGCCGCGCTCACCTCGCTTATCATCCCGCTCATCGTTGCCGGCGTGCCCATCATCGACACGTTTAGCGCCATCGTGCGCCGCAAGCGCGCCCGCATTAGCATCGGGCAGGCCGACAAGGGCCACATCCACCACCGCCTGATCCAAGAGGGCTACAACCAAAAGCAGGCAGTGCTCCTCATCTACGCCTGGTGCATCATGCTTTCGGCCGGCGCCGCCGCGATTAACCAGGTCGAGGTGCCCATGCGCGTGCTCATCTTTACCGTACTCGCCATTGGCTCGGCGGCCTTTGCCAAGCACCTGCACCTGTTTGAGCCCGTGCTGCGCCACCATTACAACAAGCGCACGCACGAGGACGAGCTCGTCACCCCCGACGATCCCGCCTTTAAGCAGGAGGAGCAGGCGGCAGAAGAACGCAGGGAGGAGCGCCACCACAGGCGCTAGGGCAAGCTGCCGAGGATGCGCCCAGGCGCCGCCGGCCAAACGCGCAGCCACGCCGCGCCCATCGCACATGCCGCCGCTCTCCCGCCCCTCGCGTACTTACGCCCCGACCCTCCAATAAACGCGTTATCATCTTGACCCATGAACATACGTTAGGAGCAATCATGCCAAACGAGAACAGCTACGAAGTCGCGCTGCAAAAGAGCAACGCCATTCGCGAGGGCCTGGCCAAAACGCCCGAGAAGTTCACCATGCTCACCGGCGACCGCCCCACCGGCCGTCTGCACCTGGGTCACTACTTCGGCACCCTCAAGGGCCGTGTTGAGCTGCAGAACATGGGCGCCAAGACCAACGTGCTCATCGCCGACTACCAAGTCATCACTGACCGCGATACGACCGAGCACATCCAGGACAACGTGTACAACATGGTCATGGACTACCTTGCCTGCGGCATCGACCCCGACAAGACCATGATCTACGCGCACTCCGCCGTACCCGCCGCAAACCAGCTCATGCTGCCGTTCCTGTCGCTGGTCTCCGAGGCCGAGCTGGCGCGCAACCCCACGGTCAAGGCCGAGATGGAGGCCTCGGGCCACGAGCTTACCGGCCTTCTGCTCACCTACCCGGTGCATCAGGCCTGCGACATTCTGTTCTGCAAGGGCAACGTCGTGCCCGTCGGCCGCGACCAGCTGCCGCACATCGAGCTCACCCGCACCATCGCCCGCCGCTTTAACAACCGCTACGGCAAGGTGTTCCCCGAGGTCGAGGCGCTGCTGTCCGAGACCCCGCTACTGCCCGGACTTGACGGTCGCAAGATGAGCAAGAGCTACGGCAACGCCATCAACATCTCGATGACCGCTGAGGAGACGGCCAAGCGCATCAAGAAGAGCCAGACCGACTCCGAGCGCATGATCACGTTTGATCCCGAGAACCGCCCCGGCGTGTCCGGTTTGCTTTCGACGGCCGCCATCTGCACCGGTCGCTCCGAGGTCGAAATTGCCGAGGAGATTGGCATGGGCGGCTCCGGCCAGCTCAAGAAGTACGTGACCGAGGCCGTCAACGAGTACTTCGC
>CAUFXK010000084.1 GCA_959596495.1 uncultured Collinsella sp. | reverse complement strand
CTGCGGGAATGGCCTATTTGCTCAATGTGTTCGGCTGAGATCGGAAATCAACCCGCGTGTCACAGCGGAGCTGATTCAGTTGAGATTGCCTGAACATTCCGCCCCTCTTTACGCCCTCGGGTATACTCAAAAGCTACTGATTCGATTTGATGCCCAGCAACAGCAGAGGGGATAGTATATGTGCGGTTTTGTCGGTTTTGTCGGTGGGACGGATAACCAATCCGAGGTGCTCACCAAGATGATGGACCGCATCGTCCATCGCGGTCCCGACATGGGCGGTCAGTTTATCGACGGCCGCGTTGCCCTGGGCTTCCGCCGCCTGTCGATCCTCGACCTGACCGAGGCCGGCGCTCAACCCATGGCCAACGAGGACGGCAGCGTCGTCATTGTCTTCAACGGCGAGATCTACAACTTCCAAGAACTCCGTTCCGAGCTCGAGGCCAAGGGCTACAAGTTCCACTGCGGCGCCGACACCGAGAGCCTCCTGCACGGCTACGAGGAGTGGGGCGAGGCCGTCCTCGATCGCCTGCGCGGTATGTACGCCTTCGTCATCTGGGACAAAAAGAAGAACAAGCTTTTTGGCGCCCGCGACATCTTTGGCATCAAGCCGCTTTACTACTATCCCATGGCCGATGCGGGCGACGGCGCTCCGGGCGTGCTCTTTGGTTCCGAGATCAAGAGCTTCCTGGACTACCCGCACTTCCACAAGGCGGTCAACAAAAAGGCTCTGCGTCCGTACATGACGCTGCAGTATTCGGCGACTGAGGAGACCTTCTTCGAGGGTGTCTACAAGCTGCCGCCGGCGCACTACTTTACCGTCGATATCCCGACCGGCAAGATGAACATCGAGCGCTACTGGGATTGCGATTACTCTGCCGTCGAGAAGCCGTTCGAAGAGTATGTCGACGAGCTGGACGAGGTCGTGCACGAGAGCGTCGAGGCCCATCGCATCGCCGATGTCAAGGTCGCGTCGTTCCTCTCCGGTGGCGTCGACTCCAGCTACATCGCCGCTTGCCTTATGCCCGACAAGACCTTCTCGGTGGGCTTTGACTACAAGAATTTCAACGAGACCAACTACGCCAAGGAGCTTTCCGATAAGCTCGGCGTCGAGAACGTTCGCAAGATGATCACCGCCGACGAGTTCTTCGGTGCGCTCGAGGACATCCAGTATCACATGGACGAGCCGCAGTCCAACCTGTCTTCCGTGCCGCTGTGGTTCTTGGCCGAGATGGCCCGCAAGGACGTTACCGTCGTGCTTTCGGGCGAAGGCGCCGACGAACTCTTTGGCGGCTACGCCTACTACGAGGATACGGTCCCGGTGCGTAAGTACAAAAAGATGGTTCCGCTGCCCATCCGTCGCGCGCTCGGTAACCTGGCGCTGCATATGCCGTACTTCAAGGGACATAACTTCCTGGTCAAGGGTGCCGAGATCCCCGAGAAGTCGTTCCTGGGACAGGCTCTGGTATGGCCGGAGCGCGAGGTCGACGGCGTGCTCAAGCCCGAGTACAACACCGGCGACGGCGCCTTCGAGCTTGCCGCTCCCATCTATGCGCGCGTGAAGGGTCAGCCCGAGCTGGTCAAGAAACAGTACCTGGACATGAACATGTGGCTCCCGGGCGACATTCTGCTCAAGGCCGACAAGATGTGCATGGCGCACTCGCTGGAGCTGCGCGTGCCCTTCCTGGACCGCAAAGTCATGGAGTTCGCCGAGCACATTCCCGACCGTTACCGCATCAACGAGAACGGCAACAAACAGGTACTCCGCCACGCTGCCAACAAGTCGCTGCCCGATGAGTGGGCCACCCGTCCCAAGGTGGGCTTCCCGGTGCCGATTGTCTACTGGCTGCGCGAGCAAAAGTGGTACGACTATGTCAAGGAGTACTTCACCGCGCCGTGGGCAAGCGAGTTCTTCGATACCGACGAGCTCATGCACCTGCTCGATCTGCACTTTGCGGGCAAGGGCGATTTCCAGCGCAAGATCTATACGCCGCTCGTGTTCCTGGTGTGGTACAAGCGCTTCTTTATCGACGAGGACCAGCCCGCTGTTCAGGCTGCCTAGCCTCGGCTTACGAACGCCTGCGCGTAACGGCTCCTCCGGGAGCCGTTTTTGCGTGGGTGCGTTTCAGTTACTATAAAAACCGTCCCTGCCAAATGGCTGAGAAAGGTGAAAGATGCACCATTCGGATTCCGCGACCGTGACCACGGTCGATACGCTTGCCAAGCTTCTCGATGTGTGCGGTGAGCTGCGCGCATCAGAGCAGGTTGACGAGCGTGCCGTGACCGGCTGCTCGTTTGATTCGCGCGCGGTCTCGGCAGGTGACGTGTTCTTTTGCAAAGGTGCTGCCTTTAAGCCCGCGTTTTTGAGCATGGCGCTCGATGCGGGCGCCGTCGCATTTGTGTGCGAGGAGTCGCTGGTCGAGTCTCTGGAGCCGCTGGCGCAGGAGAGCGGTGCTGCGATGCTGGTTGTTGATAGTGTTCGCACGGCCATGGCCCTGTTGCCGCCGGAGGTCTACGACCGTCCCGACCACGACGTCAAGATCGTGGGCATCACCGGCACCAAGGGAAAGACCACGGCCGCTTTTATGCTCCAGTCGATTATCAAGGCGGCGGGCGAGTCCTGCGGCATGATCGGCTCGGTGAGTACCGACGATGGTATCGAGTGCTACGAGAGCACCAATACCACGCCCGAGGCCCCCGAGGTCTGGCGCCATATCGCCAACTGCCGTGAGTCCGGTCGCCAGTCCATGGTCATGGAGGTCTCGAGCCAGGCGCTCAAGTACCAACGCGTCGAGAATCTGCCGTTTGACGTGGCGTGCTTCCTCAACATCGGCCGTGACCACATCTCGCCGATCGAACACCCCACGTTTGAGGATTATTTTGAGAGCAAACTCAGGATCTTTGACCAGGCAAAGACCGCCGTGGTGAATCTGGGCACCGAAGAGGTTGACCGCGTGCTGGAGGCAGCGTCGACTGCCGAGCGCTTGGTGACCGTTGGCGTCGAGCATCCCGAGGCAAGCCTGTGGGCAAGCGATGTCCGCATGGTCGGCTTTAACATCGAGTTTAACCTGCATGGCCTGTGTGCCGACGAGTCCGAGGCGGGGGAGAAGGTCCTGCTGGGTATCGCGGGCGACTTTAACGTGGAAAACGCGCTGGTCGCTATCGCCGCTGCGCACGAGATCGGCATCGGTATCGAGGCTATCAAAAAGGGCCTCTCCAAATTGCGCGTGCCGGGTCGCATGGAGGTTGTGGAGTCGAAGGACGGTCGCGTCATCTGCGTCGTAGACTACGCGCACAACCAGCTTTCGTTCCGTTCTCTTTTCTCTTCGGTTAAACGTGCGTTTCCCACTAGCCCAGTCATTGCAGTGTTTGGCGCTGCCGGCGGCAAGGCGCAGGAGCGCCGCGAGCAGCTTCCGCGCGAGGCCGCACCATATTCCGACCTGATGATTTTTGCCAACGAGGACCCGGCTCACGAGGACCCGATGAAGGTCTGTCGCGAGCTTGCCGAGCATGTTCCCGACGATACCCCGAACAAGATCATCCTCGATCGCGAGGCTGCTGCGCACGCGGCGTTCAAGGCGGCGCGCGAGGAGTACGTCAACCCCGATGCCCCCACCATTGTCTTGCTGCTGGCAAAGGGTGACGAGGAGCTCATGCACGTGGGCGACGAGTTCGTGCCCATCGAGAGCGACCTTTCGTTGGCCAGTCGCCTGATCGATGTTACCCAGTTTGACTAATGAACCATGACGGCGGCGGCGCCCTGAGTGCGCTGTCGCCATAAGCGTGTTCCCTCAAGCAAGGCATGCCGTCCAAGTCCAAACCCTTCTACGTAAACGGAGTAACCATGTCCCACAACACCCTGCCGACCGTTGCCGAGCTTTCGGGCGAGATGCGCGAGCGCTTGGCCAAGGTCAAGTACGTCTTTACCGACCTGGATGCCACGATGCTCGCGCCCGGCTCGTGCGTGCTGCGCGACAACGACGGTAACCCCTCGACCAAACTCGTCGAGGCCGTCGTGGCACTTGCCCGCGCTGGCATTCAGGTGGTTCCCACCTCGGGCCGCAACCGTACCATGATCCACGAGGACGCGCGCGTGCTCGGCCTCAACTCCTACATTGGTGAGATGGGCGGCCTGGTCATGTACGACCTCAAAGCCAACGATTGGGAGTATCTGACCGGCGACATGCCCTACGACCCATCTTGCGGTCTCACGCCGCACCAGGTGATCGAGCAGACTGGCGTGTGCGAGAAGATCCTCGCCCGCTGGCCGCACAAGATCGAGTATCACAACGACATGTCGACCGGCTACAAGTACCGCGAGGTTACCGTCGGCATGCGCGGCGACATCCCCGATGACGAGGCGCAGGCCATTCTCGACGAGGCCGGCTGTGGCCTGGTGTGGGCCTGTAACGGTCACCTGACGCATCTGTCCAAGCCGACGACGCTCGAGCTCGATCGCGTCGAGGACGGTCGCGCATTCAACATCAACCCCGCGGGCCTCAACAAGGGCGTCGCCATTGCGCGCTTCTGCGAGCACCTGGGGATCGAGCGCGAGGAGACGCTCGCGCTCGGCGATTCCGAGTCCGACTTCTACATGGCCGATCACGTGGGCACGTTCTGTCTGGTCGAGAATGGCCTGACGAGCGCCGGCGCGCCCGAGTTCCTGGCTGCTTGCGAGAACGCTTTCGTTACGCGCGGCAAAATTGTCGACGGTTGGGCGGCGACGGCAGAGCTGCTGGTCGCGGCGCGTTCGTAGCGCGGCGTCGCCGCACTTGGATATGTCTTTTCGAGAGAGACTGGTGAGGTAATGTCCGATATCGAGAATCCGGCAGGCGACACGCGCCCGATTGGCGTGTTCGATTCTGGTTTGGGCGGTCTGACGGTTGCGCGCGCCATCGCGACGGCGCTGCCGCATGAGTCCGTCTACTACTTCGGCGACACCAAACGCTGCCCCTACGGCACGCGCACCGAGGATGAGGTGCGCTCGTTTGCGTTGCAGGCGGGCCGTTGGCTGTCGAAGCACGACGTCAAGATTATGGTCATCGCCTGCAACACGGCGACAGCTGCGGCCTTGCGTCTGGCCCAGCAGGTGCTCGACGTTCCCGTGATCGGCGTGATCGCGCCGGGTGCCCGTGCGGCAATCAACAGCACCCGCACGCGTCGCGTGGGCGTGCTCGCCACCAACCTCACCATTCGCTCGGGCGCCTACACGCGCGCCATCCAGGACCTGGATGCCGGCGTCGATGTATACGGTTGTCCTGCCTCGAGCTTTGTCGAGGTTGTCGAACACGAGCTCGCCTCGGGTGCGCATCTGCAAGAGCAGTGGCTTGAGAACGAGGACATCTTCGATACGCCTGCCGTGCGTGCGCTGGTGGGTGCCACGGTTGAGCCACTGCGCGACCACGGTATCGATACCGTGGTGCTCGGCTGTACGCATTTTCCGCTGTTGGTGGGACCTATCCGCCATGCGCTGGGGCCTGGGGTACGCGTCGTGAGTTCCGCCGAGGAGACCACGCGCGAGCTGACCGATATCCTCACGCGCCGCGAGCAGCTGGCGGGCGTCGCCGCCGAGCCGCAGCATCGTTTTGCCACGACGGCCGATAACATTGCCGAGTTTGCGGTGGCGGGCAGCTTTATCTTTGGTCAGCCGCTCAAGAGCATTGAGCATATCGATATCGATGAGCTGAAATAGATGTAAGGCCGCCGCCAAAGTCTTCGCCACACCTTTTGCCGAAAGGATATTTCCATGGAGTACATGCAGGTCAACCGCGCCAACAGCCGCGCCGCCGATGAGCTGCGCCCCGTTAAGCTCACCCGCGGCGTTATGAAGCACGCCCACGGTTCGTGCCTGGCCGAGTTTGGCGATACGCGCGTGCTGTGCGCCGCCACTATCGAGGAGGGCGTGCCGGGCTGGCGAAAGGGAGCTAAGGCCGGCTGGGTGACCGCGGAATACGCCATGCTGCCGACGTCGACCGGCAAGCGCTGCAAGCGCGAGCACGCCAACCGCAAGGGCCGCTCCATGGAGATCGAGCGCCTCATTGGCCGCAGCCTGCGTACCGTCGTCAACATGAAGGCGCTCGGCGAGTACACCGTCACCGTCGACTGCGATGTGATTCAGGCCGATGGCGGCACGCGTACAGCGAGCATCACCGGCGCCTGGGTGGCGCTGCACGACGCCCTCGCCATGTGGGTCGAGGCGGGCAAGACCGAGCGCATCCCGCTTACCGGCCAGGTGGCTGCAATCTCCATGGGCGTTGTCGACGGCAATACGCTGCTTGACCTCGATTATTCCGAGGACAGCCATGCCGAAGTCGACATGAACCTCGTTGCCACCGACACCGGTGAGATGATCGAGCTCCAGGGCACTGGCGAGCAGGCGCCCTTTGACCGTAAGCGCCTCAACGCCCTGCTCGACTTGGGCGACAAAGGCATCGCCGAGCTCATCGAGCTTCAGCGCCAAGCCATCGCCTAACCTGCCAAAAAGGGACAGGTTTATTTTGGCAGGTTTTATCTGGGAAAACGTCGAAGTATAAGACTGCCGTTGATTGAGAGGGGAGAGGCGGAGGCCCTCGTCGCCCTCGGCGCGGCATTGCTATAGAGACAAGGAGACCACTCATGGCACTTGAGAAGATCGACATCGACACCCTCGACCCGGCGGCGACCATTGTCGTGGCAACGGGCAACGCCCATAAGCTCACCGAGATCGAGGCCATTTTAGGCAAGGTCATGCCCGAGGTTCGCTTTGTGGCGCTCGGCCAGCTGGGCGATTTTGAGGACCCCGAGGAAAACGGCACGACGTTTTTGGAGAACGCCATCATCAAGGCGCAGGCTGCGGTCGAGGAGACGGGCCTTATGGCCATTGCCGACGATTCTGGCCTGGTCGTTGATGCCCTGGACGGCGAGCCTGGCGTGTATAGCGCGCGCTATGCGGGCGTGCACGGAGACGATGCCGCCAACAACGCCAAGCTTCTCGTGAATCTGGAGGGCGTGGCCGACGAGGACCGCACTGCGCGCTTTATGAGCGTCGTCGCGCTCATCGACACGGACGGTTTGGTCACCTATGGTGAGGGCGCCTGCGAGGGCGCTATCGCACACGAGGGCCGCGGCGATCACGGCTTTGGCTACGACCCGCTGTTCCTGCCGGTCGACACGCCGGGCAAGACCATGGCCGAGCTGACGGCGGACGAGAAGAACGCCATCAGCCATCGTTTCCACGCGCTCGAGCATCTATCCGCCAAACTGACGGGCGAGGAGTAGGCCGTGCGCGCGGTGGTGCAGCGCGTGCTCAACGCCGGCGTGACGGTCGACGGCGAGTGCGTGGGTCGCATTGGACGCGGCTACCTGGTGCTGCTGGGTGTGGGCCATGGCGATACGCGTGCCGAGGCCGACAAGCTGTGGGGCAAGCTCCGCGGGCTGCGTATCAACGAGGACGAGAACGGCAAGACCAATCTGGCGCTTGCCGATGTCGACGGCGAGATGCTCGTGGTGTCGCAGTTCACGCTGTTCGCTGACTGCCGCCACGGTCGCCGTCCGTCGTTTACCGATGCAGGCGCGCCCGATGTTGCCAACGAGCTCTACGAGTACTTCCTGACGCTCGTTCGTCAAGATGTCGAACACGTGGCGCACGGCATCTTTGGCGCCGATATGAAAGTCGACCTCGTCAACGACGGCCCATTCACCATCGTCCTCGATACCGACAATCTGTAAGTAGCCAAATTAGCTACTTGCGCGTGGTCGCAACAGGGTGCTATAGTATTAGAGTTTTGTCTATCTTAGGGGTATTATCC
>CAUFXK010000083.1 GCA_959596495.1 uncultured Collinsella sp. | reverse complement strand
TTACTTCCCCTGCACCATGGTGAGGGAGATCTTCTTGCGGTCGCGATCGACCTTTTCAACCCACACCTTGACCGTGTCACCGACGCGCACCACGTCGCTCGGGTGCTTGACAAAGCGGTTGGCCAGTTTGGAGATGTGCACGAGGCCGTCCTGGTGCACGCCCACGTCGACGAAGGCACCAAAGTCCACAACGTTGCGCACCGTGCCCTTGAGCTCCATGCCGGGCTCCAGGTCGTCGATGGAAAGCGCTGAGCGGCTAAAGACCACCTCGGGCGCGTCGTCGCGCGGGTCGCGACCGGGCTTCTTGAGCTCGTTGACAATGTCGATGAGCGTGAGGGTGCCGCAGTCCAGGTCGCTTGCCAGCGCCGAGATGCTGCCTAGGCGGCGCTCGATGTCGGGCACGCCGCCGCGGCTGAGCTCGCTTGATTTAACGCCGGCGCGCTCCAGGACGGCCGCGGCCACCTCGTAGCTCTCGGGGTGGACGCTTGTCGCGTCGAGTGGGTTCTTGCCGCCGCTAATGCGCAGGAAACCCGCGGCGTTCAGGTATGCCTTGGGTCCCAGCTTGGGGACCTTCTTGAGCTGGCGGCGATCGGTAAAGGCGCCGTTTTCCTCGCGGTAGGCCACGATGTTTTTGGCCACGCTCGGCGTGATGCCCGATACATATCCCAGCAGGCTCGCGCTTGCGGTGTTGACGTCGACGCCCACGCGGTTGACGACGTCCTCCACCACATGGCCCAACGTGCGCGAAAGCTCGGCCTGGTCAAGGTCGTGCTGGTACTGGCCAACGCCGATGGACTGGGGCGGGATCTTGACGAGCTCTGCCAGCGGGTCTTGCAGGCGGCGGCCCAGGCTCATGGCGCCACGCACGGTGACGTCCAAGTCGGGATACTCCTGGCTGGCGAGTTCGGAAGCCGAGTACACCGACGCGCCGGCTTCGTTAACGATGGTGTAGCGAAGGCTGGGCGCCTGCTCGGCAATGAACTCCGAGACGACTTCCTCGGTCTCGCGGCTGGCGGTGCCGTTGCCGATGACGATGGTGTTGACGCCGTCCTTCTTGACGAGGCGGGCGAGCTCGCGCTTGGTGCCGGCGACGTCGTGGCGCGGCTTGGTGGGGTAGACCACGCCGTGGTCGAGCAGCTTGCCGGTCTCGTCCATGACGGCGACCTTGCAGCCGGTGCGGTAGCCCGGATCGAGCGCGAGCACGCGGGCGCCGCGCACGGGGCGCGCCGAGAGCAAGCCCTCGAGATTCTTGGCAAAGACGTTGATGGCCTCGGTCTGGGCGCGAACGGTGAGCTTGGCGCGGGCCTCGCGCTCCAGCGAGGGGGCCATGAGGCGCTTGTAACCGTCGGCGATGGCGGCGTCAAAGACGGGCGCGAAGACGCCCTGGCGTCGGGGCCAACGGCTGCCGAGGCATGCCGTGGCGGCAGCGCCGTCGACGTTCACGCGCACGCGGAGCTTGCCCTCGCGCTCACCGCGGTCGATAGCCAACACACGGTGGTTGGGTATACGGCGCAGCGGCTCGTCAAAGTTGTAGTAGGGCTCGTAGGGAGTCTTCTCCGTGGGATCGGTAGCCTCGACAATGATATCGGCGGTGTTTTGCGTAAAGGCGCGCAGGTCGGCGACGTTCTCGGGGTCTTCGGCCACCGTCTCGGCAACGATGTCGGCGGCGCCGGCAAGTGCCTTCTCGGGTGTGTCGAAGCCGGCCTCCTCGTTGACGTATGCCGCGGCGGTGTCGAGCGCGCTGCCCTTTGCCGAGGCCTGCATGATGATCATGTTGGCAAGCGGCTCCAGGCCTGCCTCGCGGGCCTTCTGTGCGCGGGTCATGCGCTTTTTGCGGTAGGGCTTGTAGAGGTCCTCAACACGTTGGATCTGCGTGGCTTCGCGAATCTGCTGCTCAAGCTCTGGCGTAAGTTTGCCCTGGGCGTCGATGAGCAGAATGACGTCCTCTTTGCGCTGCTCAAGATTGCGCAGGTAAGACAGGCGCTCGTCGAGTGCGCGCAGGGCGACGTCGTCCATGCCGCCCGTTGCTTCCTTGCGGTAGCGCGAGATAAAGGGGATGGTGTTGCCCTCGTCGATGAGCTTGACGGCCGCCTCGATGTTGGCGGCCTTAAGGTTGAGCTCGCGGGCAAGCTGGGCGATAAGATCCATGGGACTCCTTGCGTTTAAGGTGCGTTTGCAGCACAGGGCTACCAAGGATACCACCCGTCCCAAAAGACTGTTTTGGAGCCGCGCCACGAAAACGACCCGTCTACTACGTTTGAACCGCATGGGTCGACCGTACCTGGGTTTTCCGAAAATCGACAAGCCGGTTACCTGCGGTTTTTATTTCGCGAAATTCGGCATGGTTGAGGGTGGTCGGTTAAACGTAGTAGATAGGCCCATTTCGTGGCGAACGAACCAAGCTGAGGCACAAAATAGCCCCCGTCCCAGAAAAATCATTACCAATGTAGTCAAAAAGCCCCACGGGCAGGAGGCTGCTCGTGGGGCAAAGAAGAGGGGCTTGTTGGCGGCGGGCCAAGGCGCTCGGCGGGGACTTTGCTGCGGCCCGCTCTTAAGGCATTACAGCTCGACGAGCTGGCCGGTCTCGGCGGCCTCCTTGATGGCGTTAAGCAGCGTGAGCGTCTTGACGTTATCGGCGGGGGTCACGACGGGTTCGACCTCGCGGCGGACAACCTTCACAAAGTGCTTGAGCTGCATCTTGTGCGGCAGCGCCGGGTCCACGGCCGGAATCTCCATCTGCAGCGGCTTGTGCCAGTTAGAGGCGCCGTCGTAGGAGAACTGGTGCAGGCGGGGCAGCGAAAGGGCGCCCTTAGTGCCGCCGATAAAGTAGGCGTCAGCGTCGAAGGGGCGGTACTGCGGATCCTCGCGAGCGGTTGCCTCCCAGTTCCAGGGGCTGGCGGTGGCGTCGGAGATGGTCATGCTCGCAAGCGCGCCATCGGCAAAACGGACGTTGACCACGGCGGAGTCCTCGGTCTCAAAACCGCGGGCGGCACTGGACTGCATACCCTGGACGGCAACGGGCTCACCCAGCAGATAGCGGAGCAGGTCGACGTCGTGCACCAGGTTGACCAGGATCGGGCCGGCACCCTTTTTGCGGCGCCACTCGACATCAAAGTACTCGTCATTCTTATAGATCATGTAGTGGAAGCTCGACACGGTGAGCTTGCCCAGCTCACCGGACTCGATGATCTCCTTGGCCTTGTTGACGAAGGGGTTGTGGCGACGGTGCTGGCCCACGAGCACGGGCACGCCGGCGGTCTCGGCCTCGGCGGCGAAGGCCTGGGCATCCTCGAGGTCGTTGGAGATTGGCTTTTCGACCAGCGGCACGATGTTGCGCTTCACGGCCTCGCGGGCAACGCCCAGATGCAGGTCGTTGGGGGTGGCGATGATGACGGCCTCGGGCTTGACCTCGTCCATCATCTGGGCGGGATCGGTGTAAAACGGCACGCCGGCGGCCTCGGCCGTGGCACGGGCGCCCTCAAAGGCGTCGGCGATGGCGACGAGCTCGGCCTCGGGCTCCTCGGTGACAAAGCGGATGTGGTTGCGGCCCATGGCACCGGCGCCGATAACGGCAATGCGGACGGGATTGAGCTCAGACATTTCGACTCCTTAATACTGGTGATCGGTGGAATGCGACAAAGGGACTGTCCCTTTGTCGCATCGGTAAAACTAGGCGGACTTCTTCTTGCTGTCGGAGACCATCATGTAGACGGTGAGCACGACGGCGATGGCGGCGATCACGATGGCGCCATAGAAGGACTGCTGGTAGGCGGCGCTGCCGGCCTCGGCGTGATACAGCACGGCGGTGATGGGCTGGCTGATCCAGGTAGAAGCGGCGTAGCCCAAAAACATGATGCCGTAGTTGACGCCGATGTTGCTGGTACCGAAGGCGCCACCGGTGAGCGGCGGGTAGATGACGAGCAGGGCGCCAAAGCTAAAGCCGAGCAGGGCGAGCGCCACAAAGAACATACCCTGCGTAAAGCTCATCGACATGATGACGAGCGCGACGATGGTGACGACAAGGCTGATGAGCAGCGACTTGTAGGCGCCGATCTTGTCGATGATCTGGCCAAAGGACAGACGGCCGACCAGGTTTGCGCAGGTGTTGACGGAGACCACCACGCCGCCGAGGGCGACGGCAGCGGCGCTCGTGGGGTCGGCGAAGAGCTGGACGGCGGCGATGGAGGCAACCTTGCCCACGAGCAGGGTGCCCGCGGTGGCGGCAAAGGCGAAGGTGACGATGAGGACCCAAAAGCGCGGGGTCCTGACCATCTCGCCCGGGGTGAGGTCGCCGAAGGTACCGGCGTGCGCGCCGCCCTTGGGGGCCTCGAAGCCCTCGGGTAGCCAGCCGGCCTCGGGGGCCTTCAGGAACAGGGCGGAGGCGGCGATCGTCACAAAGAAGATGACGCCGAGTGCCTTGAGGGCGCCAAAGATGCCCAGGCTCGGGATGAGCAGCGAGGCGAGCACCGGGGACAGCACGGCGGGGCCGGCGGTCGAAGCGGCAAGGGTGATGCCGGAGGCGAGACCCTTCTTGTCGATGAACCACTTTTGGCCGGTGGTGAGCGCGGGGTTGTAGCCCAGGCCGTTGCCGATGGCGGCGACGAGCGAGAACCACAGGTAGAACTGCCACGGCTCGGTGACGGTGCCGGACATGAACCAGCCCACGCCGTAGCACACGGCGGCAGCGATCACGACGTTGCGCGGGCCGATCTTATCGGAGATGCGGCCGGCGAAGATGCCCGTCACGGCCATGATGGTCTGGAAGACCGGGAAAGCCCAGGTAAGTGCGCTGGACCACTCGGGGTAGACGGCGAGCAGGTTCTTGGACACGACGGAGTACAGCGCGATGGAGCTGATGAAGAACATGGTGACGCACGCGGCGGAAAGCACGACGGCGCGACCCTTGTTGGAGTTGGTGGAAGCCATGGGACTCTTTCTAATCGATACGGGGGAGGAGCGGGCGTGTCCGCGGTGCCTCCCTGTCAGGTTGGTTTACTGGTCAGTCGGCTTTGCGACGCCGGACTCATCGGACCAGAGCTCGACACCCTTGTTCTTAAGATAGTTGTCGGCATAGGCGCGACGGCCGCCGGGCTTGGCGGTGAGGTCGCCCATCATGTTGGAGAAGCCGCCGTCGACCTTGATGGCGTCGCCGGTGGTAAAGTCCGAGCGCTTGGACGCCAGGAACATGACGGCGTTGGCGATATCGCTGACCTCGCCGATGCGACGCGTGGCGATGAGGCGGCTGCGGCTCTTCTCGACCTCGGGATCGGCGTAAAAGCTTGCCGACATGGGGGTCTTGACGAAGCAGGGCTCGACGCAGTTGGAGCGCACGCCGTAGGGACCCCACTCGGCAGCCAGCATCTTGGACATCATGTTGACGCCCGCCTTGGTGGAGCTGTACACGCCCGAGAACGTCTCGGGGGAGTGGCTGGCAACGGTCGAAATGTGCACCAGGCGACCCTGGCCGGCCTTGATCATCTCGCGACCAAAGCGCTGCGAGGTGATGAAGTAGCCGGTGAGGTTGACGTTGATGACCTCGTTCCAGTCGGAGAGCGGCAGGTCTTCCATGGCTGCAAAGCGCAGGATACCGGCGGTGTTGACGAGAACATCGACGCGGCCGAAGTTGGCGATGGTGGCGTCGACGGCAGCCTGAACCTCGGCCTCGTCGGTGGCGTTCATCTTGTAACCCTCGGCGTGGATGCCAAACTCGGCAGCAAGGTCGGCGGCAGCGGCCTTGACCTTCTCCTCGTCCAGGTCGAGCAGGACGACGTTGGCGCCGTTGCGGGCGAACTCGCGGCAAATCTCGACGCCCATACCGCCGAGCGCGCCGGTCACGGCGCAGACATCGCCCTCGAGCTTAAGCCAATTGCTCATAGGAACTTCCCTTCTTATGCCTCCCGGTGGGTCGCTCCCATTAACCGACCCACGTGGTTTTCGCTGGTTATCGTATGCTTTGCATTTGCGCAGGTGAATTGCATATTTGTTAGAATGGCGTTAACCATAGGTTTACACTGTGCGATGCAGTTTATTCTCAATTGAGCGCATGACCTGCGAAAACAACCTCCTGTGGCACCATGTGGCCACGGGCGCGAAAACGGGAGATTAACGTGTACGATCGACGACTTGAGGCCATATCGGCCGCCGCGGAGCTGGGAAGCTTCTCGCGCGCGGCGGCAAAACTACGTGTGTCGACCCCGGCTCTCGTCAAACAGGTGTCGGGGTTCGAGGCCGAGTTTGGCATCACGTTGTTCGAGCGCTCGCATTCGGGCGTTAAGGTGACGCCGGCGGGTGCGCTGCTGGTAGACGATGCGCGCTCGATCATGCGTCAGTCCGAGGATGCGTTGCGCCGTGCCCGACGCGCGGCGGGCGATGGCGGTGCCGTGCGCCTGGGCGTGTCGATGATGTGCCCGGGGCGCCAAACGCTGTCGATGTGGTCGGGCATCCACGATCTGGAACCGTCGCTGCGATTTGAGATCGTGCCGGTAAGCGATCTCTACGACGAGCGCGAGACCGTCATGCGCAGCTTGGGCCGCGAGGTCGATGTGGTGCAATCGAGTTTTTCGACCCCGCGCTGGGGTGACGCCTGCCAAAAGCTCCGCATCGTTAACGTGCCGTTTTATATCGACCTGCCGCGCACGAGCCCGCTGGCGCGCAAGAATCGCATTACGGTCGCCGATTTGGAGGGTATGCGTCTGCGCGTACTGCGCCACGGCAACGACGCCATGGACAGCCTACGCATCGACCTTTTGGCCGACGGCGGCGTGGACGTGATCGATGTGGATAGCTTTGACTTTGCGCTCTTTAACGAAGCCGAGGAAAAGGGCGATGCGGTACTCACCTGTGGCGCATGGTCAGGGGTGCACCCGGCCTTTGTGGGCGTGCCGTTCCTGTGCGGGCGAGAGGTGCCGGTCTTTTTGCACTATCCGCTCGAGCCAACCCTTCAAGTCCAAAAATTCGTCAACGCCATGGCCCAACTCCTCAGTAGCTAATTTAGGACGGGGCTCTTTTAGCTGCATCGGGCATGGTCCCGGATAAGGGGTCGAATTATATCGGGGCCTGTTTATTCGGCAAGCAGCACCTGCAGGTAATCGCGCTTTCTGTGGAGGACGCGGTCGATATAGACCTTCTTGTGGAAACGGTAAAACGCGAGATAGTTGTCACAGGCCACGAACCGGTAATCGGAGCGCAGGGGATAGATTGAAGATAGTGGCGTACCCGACTCTGGGAAGCTGGATAGCAGGTCTATCCGAGCGAGGATGCCCTCTACGATTCTCTCCGCTGCTGCGGGATTGTCCTGTTCGACGGCAATGTAGTCCCAGATGTCGTCGAGATCTTGTAGAGCCAGCGGAGAGTAGACGACCTCGCAGCTATGCATGGCTTGCGGCCTTGCGGCGGAAGTGCTCGGCGACGTTGTCCGACGAGACCCATCCGCTCTCGTCACCCGAGCTGCGCCCGCGCTCAAGCTCCGACATCAGCGTGCTGATGGCGCAAAACCGGTCGTAATCTTTCATGTCGAGCACCGCGTAGCAACCGTGCCCGTTTTTGGTCAGGAACACCGGGGAGCCCTCGTGGACATCGGAGAGCACCTCGTTGTAATTGCGTAAATCGGAAACAGGCTTAATGGCAGGCATATAAGGCTCCAATCGATGTACGGGAACTTACGATAAATTATACGAATAATATGCAGCGCCCGCCAGCCAAAACATCCCCACACAAAACGAGGCCCTGGCCAGTTGGCCAGGGCCTCACAAACTTTTATTCCATTCAAATGACGGGCTGATTGCGCGCAGGAGGGTTCCCCGGGGCGGCGGGGTATTTCC
>CAUFXK010000082.1 GCA_959596495.1 uncultured Collinsella sp. | reverse complement strand
GCAGGGTGAGCTTAAGCGGCTCGCCGGCAACGGTCACCTCGCGATGGCTGGGCGAAAGCACGATATCGCCCACGCTGAGCACGTCGCTCGCCTGCTTGACCATGCCGCCGCGGCGCAGCAGCGCACGGCAACGGCTGGCAAGTTCCATGAGCGAAAACGGCTTGGTCAGGTAATCGTCGGCACCGCCATCGAGCGCCATAACCTTGTCGAGCTCGGTGTCCTTGGCGGTGAGCATCATGATGGGCACCGTCGCCGTCAGGCGGTCGGCACGCAGGCGACGCATAATCGCCAGGCCATCGGTATCGGGCAGCATGATATCGAGCAGCACAGCATCGGGCACCCGTCGCGCCACGGCAGCTTTAAACTCGCCATCGCACGAAAAGCCCTCGGCCTCGATCCCCTGCTTGCGCAGCGCATAGACCGTCAAATCCCTGATGTTGTCATCGTCCTCGACGTAATAGATCATGTTGAACCCCTTTGCGGCCGGCATGACCGCATCTTAACCCTAAAGGTGCCTTTACGAGATGGTATCAGCCAAAACGCCCCGTCAAATAATCGGCCGTGCGCGGGTCGGTCGGATTTTTGAAGAGCTGAGCGGTGGGCGCGTGCTCCACCAACTCACCCAACAAGAAAAACGCGACCGAGTCGGAAATACGCGCCGCCTGCTGCATATTGTGCGTAACGACCACGAGCGTGCAGGTCTCCTTGAGCTCGCAGGCGAGCTGCTCCACCACCAGCGTCGACACGGGGTCAAGGGCGCTCGTAGGCTCGTCCATCAGCAGAATATCGGGCTGCACGGCAAGTGCGCGGGCGATGCACAGGCGCTGCTGCTGTCCACCCGAAAGACCCAGGCCCGACTCTTTGAGCTTGTCCTTGACCTCGTCCCACAGGGCAGCGCGACGCAGGGAGTCCTCGACCAGCTCATCGAGCACGGCGCGGTCGCGCACACCCATACCGCGAGGACCGTAGGCGACGTTGTCGTAGATGCTCATGGGAAATGGGTTGGGGCGTTGGAACACCATGCCCACGCGCTGGCGCAAACGGCAGATGTCGCAATCGCCCAGGATATCTTGACCATCGAGCGCAATCTTGCCCTCGATGCGGCAATCCTTGATGCCGTCGTTCATGCGGTTAAAGCAGCGCAGCAACGTGGACTTTCCGCAGCCCGAAGGCCCGATGAACGAGGTGATCTGCTTGTCGCGGATCTTGATATTCACGTCCTTGAGCGCATGGTGGTCGCCATAGAACAGGTCGAGGCCCTCGACGTCGATGCGCGTCGGCGAGGCGGCAAGATCCTCTGCCGTGGGGCGAGTCGCATCCCCAACCTCGCGCTCATGCGCGGCCTCGGCCTGCGCTTCCATGAGTTCTTCAAGCTCCGTGGGCTCCACAGCCGCAGCAGCCGTCATACCGCACACCTCCATATCGATATCAATTCAGCAGTATCGATAGTAGGAATCGCGGCTCATACGCACGTGAGCACATTGTCAAGTGTTTGTAAGGGCACACTGGCTATGCGGCGGGCAGCTCGATGGTGAATATCGTGTGTTCGGGCGTCGATTCACATGCAACGGTACCGCCGTGTGCCGCGATGATCTCCTTGGCAATAGCAAGGCCCAAACCGGCACCACCGCGATTGGTCGCACGCGCCGCATCCAGGCGATAGAACTTCTCAAAGATCACCTTGAGCTTAGCCGCAGGGATAGGATCGCCCTGATTGATAAAGCGCACGCGCACGCCGCCATCGTCTTGGCGCCTGGCCTCAATCGTGATAGTCGAGCCCTCATAGCTATAGGCGACGGCGTTTTTCATGATGTTGTTAAACACGCGAGCCATCTTATCGCCATCCACGAGCACCGTCAGGTCCTCGCGAATATCAACCTGGGCTTCCTTATGTTGCTCGTTGAGGATGGGATAGAACTCGTCAGCCACCTGAGCCAGCAGCAACCCCAGATCAACATAGCCGCGCGTGAGCACGATATCGTGGAAGTCAAAGCGCGTGATATCGAAGAACTCTTCGATGAGCGCATCGAGCCGGTGCGCCTTGTCGAGCGCCACGCCCGTAAAGTGCGCACGTTGCTCAACCGGCAGCTCAGGAGCCTCTTGAAGCAGCGAAAGATAGCCCACCACACTGGCAAGCGGGGTGCGTAGGTCATGTGCCAAGTACGTGACCAGATCGTCCTTGCGATGAGACTCGTCACGCAAGGCCTGTTGCACCTTGCGCTCGCGATCGCGCACACGGTTGAGTGCGCCCTCGACCTCCAGGAAGTCGCCGTCGATGTTGTCCCAGGTGTCGGGGTGATCGATCAGGCGATCTTGAATACGAGCGGCCAGCACACAATCGGCATGCTGCTCGCCCTGCTCATAGCCCTGGTAGTACAGGGCGCGGCCGCAAAAGAACAGCACGCACACGGCAAGCGCCAGCACAAAGCCAAGCATGTTGAATACAAAGCCGGCATCGAACAGCACCGGCCCTTCGATGCCGCCGAGTGCCATGGCGCCAATCGCCAACGTCATGGCCCACGCGGCACCGCCAATCACCACGCAGCGGCGTACGATTTCAAATCGATCGATCAGCAAAAAGCCGACAAGCAGCACCGCCAAGATTCCAGCGATGTTATCGATGCCAATCAGCAGCAGGCTCAGCAAAAAGAGCAGCACCGTTGCAAGCGCGCGGTTGTCGACGACCGACCTTACGTATTCAAAGAGTCGATCGGGCACCTCGAATGCCTGCCTATCGTCTTTTGTCATATCCACTTCCCCACCATCAAAGGCGTTATTCGATTATGTAGCCGACGCCCCAGACGTTTTTGATAAAGCGCGGCTTTTGAGCGTCGTCACCGATCTTTTCGCGCAGGTGGCGAATGTGCACCATCACCGTATTGTTGGAGCCGGGCATAAAATCCTCGTTCCACACCGCGCGGAACAGATCCTCCACGGCCACCACACTGCCGCGATGCTCGACCAGATACAGCAAGATGGAATACTCGATGGGCGTGAGGCGCACCGGCGCACCGTCCACCATTACGGAACGAGCATCGCGGTTGATCTCCAGGCCGTCGAGCTGGATGATCGGCGACTCGGCCACCTGCGCGCGGCTACCGTAGCTGGTGTAGCGGCGAAGCTGAGCATGCACGCGCGCGATGAGCTCAAGCGGGCGGAACGGCTTAACCACGTAATCGTCCGCGCCAAGCGAAAGGCCCTCGATCTTGTCTTGCTGGGCATCGCGCGCCGTCAGCATGATCACGGGATAGGTATGGCTGGAACGGATCGTACGCAGCAACTCAAGCCCATCGATATCGGGCAGCATGACATCCAGCAGCGCCAGATCGAACTCCTGCTCCAAGATTGCCTTGGCAGCGTCGGCCCCGCTATAGGCGACCTGTACATCAAAGCCTTCTTTTGTAAGGTAGATACCAACCAAGTCGGCGATGGCCTTTTCGTCATCAACTACCAAAATGCGCTCGTTCATGCGTGCTCCTCTCGCGCTCCATTATGCCCGAGGGGGCGCATGCCACACACAACAAGCGTGGGTGATTAAGTCGGCCTTAAGCACCCTTGTGCCCGTTCGGGCGCGGATGTGGGCCACGCACGCACGCGATGATCGCCGACACCGGCAAACGATATACTCTAGTTCCAGAAGAGACCATCCCGTCGAAAGCGAAATCTGTGAAGTCCCTCACCTCTTTTGCAAAGCGCTCAGCCCAGCTTGCCGCCGGCTTTGTCTGCGCTATCGCCCTTGCCGCTGGCGTGCCCACCGTCGCCGGCGCCCAAGTGCTCACGACCGACAATGTCTGCGGCAAAACCGCCGATGCGCGCGGCATCACGGCCGATAATCTGCCCGATATCGATGCGACCAATGCGCTCGTCATGGGCAAAGACGGCACCGTCTACTACGGGCGCGGCGCCGATGAGCAGGTCAAAATCGCCTCGATCACCAAGGTCATGACCGCAATCCTAACCGTCGAGAATTGCAAGATGGACGAGAAGGTCACGGTGAGCAACGCCGCAGCCACCGTGGGTAATTCGACCGCCGGCTTGCTCGAAGGTGACGAGCTTACCGTGGAGCAGGCACTGCGCGGCCTGATGATTCCCTCGGGCAACGACGCCGCCGTCGTGCTCGCCGAATATGTGGGCAAGAAGATCGACCCTAAAACCAAAGACGCCGAGGCAACCTTTGTGAAGGCCATGAACGAGCGCGCTAAGAAGCTCGGCTGCACCGGTACGCTTTTTGAAAACCCGCATGGTCTGGACTTTGATGAGTGGGCTGGCGATATGCACTCAACCGCACACGACGTAGCGCTGATGATGCAGGAGGCCATGAAAAACGACACGATCCGCGAGGTCGTAGCGAGCGAGGATTCCTGGATCGAGGTCACGGGCGCCGACGGCACCGACCATTCGCATTCCATGGACACGCATAACTATTTGCTGGGCCAAGATGGCAACATCGGTGGCAAGACCGGCACCACCGACGACGCGGGCTATTGCTTTACGAGCGCCTACAACCGCGACGGCGACGAGATCTACACCGTCGTTTTGAACTCCACCACCACCGACCAGCGCTTTACCGATACCGCAACCCTTGCCAATTGGTACTACGGTCACAAGGTGACGGTCGCAATCGCCAACACACAGGAAAAGACCGCCAACGGCAACCCGCTTATGGCGCGCATTGGTCAAACCGACTGGACGGATAAGACGATCGACGCCACACTCGCCGATCCCACGGCGCAAGCGACCGTGTTTTCCCTTGCCGGCGAGGTGACCGAAAAGGTTAGCTACGACGATCTTTCGGGCACGGTGCATGTGGGCGACAAGGTGGGCAGCGTCACGCTCAAGCAGGACGGCACCAAGATCGCCGTCATGGACCTGGTTGCCGACGAGGAAGGCGCAGGGCCGAATCCCATTGAATGGCTGCTCGTGAAGCTCGATCGCTTGGGCCGTCGCATCGACAACCGCCCACTCACGGCAGAAAGCGAGACCGTCGCCAAGGCGCCCGAGGTGTAGGGCGCAAGAATAATAAGTCCACTGAAAGGAGGCGTCCGAAAGGATGCCTCCTTTTTTTGAGGGTTCGAATCCCCAGCCGCCATTCTTGATAATAAAAAGGGCCCCAAATGGGACCCTTCTTTCAAGTCATACTGGCGGAGAGCTGGGGATTCGAACCCCAGATGCCCTTTTGGGGCATACTCGCTTAGCAGGCGAGCACCTTCGGCCTCTCGGTCAGCTCTCCGTAACAGCCGTTCTATAGTAACCAAACAGCCAAGGATGAGCAAGAGGAAATTTTCTAATTGCCTAGCAGCCTTTCTTCCTTGGAAGCTTCGCCTACCCCAGCGAGCGGTTGAGGGAGCCGAGCTCGTCGTTGCCCATGGTGCGCCACATTTGGAAGATGCAACCGCGCGCCAGGAAAAAGAAACCGTTATCGACCAGTCGCACAGCGGCATCTGCCAGCTGATTCGTCACGGCGGACACTGGCGGCAGCTCTAGTCCAGCCTTGTGGATGGTCTCGACCGCTTCCTCGAACGTCGGAGGCTCGCTGACGCCCATCTCGTTCATAAGGCCCTGCATTTCTTCCAGCGCGCTGCTGCCCGACTCCTCGCCGCGCGGCACCAGACGGTAACAAGCCAGCGCCAGGTCGAGCTGATCGCAATTCCAATAGGCAAACGCCAAGCGATAGAACAGGTAGCCGATTGCAGAACGATCGCTGGCAATACGTAGGCCGTGGCGCGCCACCTCGATAATCTCGTCAAAGCGCTCCAGACGCGCAAGCACGTTGATGAGCGCAAAGTGCGACTGCATGGACGAGCGCGCCAGATCGTAAAGATGGCGCACCTCGGGCAGTGCTCGTTCAAAGTCCTCTTGCTCGGCGTAAAAGCTGCAGATCTCGTGCTGGGCAAAGTACAGCGCATCGGGCGCACGAAGGATTCGCACAGAGCGGTCTTCTTCCAACACCGGTAGCACCATGCGCACCAGCTGGTTATCGCAAAACTGCGTTTGAACCGGACCTGTCGCCAAAAGCTCGGCGACGGCGCACTTAGCCTCCAACTCCTCAACAAGACGGGAAAAGCCTTCAAAAGCACCTGTACGGTCGACTTTTGCCTGCTCGCGCAATTCAACAACACGGGCCACGTATGGGTCGTCGTCCTCTTCCATGACCTCCAGCTCGTCAGCCGTATCGGCAAGCAGCAGATCGCGCAGCGCCGGCGGCAGCATGCGATGGTCATCACGCGGACGAGCATGAACCTCCGCAGGTTCAATCGTCTCCGGAGCGGTTGACTCATATGCCTCAAGCACACGCTTGCACGGCATATCGTCCATGTCTATACTCTCAAGATCCTTGGCGACAGGCACGCAATCGGCCAGATAGGCCGCGCGCCCAAAGAAATACGTTGCAACAACGCGCTCGCCCTGCTCACTGTCGGGAGCAGCAATCTGCACATAGCAGCGCGTGATGCAGGTGCCCGCGGCAAAACACGCTGCCGCAAGCGTGAGTGCCACGCGCGCATCGTGCTCCGCGGCCCAGATCGCACGCGCGTCCTCGTCCAACTCGCGCCAGGCGTCATCTTGAGCGTCGTATTCACGTTGCGGCATGGCATCAACGACAGACTGCCCAAACCGAACGAGCATGATCCCTTCGGCAACGTTTGCCCGATAGGTATAGTCGAGCCGCGTGACCACGTTAAGTGCCTCGACAATACGCGCGAAGCGGGTACGCACATCCCACTCACCGCCCGGCTGGCAAGCCACCGTACCCGGTTTGCCCCACGGGTTATCGCTCGAGGCCGTATCAAGCAGTCGGGGAACATCGTTGGTCGTCTTGGCGATATGCCACGCATCAAAGAGCGCGCAGCCCTCAAGGCTCGGCGAGGATGCCGCAGGGACCAATCCGGCCCCGATGTGCTCAAGGATGCCGGAGAGACGGTTAAGACGGCACTCGATGGCAAGCAGCATGTCAATCTCGTCCTGGTCCAGCAGGCTGCGATCAAAATTGAGATAGAAAAGCTTTGAGCGATCGATGCGAGCCAGGCTCATCTCGGACTTAGCGGCGATGGTGCGCAAGCGAGGCAAGTCAATTTCACTCATAAGGGCGGCGGCATAGCGCTCGATACCGCTCGGATTCTCGGCATGGTCAACGCGGTAGAGCAGCGTCTCGATAGCGTCAGGTAGCGGTGTCGTGTTAAAGCCCAAAAACACCTCGACCGGCTCGGGCAACTTTACGAGCTTGATCTTGTCGACAACGTTTTGCACACCCTCGTCGAGTCCGTCGGCGTCCGCCGTGCTCGCAATGGTATTTTCGGAGTCAGCGAATATCACGTAGCGCAGGAACATCGATGCCATGAACTCACCGTAAGGAAGGGAGCGGGTCGAATTCCATGTCTCGTGATCGGACTGTTCGCGCATGGGACCTTCGGGAGAGCCGACGGTTCGCGCGCGCACGCGCATCGTGCCGTTTGCTCCCCTCACCATAATCTCACCAATACCGGAGTCCGACTCGTCAAGGACCAGTTCCATGTCGGGATCGTTGGGCAGCGGAGCCTCGCTAACGGGGCGGTCTACCTTGTACACCTCACCCGAAACGCTTACGTAGCCCAAAAGCGACACACGGCTTTTGCCAACGAATTCGACGACATAACAAGATTCATGCTGATCCTCGCCAAAGAGTTTCCAGACCACGCCATACGAGCGTCCCGCAGGCTGCTCGGGCATCGCCGGAAAGCGCTTCTTGGGATCGAGAAACCTGAGCTTGTATGTCGGACGCTCTGCCACGAAATATCACCCTGATCGGTCGCTTGAGAAGGAGTGGTCGCGAATAAGTCGCGACATCTACTCGGAATCTTACACGAGTCGACAGGAAATCGTCCCTTTGGACGAAAGCACTCAAGCTGGCGTAAAAGAAAAGCCCCCGTTGCCGGGAGCTTTAATCTCAAATGGTGCGGCGTAT